>JBLMWX010000146.1:0-11904 GCA_050257455.1 Gemmatimonadota bacterium | reverse complement strand
GATCCTTCCACCGCCGGTACCGCTCGCGGATGTGCTCCCGTTCCTCGGGGGACATCCGGCGCCAGCGCTCGACCTTCTCCGGGGTCAAACGTCCCGGCTGCGCCAGGGGCGTCCCCCGCGGGGCGCGGTCGCCGGCGACGGCCGGGCCGTCGTGCGATCCCGGCCCCCGGCCCCAGGGTCCGCGCGCGTCTGCCGGGGCGGGGGCGGCCGCCTGCCACGCGAGGGCCGCGATGCAGGCGCCCGCGGCCAGGAGCGCCCGTGCGGTTCCGGGCAGCGGCACGCGGTTACCCCTTTCCTCCGCCGCCCGGCTCGACGATTTCGAGGTCGTCGATATCGGACGGCTCGTCGAACGCCGCCGGATCTTCGAGAACGTCGAGATGCGCGACGATGTCGCGCTCTTCGGGCGTCAGGTCCGCCCCGGCGCGGGCGACGGCGGTGGCGGCGACTCCCGTCCCGGCCGCCCGCGTCGACGTTTCGGGGGCCTGCCGGGCAACGCGGGGCTCCGGCGCGCTCCCCGCGCGCGGCGCCCGCGCCTCCGCGGCCGACGGCGCCTTCGCCGCGGGGGCCGGGCCCTTGACGCCCGCGTCCCGCGACGCGATGACGAACAGCGCCAGGGCCGCCGCGGCCGCCAGCGGCACCGCGGCCCAGCGGACCGCGTAGGCGAAGAGACTGCGCCGGCGGGGGAGCAGCTCCTCGCGCTCCAGCCGGGCGAACACCGTCTCGCGGAAGTCGCTCGGGACGAGCGCTTCCGTCCTCCCGATCCCCGCGTCGAGGATCCGCATCCGGCCGGCGAGCCGGCGGCACGCCCCGCACGCCGCGAGATGCTCCTCGAGGGCCCGCGCCTCGTCGCCCCGGAGCTCCCCGTCGACGTAACAACTCAATTTTTCGCCGATTTCGCCGCATCTCATGACGCACTCCCCCACTCGGTACTATGAACCCCTCTCCGCAACTTTCGTTTCATTCGAGGAACCCCGAAAGACGCTCCAGCAGCATCTCGCGGGCCCTGAAGATCCGGCTCTTCACCGCCTGCACGGTGACGCCGAGGACGGCGGCGACTTCCTCGTAGGAGAGCCCCTCGCCCCGGTTGAGCACGATCGCCGCGCGGTGCCCCTCGGGAAGACTGTCCAGCGCCTCGCGGAACCGCGCCGAGAGCTCGGCGCTCCACGCCATGGATTCCGGGTTCAGCGCGTCGGGGGCGGGTATCCGCGACAGGGGCGAACTCCCCGCCCCGTCCTCGGTCTCCGACGCCGCCGCGCGGTCCCTCTCGTCCTTCTCGTCCCGGAGGAAGTTGAGCGTCGCGCGGCGCGCCACGGTGTACATCCAGGTCGTGAACTTCGCCGTCGGCTCGTACGTCGCCGCCCCGCGGGCGATCCGGAGAAAGACCTCCTGGGCCGCCTCCTCGGCGCTCGCCTGGTCCCCGGTCATCCGGTAGCAGAAGTGGATCACCTTCCGGTGGTGCCTCGCGAACAGCTCCTCGAAGGCGTCCCGGCTCCCGCGCCGGTAGAGGGCCATCAGCTCTTCGTCGGTCCGCATCCCCGTCCCGGCTCCGGCGCCCTCAGAACGGCCAGAAACGGGCCTCCTCCCAGTACATCTCCCGCAGCTGCCCGTATTGCCGGGCGAGAACGTCGAGGTGGTCGCGCTCCCACGCGGCCAGGTCGTCGAACAGCTTCTCGGCGGCCGCGTCGCCCGCGGCCTTCTTCCGGAGGGCGACGAACTGGGCGATCGCCCGCTTCTCGAGCGTCATTCCGACGGAGAGGGCCGCCGCCTCGCCTTCGACGTTCGTCCCCCGCGCGACGAAATCCGGCGTGAACAGGGGGCTGCGGAACGCGCCGATCCCCTTGCGCGACGCGGCCCCGCGGACGATCCCCGGGGCCTTCCCCTCGGCCATGCGGGCGACCTGGGCCAGGATCGCCTCGCGGTGCCTCTCTTCCTCGTCCCCCAGGAATTCGAACATCCGCCGCGCGCCGGCCGTCGCCGCGTTCCGCGCGGCCATCCGGTAGAACTCCCGCCCCTCGATCTCGTTCATGAGCGCCTTTTTGAGCCCGTCGGCGACGGCAGCGAGCCGGCCCGGTCCCTTTTTCATATCGAACGTTCCTCCCGCTGCTATATGATGACTCCATTATGCAGGAACTCATCAGGAACTTGCTCGTCAAGATCGGGGAGGACCCGGGGCGCGAGGGGCTCAAGAAGACCCCGGAACGGTTCGAGAAGGCGTACCGTTTTCTCACGTCGGGGTATCGGCAGGACCCGCGGGAGGTGCTCCAGCGCGCCCTCTTCAGGGAGCAGTACGACGAGATGGTGACGGTCAAGGACATCGACGTCTTCTCCCTGTGCGAGCACCACCTGCTCCCCTTCTTCGGAAAGTGCCACGTGGCGTACATGCCCCGGGACAACATCGTCGGGCTCTCCAAGATCGCCCGGGTCGTCGAGCTCTACGCCCGGCGCCTCCAGGTCCAGGAACGGCTCACCCAGGAGATCGCGACCGCGATCATGGACACCCTCCGGCCGCACGGGGCGGCGGTCGTCGTCGAGGCGTTCCACCTCTGCATGATGATGCGCGGGGTGGAGAAGCAGAACTCGAAAGCGGTCACCTCCGCGATGCTCGGCGTCTTCCGGACGCGCGAGTCGACGCGGATGGAGTTCCTCGAGCTCATCAAGCCCACCCTCAACATCCTGCGATGAAAAAAAGCCCCCGGGACCGTGGAGGTCCCGGGGGCGGAACGTCGATCGGGTCTCCGAACGGCCCGTTCGGGAGACCGCTACTTCGCGGGGGCGGGGGCTTCGGTCTTCGGGGCCTCGGCCTTCGGCGCCTCGGCGGCGGGCGCCTGGTTGTCGACGGCGGGCGCGGCGGCCTTCGTCGCCTCGGCCGGCGCCTCCGCCTTCGGTGCTTCCGCCGGTGCGTCCGCGGCCAGGGACAGCAGCGGGTACGCCAGCATCGTGGCGATCACGGCCAGAACCAACACCCACTTCCCTCTCTTCATGAAATCCTCCTTTGGGATATCGCCGCCGGCCGGATGCCGGCGGGCTGACGGTTGAAAGACCTCTCCCCTTGGGCCGAAATGACGCTACGCTAGCGCGTTCGATAACGAAAATCAAACCAAATTTTCGGCAATTACGGACGGGTCGGCGCCGCGCCGTCCCGCGGGGCCGCGGAACGGTTCAACGGGTTTGCGAATGGCAGGACGAGCACTCCTCCGGGGTCGGAGGGACGCAGCGGTTTCCGCGCCATCGGGAATCCGCATGGCACGCCGCGCACGCGATGTTCGCGGCGGCGTGGGGCCCGTGCGCAAACGCCGCGCGCGGCGCCCCGGGAGACGCGGCAGACCCCGGGGTCCGCCGGCCCACGCGATACGCGCCCGCCCCCGGCTGGGACGGCTCGAGCGCCTGCTTGTGGCAGGCCGCGCAGTCCGCGTCCGCGGCGGGTCGCGGCGCCGCGGCGTCGGAGCCGTGGCACGGGGCGCACGATCCCTTCGTCACGGCGACGTGCGCCGCGTGCCGGAACCCGGCGGCCGGCTTGTCGCAGGCCGCCGCCACGGCGAGGGGAACCGCCAGCAGGACCACCGGGACGCCGCGGGCCAAGGGGCGTGCGCGACCGCCGCGACGGGCGCGCGCGGCTACTGCGCCGCCTCGCGCATGATCTCCCCGATCACCGTCTCGACCTCCCGGGCCGTGGTCTCGAGCGTCGGCTCGTTGAACATCTGGACCAGCGCCGTCGGCTTGATCGTCTCCAGCACGACGTCCTTGCCGTCGGCGTAGATCGACACCCGGCACGGCAGCGCCGCGGCGATCCGGATGTTCGTGTCCAGGACCTTCTTGGCCGCTCCGGGGTTGCACACCTCGTAGACGTACAGCCTGCGGTCGAAGGCGAGCCCCTTCGACCGGAGCGTCGCCGTCACGTTGTGGATTCCCTGGACGCCGAACTTCCTCTCCGCCGCGGCGTCCTCGAACTTCTGGCGGACTTCCGCGATCGACTTCCTGCTTCTCACCGTGATGAGCATCGCGAACCTCCTTCCCCCGGCGCACGGCCGGGGCACGCCGCTAGCAGCCCGGACCTCAACCGCCGCCGCGGCCGGTGAACAGGTAGAGCACCGCGACGACGACGATCATCGCCAGCGGCGCCCAGTCGCTCCACATCGCGCGCTCTCCCTCCCGGTTCGCTTCCGTCCCGCCCGGCGACCGCCGGGCCGAAGTCTCCTACCCTCAGCTGAACGGGGAGCGGCGCGACCCTCCCCCGCACGAGGTCCGGCCGCCCGCCGCCCCGGAGCCGCCCGACTTCGCGCTGAAGAGGGAGATCCCCATCCGGGCGGCCCGCCCGCCGCACGCGGGGCAATTCTCCGCCGACGCGTCGTCCGACGGCCGCTTGTACGCCTCGAACACCCGCAGGCACGACTCGCACCTGTATTCGTATAACGGCATCATTTTCCCCCTTTACCGTTCCGGCACGCCGATCTTCTTCAGGATCGACTCCATCAGGCACCACGTCGTCAGGCCGGACTGGAACAGGTTCGCGCCCACGAACGCGGTGAAAAAAAGCCAGTACTTGTTAACGTACACCCCCAGCGCGAGGCTTGCCAGCACGAAAGTTCCCGCGATCACCCGGATCCAACGTTCCACGTTCATCGCCGCCTCCTCTTGTCCGGCACCGGCGGCCGCTCGGCCGCCTGCTCCGTGGTCAATGCAGGGACAATGCCATCGTCCCGCGATGCG
Source organism: Gemmatimonadota bacterium (assembly GCA_050257455.1). Classification (GTDB taxonomy): domain Bacteria; phylum Desulfobacterota; class Deferrimicrobia; order Deferrimicrobiales; family Deferrimicrobiaceae; genus JBLMWX01. Next base: position 7,197 of record JBLMWX010000146.1, on the reverse strand, counting down.
GCGCTGCGTGATAACAACGCGTATTGACATGACAATTATTCGGACATGCCCGGGCCGGGCGCCCCGGGCCGCGGATTCGGCCGCGCGATGCAACATTTCGCAACAGAATATTGCGTCAGGCGAGCCCGAGTCTCTTCATCTTTCGCCAGAGGGTGGACCGGTCCATTCCGAGGGCCGCGGCGGTCGCTCCGCGGCTCCACCGGTGCTCCTCCAGGGCGCGCGCGATCGTTTCCCGCTCCGGGGCCTGCCGGTCCGCGCCCGGAAGCGGCGGCGGAGAACCTGCGGGCCGCGCCGCGCGCGACGCCCCGGGCGCCTCTCCCGGATGCGGGGGACGGCCGCTCTCCCGGACGTCCTCGGGCAGGTCCCCGACCGCGAGGACCGGCCCGCGCGCGCAGACGGCGCCCCGCTCCAGGACGTTCTCGAGCTCCCGCACGTTCCCCGGCCACGGGTAGTCCATGAGGCGCCGCATCGCCTCGGGGGAGATCGCGCGCACCCGGTCGAGCCCCCGGCTCCGGAGCCGCTTCAGGATGTGGTCGGCGAGCAGCGGGATGTCCTCGCGCCGCTCGCGCAGCGGGGGAACGACGATCGGGATGACGTTGAGGCGGTAGAACAGGTCCTCGCGGAACCGGCCGGTCCTCATCGCCTCCCTGAGATCCCGGTTGGTCGCAGCGATGAGCCGCACGTCGGCGGACTGCGTCCTGCTGCTTCCCACCCGCTCGAACTCGCGCTCCTGGAGGACCCGGAGAAGCTTCACCTGCACCGCCGGGGAGACGTCGCCGATCTCGTCCAGGAAGATCGTCCCGCCGTCGGCGGCCTCGAACCGGCCGACCTTGTCGGCGATCGCCCCCGTGAACGCACCCTTGACGTGGCCGAAGAGCTCGGATTCCAGGAGCGTCTCGGTCAGGGCGGCGCAGTTGACCTTCACGAAGGGCCCGCCCCGGCGGGGAGACAGGTCGTGGATCGCCCGGGCGAAGAGCCCCTTCCCGGTCCCGCTCTCCCCCGTGATGAGGACGGTGGAGTCCGTGTCCTTGACCACGTCGACGAGATCGAAGATGCGCTGGATCCGCGGGGTCTTGCCGACGATGCCCTGGAACGGAAACCTCCCCTTGCGCTCCTCGGCGATCCGCTCGATCTCCTCGAAGCTCCGGAACGAGATGACGAAGCCCAGGACGTCCCCGGATCCGTCCGCGAAGAACTCCCAGCTGGCGCCGACCGGGACGATCCGGCCGTCGGCGCGCCGCAGCGTGCCGTCGACGTCGGTCCGCGGCCGGCCCTCCTCGATCGCGTCTCCCATGGGACAGTTGTGCTGCTCGGGCCCGAAGTTGGCGCTCAGGACCTCCCGGCAATCCTTCCCGAGAGCCTCCGAGGCGGACGTCCCCACGAGTCGCTCCGCCGCGCGGTTGAACGAGGCGATCCGGTGGTCCCGGCCGACGGTGATGACGGCTTCGTTCAGGCTGTCCAGGATCGCGGACAGCATCCGCTCCCGGGACATCCGGGCGAGATCGCCCTCGCCCTGCAACATTTTGTCGCCGGACATGCCCTGGATTGTATCACAGACGGGGGCCGGGGAGATCGCCCCGGCCCCCTCCGTTCCTCTCAGCTCCTGCGCAGCGCCTGGTCCAGGTCCTCGAGGATATCGTCGATATGCTCGAGGCCGATCGAGAGCCGGATGAAGTCGTCCGTCACGCCCGTCGCCTCGCGCTCCTCGGGGGTCAGCTGCTGGTGCGTCGTCGACGCCGGGTGGATGACGAGGCTCTTGGCGTCCCCGATGTTCGCCAGGTGGGAGAACAGCTTCACGCTCTCGATGAACCTCTTGCCCGCCTCCATTCCCCCCTTGATTCCGAAGCCGACGATGGCCCCGTAGAGGCCCCGGTGATGGTACCTGCGCGCAAGGTCGTGCGCCGGGTGGCTCGGCAGGCCCGGGTAGCTCACCCACGCGACGGCGGGGTGACCCGCGAGAAACTCCGCCGCCGCCTGCGCGTTGCGGCTGTGCCGCTCCATCCTCAGGTGGAGCGTCTCGAGTCCCTGCAGGAACAGGAACGCGTTGAACGGCGAGAGCGCCGGGCCGATGTCGCGCAGCAGCTGGACCCGCAGCTTGACGGCGTACGCCACGTTCCCCATTCCGGGGACATTCCCGAACGCCTCCAGGAATTTCAGGCCGTGGTACGACGGGTCGGGCTCCGTGAACCCGGGAAACCTGCCGTTCCCCCAGTCGAATTTCCCGGAGTCGACGACGACCCCGCCGATCGAGGTCCCGTGGCCCCCGATGAACTTGGTGGCGGAATGGATGACGACGTCGGCCCCGTGGTCGAACGGCCGCAGCAGGTACGGCGTGGCCATCGTGTTGTCCACGACCAGCGGGAGCCCCGCCCCGTGGGCGATGTCGGCCACGGCGCGGATGTCGAGGGTGTCGAGCTTCGGGTTGCCGACCGTTTCGGCGAAGAACGCCTTCGTCTTCTTCGTGAGCGCCCTCCGGAAGTTCCCGGGGTCGGACGGGTCGACGAACTTCACGTCGATCCCGAGCCTGGGGAACGTGTAGTGGAAGAGGTTGTACGTCCCCCCGTAAAGGGACGCGGACGAGAGGACCTCGTCGCCCGCCCCGGCGATGTTGAGAAGCGCGAGGGTTTCGGCCGCCTGCCCCGACCCGACGGCCACCGCGCCCGTCCCACCCTCGAGCAACGCCACCCGCCGCTCGAAGACGTCCGTCGTCGGGTTCATGATCCGCGTGTAGATGTTCCCGAACTCCTGGAGCGCGAAGAGGCTCGCGGCGTGCCGCGTATCATGGAAGACGTAGGACGTGGTCTGGTAGATGGGCACCGCCCGCGCGGTCGTCGCCGAATCCGGCGTCTGCCCGCCGTGCAGCGCCACCGTCTCCGGCCTGTATTCCTTCGACATCGCATCGCTCCTTTCCCGTCACGCAAGATAAATCACGATTTATATGATAGATATTATAGTCAATGCCTGGGGCGGTCAACAGGTTTCTTGGAATTTCCCGACGCCGCGCGACATTTTTCTTGACACCGGAACGGCGGGACCATAATATCGTGTATACAGTATGCAGATGGGAGCCACCCCTCTCCCGTCTGCGCCCATCTCCTTCCTTATCCCTTCGCCTGAAGGCTTCGCCGGCCGGCCCCCACCGGGCGGCGAAGCCCGTCTTGCGTCCGGGCGACCCGGGCCCGCGGTCAGGCAGCGCGCGGCAGGCGCAGCGGCGGAAGCCGCCGCCGGAGACGATCCGCCGCCGGCGCGAGCGATTCCGGAAACTTCAGGTCCGATCCGAGGTCCCCGATCGGCTCGTCGACGGCGAACCCCGGCCCGTCGGTCGCGATCTCGAGGAGAGCGCCCCCCGGCTCGCGGAAATAGACCGAGCGGAAATAGGTCCGGTCTATGACCGGCGTCACGGCCACCCCGGCGGCCGCGATGGCGTCCCGCCAGATCTCCTGCGCCGCGTCGCCCGGGGCGCGCAGCGCCACGTGGTGGATGCTCCCCGCCGAGACGGTGCCGGCCGGAAGGACGGGGAGCTCCGCGACGTCGATCGTCGTCCCGGGACGGCCATCCCCCGCGACGCACCGGAAGCGGGTCCCCCAGCCCGTGCGGACGCGAACGCCGAGCATTCCGAGGAACGCGGCGGTGTCCGCGGCGCGCTTCACCAACAGGGTCACGCCGAAGATCCCGCGCACGGCGCGGCGGGGGGGGACGGGACCGCCGTCCCACGGCGGGAGGCCGTCGCGGCCGGGGCAGGCGACGAGCGCGACGGAAAGGCCGTCCGGGTCGTTGAAGGCGATCACTTCCCCGCGGCCGCGGACGTTCAGCCGCGCGGTCGCGATCCCGCGCCGCGCGAGCCGGTCGGCCCAGTACCCGGCGGCGTCCGGCGGGATCCGGAGGGCGACATGCGCCGCCATCCCCGTCCCGAGACGCCCGCGGGGGGCTCCCGGCCGCGCGAAGAACGTCAGCAGGCTTCCGGGCCGGCCCGCCGCGTCGCCGTAATAGAGGTGGTAGACGGTCGGGTCGTCGTGGTTGACGGTGCGCTTGACGAGCCGCATCCCGAGAACGCCGGCATAGAAGTCGACGTTGCGCTGCGCGTCTCCGGCGACCGCCGTCACATGGTGAATTCCCGGGATCTCCATCGGTGCCCCCCTCCGCCCTATAGGCATTCGATGCGGCGGAGGGGCCCGGGGATTTCTGCGCCGGCGTCGCCGGTCAGGCCCGTTCGAAGAGCCCCGCGGCGCCCATCCCGCCGCCGATGCACATCGTCACGAGGCCGAGCTTCGCGTCCCGCCGCTTCATCTCCCCGAGGAGCGTGGCGGTGAGCTTGGCGCCGGTGCACCCGAGCGGGTGCCCGAGGGCGATCGCGCCCCCGTTGACGTTGACCTTGTCCGGGTCCAGCGACAGCTCCCGGATGACGGGCAGGGACTGCGCGGCGAACGCCTCGTTGAGCTCGACGAGGTCGATGCGGGTCGGCCTGATGCGAAGCCGCTTGAGGAGCTTCGGGACGGCCGCGATCGGGCCGATCCCCATGATTTCCGGGGGCACCCCCGCCACGGCGAACCCCAGGAAGCGCGCCATCGGCTCGATGCCCAGGGATTTCAGCGCCTTCTCCGAGACGACGACCGCGGCGGCGGCCCCGTCGCTCATCTGGGAGGAGTTCCCGGCGGTCACGGTGCCCTTCGCGTCGAACGCGGGCTTGAGCTTGGCCAGCGCCTCGATCGTGGTGTCGGCCCGCGGCCCCTCGTCCGTGTCGAAGACGATCTCGCGCGGGACCGGCTTCTCGCCGTCCCCCGCCGCGTAGACCGTCGTCGCGACCGGCACGATCTCGTCCTTGAACTTCCCCGCCTTGATGGCCGCCAGCGCCTTCATGTGGCTGTGGAAGGCGAAGGCGTCCTGGTCCTCCCGGGTCACCTTGTACCTGCGGACGACCTGCTCGGCCGTGAGCCCCATCGGCATGTACAGCTCCGGGCGGCTCTCGACCAGTCCCGGGTTGAAGGACGGCTTGTTCCCCCCCATCGGCACCATCGTCATCGACTCGGTGCCGCCGGCCACCACGATGTCCGCGAACCCGGCCATGATCCTCTCCGCCGCGATCGCGATCGCCTGGAGCCCCGACGAGCAGAACCGGTTGACCGTCATGGCCGGGACCGAGTCCGGCAGCCCCGCCTTGATGGCGCAGACGCGGGCGACGTTCATCCCCTGCTCCCCTTCCGGCATCGCGCAGCCCAGGATCACGTCGTCGATCCGGGCGGGGTCGAGGCCCGGAACCCGCGCGACGGCCCCGCGGACCGCCGTCGCGCCGAGGTCGTCGGGCCGGGTGTCCTTCAGGGCGCCCCTGTACGCTCTTCCGACCGCGGTGCGCACCGCGGAAACGATGTAGACTTTCGTCATCGACGTCCTCCTTTGGAAAGGGGGATCGCCCCCCGCGCTAGTTGCGCAGCGGCTTCCCCTTCATCAACATGTATTGGATGCGGGCCTGGGTCTTCTCCTCTCCGCAAAGCGACAGGAACGCCTCGCGCTCGAGGTCGAGCAGGTCCTGCTCCGAGAGCTTCGTACCCCGCGGCACGTCGCCCCCGGTCATGACGAAGGCGATCTTCCTCCCGAGGAGCTCGTCGTACTCGCTGATCTGGCCCGCGACCCGCATCGCGTACAGCGCGTAGGCGAACGTCGAGAATTCGGCCCGTCCCGGCAGGACGATGTCCGCGCGCGGGCGCGGCGCCTCGTACCCCTCCCGGTTCATGGCGAGGACGGTGTTCTTCGCGTCGTGGATGAGGAAGTCCCGCTGGATCGTCACCTTGTCCCAGGGGCGCAGGAACCCGAGATCCCGGGCCTCCTTCGCCGAGGTGGCCACCTTCGCCATGCCGACCGTCTCGAACGCCTTCCGGAGGAACGGCAGCGGATCGGCCGCGACGCCGTCCGGGATCCCCTCGAGGTGCCGGACCACCATTTCCTTCGTGCCGCCCCCGGCCGGCAGGAGCCCGACCCCCACCTCGACGAGCCCCATGTACGTCTCGGCGGCCGCCCTCACCCTGTCGGCGCCGAGGCAGATCTCGCACCCGCCGCCCAGGGCCATCCCCGCCGGCGCCGCGACCACCGGCTTCTCCGAGCACCGCAGGCGCATGCAGGCGTCCTGGAACTCGCGGATCATCGTCTCGATGGCCGCGAAATTCCGGTTCTGCGCCTCCATGAAGACGAGCATCAGGTTCGCGCCCACGCAGAAGTTCTCCGCGTGGTTGGCGATCACCATCCCGGCGAAGCCCGTCTCCGCCAGCGCCACCCCCTCGTTCATCATCGACACGATGTCCGCGTCGATGGCGTTCATCTTCGTGTGGAACTCGAGGCCGAGCACCCCGTCCCCGAGGTCGTAGAGCGTGGCGCCCTGGTTCGCGCGGACGACCTTGTTCCGGTCCTTGAGCGCCGGCAGGAAGATGACGTCGGGGGAGACCGGCGCGGGCCTGTATTCCCCGGAACCGAAGTCGTAGTACTCGAGGACTCCCTCCCGCCGGCGGTAGAAGGACGAGGCCCCCCCGGCGAGCATCGCCTCGACGTTCCCGGGGATGGCCTTCCCCTCCTGCCGCATCCGCGCGACGGAGTCCGCGACGCCGATGGCGTCCCACGTCTCGAAGGGGCCGAGCGTCCAGTTGAAGCCCCACTTGATGGCGTTGTCGATGTTGTACACGTCGTCGGCGATCTCGGGGATCCGCTTCGCGGAGTAAAGGAGGGTCTCGGACAGGACCTTCCACGCGTACCGGGCCGCCTTGTCGTCCCCGGAGACGACCTTCCGGATCCGCGCCGCGACGTCGTCCTCCGCCTTCGCCGCGTCGAGCGACGGGAAGCTCACCTTGGCGGCCGGCCGGTAGTCGAGGGCCTTGTAGTCGAGGACGAACATCTTCTTCGTCTCGCCCTTCCCCTCCATCCGGAAGAATCCGCCGCCGCCCTTTCGCCCCGTCCAGCCGCGCTTGACCATCTCCGCGACGAAGGGCGGGGGGAGAAACCGCTCCCGCTCGGGATCGTCCGGCAGGTTCCGGTAGACGTTGTCGGAAACGTGGAGGAGCGTGTCGATCCCGACGAGGTCCGCCGTCCCGAACGCCGCCGACTTGGGACGCCCCATCGCGGGGCCGAGGATCTTGTCCACCTCCTCGATCGACAGCCCGTCCTCGACCATCGCGTGCATCGCGTACATCATCGCGAACACGCCGATCCGGTTCC
>JBLMWX010000145.1:0-10811 GCA_050257455.1 Gemmatimonadota bacterium | reverse complement strand
CGACCTGGCCGACCAGGTGAAGAAGGTGCTCGGGACCCTCACGCCCCGGGAGGAGCGGGTCCTCCGGATGCGGTTCGGGATCGGGGAGAAGTCGGACCACACCCTCGAGGAAGTCGGACAGGACTTCGAGGTGACGCGGGAGCGGATCCGGCAAATCGAGGCGAAGGCGCTCCGCAAGCTGCGGCACCCGAGCCGGAGCAAGCGCCTGCGGACCTTCATGGAGTGAGGGAGGGGGGCGGGACGGGGCCGGCTGTCGTTGACAACGCGATGCCCCGTGCCTACGATGACAATTTGACCATCGAAGGGAATTTCCGGGCCCATAGCTCAGTTGGTCAGAGCCACCGGCTCATAACCGGTCGGTCCCTGGTTCGAGGCCAGGTGGGCCCACCAGAATATGTCCGGGAGACTTTCCATCCGGTCGCAAGGGCCGTGATCCGCTCGGATGCACCGTCCCGCGGTGCATTTTTGTTTTCCGGGAGGGAACAGCGTTGAGGCGGGACGTCGTCACCGTCCGCGATGTCTGGCGCGTCCTCGACGAGCGGTTCCCGTTCGCCCACCGCGCGGAATGGGACAACGTGGGGATCCTGCTCGGCGACCCGGCCGCCCCGGTCGCGTCGGCGGTCGTCGCCCTCGACGCCACCGGCGCGGCGATCGCCGCCTGCCGGCGGCACAAGGCGGACCTTCTCGTCACCCACCATCCCCTGATCTTCGATCCCCTGAAGTCCGTGCGGCCGGACCGGGCTCCCTCCGCCGCGGCTTACGCGCTCGCGCGCATGGGCACCGCGGTCATCTCCGCACACACCAACGCCGACGTGGCGCCGCGCGGGGTGTCGCACGCCCTCGCCCGGCGCATCGGCCTCTCGGGCATCCGGCCGCTGGTCCCGGGGGAGCCGTCGGACGCGTGCAAGGTGGCCGTGTTCGTCCCGCCGGACCGGGCCGACGCGGTCCTGTCCGCGATCGACGGCGCCGGCGGGGGCCGGGTCGGCGCGTACGCCCGTTGCTCCTTCCGGACCCGCGGGACCGGGACGTTCCTCCCGGCGCCCGGGACCGCCCCCTTCCTCGGCACGCCGGGCCGCGAGGAACGGGTGGCGGAGGTCCGGCTGGAATCGGTCGTGGCGGGAAGCCTGGTCCCGGCGGTCGTCGCCGCCGTGCGGGCCGCGCACCCGTACGAGGAGCCCGCGATCGACGTCGTCCCGCTCAAGGGCGGCGCGCTCGGGGGCGGCGTCGGGGCGGTCGGGGACCTCGCGGATCCGGTCACGCTGTCCGCCGCGCTCGCGCGCGTGTTCCGCAGGGTGCGTCCGTCGTGGATCAAGGTGGCCGGCCCCCGGCGGAAGACGGTCCGGAGGATCGCCGTGGTCGCCGGGAGCGGCTCGGAGTTCGCCGGCGCGGCGCGCGCCGCGGGGGCCGATCTCTTCGTGACGGCGGACGTGAAGTATCACCAGGCGCTCGAGGCGGCGGGAGGCGCGATGCCGGTCGCCGACATCGGGCACGGAGCCGGGGAGAAGTGGATCCTCCCCGAGTTCGGGAAGACGATCGCGGGGCGGTTCCGGGAAACCGTCGCGTGTCGGGTGTTCATGGAACAGGAGCCCCTGTGGCCGTACCGGCCGGGGAGGACGACGGGAGGGAAAAGACCTTGATCGAGCAAGTGAAGATCCTGCTCGACCTCCAGGAAATCATGGGCAGGTCGAGGGCGGTCGAGACGGAGAAGCGGAAGGTTCCCCTCGAGGTGGCGGATCTCAAGAGCCTCTTCGAGGAGCGGGAGGCCAAGTACCTGGCGGCGCAGCAGGAGTTCGACCAGGCGCAGAAGGAGAGGCGCGAGAAGGAGCGCGAGATCGAGGAGGAGCGCGACAAGGTCGAGCGCGCGAAGTCCAAGCTCATGTCGATCAAGACCAACAAGGAATACTACGCGATGCTCAAGGAGATCGACGCCACCAAGCGGGGAAACACGGCCCGCGAGGACGAGCTCCTGGCGATCCTCGCCCGGTTCGAAGAGGCGGAGAAGCGGCTGGCCGAGCTCAAGGCGGAGGTGGACGACGTCGGGGGGCGCTACCGGGAGCGCATGGTCGACATCGAGGCCCGGATGTCGGCCTTCGACAGGGAGATCGCCGCGATCCGGGCGAAGAAGGACGAGGTCGCCGCGCGCCTCGACCAGGGGCTCGCCCGCCGGTTCGAGATGATCTTCGAGCGGCGCGACGGGATCGCCATCGTCCCGGCGCGGAACCAGTCGTGCACCGGCTGCCACATGAACATCTCGCCGCAGCTGTTCAACCTGCTCCAGCGGGACGACCGCATCTACTCGTGCCCCAACTGCAACCGGATCATCTATTTCGAGGGGGCCGCGGCGGAGTCCGCGGGGAAATGAAGGGCAAGGCCGTCACGCTCCGCACCGACGGCGCGAGCCGCGGGAATCCCGGGCCGGCCGGGATCGGCGTGGTGCTCGAGGCGGACGGCGGGCCCGGGCGCCTCGAGTTCGGCGAATACATCGGCGAGACCACGAACAACGTCGCCGAATACCGCGCGCTTCTCCGGGGGCTCTCGGAGGCCGAGAAGGTCGCTCCCGCGTCTCTCACCGTGAAGTGCGATTCCGAGCTGCTCGTCCGGCAGCTCAACGGGGCGTACAAGGTCAAGGCGGCGCACCTCAAGCCCCTGTTCGTCGACGCCCTCAGGCGTTTGCGGAGCTTTCCCGCGGCGCGTATACTGCACGTGGAGCGCGCGGAGAACGCGGCGGCGGATCGCCTCGCCAACCGCGCGATCGACGATCATTTCCAGAAGGTCCGAGGAGGCTAGGCGGCCGCCGGCCCCGGTTCCCCGGGGCGGGAGGAAAGTCCGGGCTCCGCAGGGCAGGGTGCCGGGTAATTCCCGGTGGGGGCGACCCCGAGGACAGCGCCACAGAAAGCATACCGCCTCCCGCGACAGCGGGCGGTAAGGGTGAAACGGCGAGGTAAGAGCTCACCGCGGGCCGGGCGACCGGCCCGGCACGGCAAACCCCACCCGGAGCAAGACCGAATAGGAGGGCGATTCCGCGGGGAGACCCGCGGGAGACGGGCGGCCCGCCCGCAGGCCCTCGGGTCAAGGTCGCTTCAGGCGCGCGGCGACGCGCGTCGTAGAGAAATGGCTGCCACGCGGCGCGCTCGCACCGCGGACAGAACCCGGCTTACGGCCTCCTCGGGCCTGTTTTCCCCGCTCCTTTCCACTTTCCGGGCGCCTGGGACATTCCCTCCGTCTTCCGGGCGCGTCGGGAGCCCGCGTAAACACCATTTTATTTCCCGTACCCTCAAGTTTTCCGCATTAATCGCTTGACACACCGGCAGTGCTGGGTAGAATGGCCGCTAGTGGGTAATCGTGGGGAAAGGTGGGTTTAAGCGGCCACCATGATCTTCCGCGGACGGTTCGAATATACCATCGACACCAAGGGCCGCGTCAACGTCCCGGCGCGGTTCCGCGAGCAGCTCCAGGAGGGCGGCCAGAATTCGTTCGTGCTGACCAACTACTCGGGGTGCCTCTGCGTCTACCCGGCCGGGGAGTGGAGCCGGATCGAGCAGCAGGTCGCCGCCAGGGTGTCGAGCGTGCACCGCAAGCTCAACACCTTCCTCCGCTTCTTCATCGGCGGCGCCGTCGAGGTCGTCCCGGACAAGCAGGGGAGGATCCTCATCCCCCCCTCGCTGCGCGCCTACGCCGGCCTCGAGCGGGACGTCGTCATCACGGGGATGCTGAAGCGCTTCGAGATCTGGTCCCGCGAGAAGTGGGAGGTGGAGGTGGGACGGTTCGAGAAGGAGGGCCTCGAGGACTCCGACCTGACGCGCGAGATCAACGAGCTGGGGATCTGATGTGGCGGGCATCCACATTCCCGTCCTCCTTCGGGAAACCCTGGAACTGCTGGCGCCCTGCGCCGACGAGGTCTTCCTCGACGGGACGACCGGGGCGGGCGGGCACGCCGGGGAGATCGCCCGGCGGATCGGCCCCGGCGGACTCCTGGTGTGCGCCGACGCGGACCCCCGCATGCTCGATGCGGCCCGGGACAGGCTGCGCGGCCTTCCCCAGGTCCGGCCGGTCCACGCGGATTACGCCGACCTCGACCGCCTGCGGGAGGCCGCGGACGGACGGGCCTTCGACGGGATGCTCCTCGACCTCGGGATTTCGTCGGTCCAGCTCGACGACCCGGACCGCGGCTTCTCGTTCCGCGCGGACGGTCCGCTCGACATGAGGCGCGACCCCGGCGCGGGGGGGCCGACGGCGGCCGACATCCTGCGGCGCGCGGGAGAGCGGGAGCTGGCGGACGTCTTCCACCGGTTCGGCGAAGAGCGGTTCTCGCGACGCATCGCACGCGCCGTCGCGGAGGCGAGGAAGCGGCATCCGGTCCGCCGGACCGGCGAGCTGGCCGACCTCGTGAAGGGGGCGATCCCGCGGCGGGCGTGGCCCCGGAACATCCACCCGGCCACGCGGGTGTTCCAGGCGCTCCGCATCGCCGTCAACCGCGAGCTGGAATCGCTGTCCGCCTTCCTCGACCGCTTCGCGGAGCACCTGGCGCCGGGGGGGCGGGTGGCGGTGATCAGCTTCCATTCTCTCGAGGACCGCATGGTCAAGACGGCGTTCCGGGCCGGATCGTCCGGCGAAGCGCCGCGTCTCGAGCTGCTGACGCGCAGGCCCCGGCGTCCCGGAGAGGCCGAGGTTTCGCTGAACCCGCGCGCCGCGAGCGCCCGGCTCCGGGCCGCCCGGCGCATCGGACGAAAGGAGGGGTCATGAGGAGGATCATGGTCGGCCACGGCGGGGGGATGATCCTGGAGGTCCGCAGGCAGGCGCCCGTGTTTCCGGCGCTCCCGCGCCGCCGCGGCGTCCTGATGCTGGCCGCCTTCCTTCTCGGCGTCGCCCTGTTCAACGTCTGGCTGTCGGGCCGGTACTACCGGCTCGGCTATGCCGTCACGGCCGCCCTCGAGGAGAAGAAGGCGCTGGAGCGCGAGCGGGAGCTGCTCAGGACGGAGATCCTCACCCTCCGGAGCCCGGCGCGGATCGAGGCGATCGCGAAGAACCAGCTCGGGATGGTGGACCCCCAGACCGAAAGGATGATCCGGGTGAAATGAACCGCCGCGCGCGGATCGTTATCGGCGGGCTGGCCGCGGTCTACCTGCTCATCGTCCTGCGCGCGTTCCACATCCAGGTCCTCGGCGTCCGCGGGATCCGGGAGCGGGGGGCCAGGCAGTACTGCGCGAACATCCCCCTCGTCCCGAAACGCGGCGCGATCCTCGACCGGACCGGCAACGAGCTGGCGGTCAGCCTGACCACGAAATCGATCTTCGTCCAGCCCGCGAGGCTCCCGTCGTCCGCCGTCGCGGCGCGGGTGCTGGCCCCGCGGGTCGGGCGGCCGACGGCGGAGCTCCGGAAGGTGATGGCCCCGGACAGGAGCTTTCTCTGGATCCGCCGGCAGATGCCGTCCGGCGATGCCGACGACGCGGTCTCGGCGGTCCGGGCGGCGCTGGGCGGCGTCCGCGCGCGGGGCGGCGACGACGGGATCGGGACGGTCGAGGAGCCGAAGCGGTTCTACCCCAACCGGGAGCTCGCCGCGTCCGTCCTCGGCTTCACCAACGTGGACAGCGCCGGGATCGAGGGCGTCGAGCTCTCGCTCGACAAGTACCTGCGGGGAGAGCGGGGCTACCTCGTCTGCGAGCGGGACGCCCGCGGGCGGGTGATCGCACCGGCCGGCGGCCCGGACGAGGCGTCCGTGAGCGGCCACTCGATCGTCCTGACGATCGACCGGAACGTGCAGCACGTGGCGCAGACGGAGCTCTCGGAGGCGGTCCGGAAATACGACGCCCGCGGCGGGATCGCCGTGGTGATGCTTCCGAAGACCGGCGAGGTCCTGGCGATGGCGACGGTCCCGACGTTCAACCCCAATGCCGTCGCGGACGCCCGGGCGGAGGACCGGAGGAACCGGGCCATCACCGACAGCTTCGAGCCCGGCTCCACCTTCAAGATCTTCACGCTGGCGGCCGCGCTGGAGCTGGGGGCGGTCGATGCGTCCGAGAGGATCTTCTGCGAGAACGGGGCCTACCGGTACGCGGGCCGGGTCATCCACGACACGCACCGCTACGGCTGGCTCACCGTTCCCGAGATCATCAAGTTCTCGAGCAACATCGGCGCGACCAAGATCAGCGATAAAATGGATGGGAAGCGCTTCGGCGAGATGATCCGGGCGTTCGGTTTCGGGACCCGGACCGGGATCGAGCTGCCCGGCGAGGTCGGCGGCCTCGTCCCCGCGCGGGACGCCTTCAGCAAGATCCGGCGCGCGACGGTCTCGTTCGGCCAGGGGATCGCGGTCACGCCGCTGCAGCTGTGCACGGCGATGGCGGCCGCGATCAACGGCGGGAAGCTGATGAAGCCCAGCGTGATCCGGGAGATCCGGGGACCGGAGGGGAAGGTCGTCTACCGCGGCGAGCCCCGGGAGCTGCGGCGGGTCGTCTCCCCGAAGACGTCGGCGCGGATCCGGCAGATCCTCGGGAAAGTGGTCCAGGAGGACGGCACCGGGACGCAGGCGCGGATCAAGGGATTCGTCGTCGGCGGGAAGACGGGGACCGCGCAGAAGGTCGAGGTCGGCACGGGGCGGTACTCGCCGACCAAGCGGATCGCGTCCTTCATCGGCTTCCTGCCGCTGCAGGATCCCGAGCTCCTCATTCTCGTCGTCATCGACGAGCCGAAGGGCGAGGTCTACGGCGGGGTGGTGGCCGCCCCCGCGTTCAACCAGATCGCGGTCAAGACGGCGTACTACCTGGGCATCCCCCCCACCGAGACCGTCGCGGCCGGCGCGGTGGCCCGGGGCGAGGGCCCGAAGGCCGGGACCGCCCGCGTGGCCCCCGCGTCGGCGCGCGCCCCGGAGGGCCCGCTCGTCATGCCGGATCTGAGGGGGCTGTCCATGGGGCGCGTCGTCGACGTGATGGGCCGGTATACCGTGAAGCTGTCCCTCGAGGGCACGGGCGTCGCGAGGCGGCAGTCGCCCGCGCCCGGCGCGGCTCTCCTCCCCGGCGCGGAGTGCGTCGTGGCCTTTTCCGGCGACCCGGAGAATCGATGAGGCTCGCGGAGGTCCTGAAGGGCATTCCCGGCGCCGAGAACGCCCCCGCCGGCCTGTCCGTCGGCGGGATCGCCGTCGACTCGCGGAAGGCGCGCGCCGGCGACCTGTTCGTGGCCCTCCGGGGGGAGTCGGCCGATGGCCACGACTACCTCGCCGCGGCGGCGGCGGCAGGCGCCGCGGCGGCCCTCGTCGAGCGGGACATGGCGTCCCCGCCGCTTCCGTGCGTGCGCGTTCCGTCGACCGCGGCGGCGCTGGCGCGGGCGGCGGCCAACTTCCACGGCGATCCGTCGGCGCGGCTCACGGTGATCGGAGTCACGGGGACGAACGGGAAGACGACGACGACCTACCTTCTCGAATCGATCGTCGCCGCCGCGGGGGGGAAGGCGGCCGTGATCGGCACGATCAACTACCGGCTCGGCGGGGAGGTCGTCCGGGCCGGCCTCACGACGCCGTTCCCGCACGAGCTCCAGGAGCTCATGGCGGCGGCCGTGGGGCGCGGCGCCACCCATCTCGTGATGGAGGTTTCGTCCCACAGCGCCGCGCAGGGGCGGATCGAGGGCGTGCGGTTCGACGCGGGGATCTTCACCAACCTGTCCCACGACCACCTCGACTTCCACGGGGACATGGAGTCGTATTTCGACGCCAAGGCGTCGTTCTTCCGGAAGTACATCCCGGCGGGCGGCAAGAGGGCGGGCGTGGCCGTCAACGCGGACGACGCCTGGGGGCGGCGGCTCGCGCGGGAGTTCCCGCGCGCCCTCGCCTTCGGATCGTCGCGGCAGCTGCCCGTGCACCCCCGCGACGCGACGATGTCGTGGGAGGGGAGCCGGCTGATCCTCGAGACGCCCTCGGGACCGCTCGACCTGAGGACGCGGCTGATCGGGGCCTACAACGTCTCCAACGTGATGGCGGCCGTGTGCGGCGCGCTCCTCGTCGGCATTCCCGCGGACGCCATCCGCGCGGGGGTCGAGCGCCTGCGGACGATCCCCGGCCGGATGGAGGAGATCCCGAACCGGCTCGGGCTCCACATCTACGTCGACTACGCGCACACCCCCGACGGCCTGGACCGGACGCTTTCGGCGCTGCGCGGGCTCGCGCGGGCGCGGCTCATCACCGTCTTCGGGTGCGGCGGGAACCGGGACCGGACGAAGCGGCCCGAGATGGGACGGATCTCGGCGCGGCGGTCGGACGTCGTCGTCGTGACGTCGGACAACCCGCGCAACGAGGACCCCGGCGCGATCATCCGGGAGATCGTTCCCGGCCTCCTGGCGGAGGGATTCGCGGAGGCGCGGGCTGCCGCCCCGCTGTTGCGGGACTCCGCCGTGCCGACGCCAGGCTCCGCCGTGCCGACGCCAGGCTCCGCCGTGCCGACGCGAGGCTCCGCCGTGCCGACGCCAGGCTCCGCCGGGCCGACCGCGTCCTTCGGCGGTCCCGACAGCGGATTTTTCGAGGTCATCGAGGACAGGAGAGCGGCGATCGCGCGGGCCCTGGCGCTGGCGCGCCCGGGCGACACGATCGCGATCGCCGGGAAAGGACACGAGAATGTCCAGATCATCGGGGACCGACGCCTGCCTTTCGACGATCGGGAGGCGGTCCGGGGGCTGCTGGCCGGCCTCGGGGCGCATGACGCTTGAGGAGGTGATCGGCGTCATCCACCCCGTGAAGGGAGGCGGGTCGTTCCCGCCGCGCACGCCCATCGGGCGGGTCACCACGGACAGCCGCGAGGTCACGGCCGGTGCGCTCTTCGTTGCGCTTCCCGGAGAGCGGGTCGACGGCGCCGATTTCGTGGAGGAGGCGTTCCGCCTGGGGGCCGCGGCGGCGATCGTCTCCGAGGACGGCGCGAGGAAGGTCCCGGAGGCGACGCGGGCCGGAAACCCGGTCTTCGTCGTCGACAATCCCGTCGAGGCGCTGGGCGACCTGGCCGGGGCGCACCGGCAGCGCCTTCGCCGCATCCCGCTGGTCGGGATTACCGGGAGCTCGGGGAAGACGTCGACGAAGGAAATGCTCGCGGCGCTCCTGTCGCGCAGCCGGGCCGTGCTGCGCAACCCCGGGAACCGCAACAACCTCATCGGCATGCCCCTCGCCCTCCTCGAGCTGTCGGACGAGCACGACGCGGCGATCATGGAGATGGGGACGAACCGCCCGGGCGAGATCGCGCGCCTGTGCGCCGTCGCCGCGCCCGACATCGGGATCGTCACGAACATCGCCCCGGCCCACCTCGAGGGGCTGGGGACCCTGGAGGGCGTGGCGCGCGAGAAGGGGGACCTCTTCCGGTCTCTCCCGGAGTCGGGCATCGCGATCGTGAACGCGACGGATCTCCGGGTGGTCCGCGAGTCCGGGAGGTGCCGGGCCGCCAAGCTGTACTACGGCGTCGCGCTCAACGAGTTCTCGGGCCGGATCGTGTCGCTCGCCGACGCCGGGATGCGGGTCGCCATCCGCACGCCCTCCGGCGAATTCGGGGCGGACCTCCCGGTGACGGGGGAGCACAACCTCATGAACGCCCTCGCGGCGACGGCCGCCGCCTACGCCCTGGGGCTGCGCCCCGCGGAGATGGAGGACGGCTTCGCCGGCCTCGCCGCGGTGTGGGGACGGTCGCGCCCGGTCCCCCTGCGGGGCGGGGGCCTTCTCATCGACGACACGTACAACGCGAACCCGGCCTCCATGGAGGCCGCCCTCCGGAACGCGAAGGCGATCCGCCGGGGCCGGCGCTTCGTCGCCGTGCTCGGGGACATGCTCGAGCTCGGGGAGGCGTCCCCCGCCTCGCACTTCCGCATCGGGCACTTCCTCTCCGGGATGGGTGTCGACCGGCTGTTCACCTTCGGCGACGGGGCCGCCGCGATCGCCCGCGGCGCCGTCGAGGGCGGGATGGACCCCGGGGCGGTGACGCATGCCGGGGACCGGGAGCGCCTGCGCGCGATGGTCAGGGACGCGCTCCGGGACGGGGACCTGGTCCTCGTCAAGGCGTCGCGGGGAATGCGGCTGGAGGAGATCGCCGCGGACATCGAGAAGGAGCGCGCGTAACCGGTCATGCTGTACCACCTCCTCTATCCGCTGCACGTCGACTACTCCTTCTTCAACGTGTTCCGGTACATCACGTTCCGCACCATCTACGCGGCGATCACCGCGCTCCTGCTCTGCTTCGTCATCGGCCCGTGGCTGATCCGGGAGCTCGGCTCCCACCAGATCGGGCAGACGATCCGGCGGGACGGGCCGGAGCGGCACCTCGTCAAGGAGGGGACGCCGACGATGGGCGGGCTCCTCATCGTGCTCGCCGCCGTGGTCCCGACGCTCCTGTGGGCCAACCTGACGAACCCCTACATCTGGATCGCGATCTTCGTGACCGTCGGGTTCGGGACGATCGGCTTCATCGACGACTACAAGAAGGTGATCCGCAAGGATCCGAAGGGGATGAGCGCGCGGACGAAGTTCCTGAGCCAGGTGGTCCTCGCGACCGTGGCGGCGCTCCTCATCTCCATGGACATCGGGATCCAGGCCAAGGTGAGCATCCCGTTCTTCAAGCGGCTGAACCCCGACCTCGGGTTCCTCTACGTCCCCTTCATCGTCCTCGTCATCGTGGGCGCCTCGAACGCCGTGAACCTGACCGACGGTCTCGACGGGCTCGCGATCGGGCCGTCCATCATCGCGGCGGGGACGTACATGGTCTTCGCCTACCTCGCGGGACACGTGAAGATCGCCAACTACCTCCAGATCCTTTACGTGCCCGGCGCGGGGGAGCTCACGATCTTCTGCGGCG
>JBLMWX010000144.1:0-12904 GCA_050257455.1 Gemmatimonadota bacterium | reverse complement strand
CGCCCTTGGCCTGCTCGACCTGCGCCGCCGCCGCCTGCACCTGGGACACGGCGGTATCGTAGTCGGTCTGCGCGTTGTCCACGTCGGCCTGGGCGACGAACCCGTCCTTGAGCAGCTCCGTATTGCGCCGCAGGGTCCGCAGGGCGTTGGCCGCCGTGACCTTCGCCTTCTCGAGGTTCGCCTTCGCCGCTGCGAGCCCTCCCTCCGCCTGCACGACGGATGCCCGGAAGAGGCTCGTGTCGATCTCGGCGATCGGCTGCCCCTTCTTCACGGGAGAGTTGAAATCCACGAAGATCTTCCGGATGGTGCCGGAGACCTGGCTGCCGACCTGCACGGTGGTGACGGCGTTGAGGTTCCCCGTGGCCGAGACGAATTGCGTGATGTCCCCCCGCTCGACCGTCAGGGTCTTGAAGGGAGGGGCCTTCGCGTTCCGGGTCCGGTAGAGGTAGGCGCCGCCCGCGGCGAGAAGGGCCAGGGCGATGACGGCGACGACGATCCTTTTCATCGGAGGTCCTTCCATGCCTGGTTTTCGATGGTCCCGTCGTCGATGCGGATTCCCTGGCGATCCAGGAGCTCCCCCGTGCTCTTCCAGTACTGGGTGACGGCGCCCTGGTAGTCGGCGCGGGCATTGGTGAGGGTCTGCCGGGCCGACGTCAGGTCCGACTGCGCCTGGAGGACGTCCTTCGTCACCGCCAGCCCCAGCTTCTGCCGCTTGACGAACGACTCGAGCCTGGCTTCGCCGAAGCGGACGCCCTTGTGCGCCGCCTCGACCGCGCTCCAGTTCGTCTCGAGGGCCCGGATCGCCGTGCGGACGTCGAGGAGGATCGACTCCTCGAGGTTCCGGATCTGCACCTCCGTCTGCCGGGCGCGAAGGCGGCTCGCGGCCAGTCCCGCCTCCGCGGCGTCGTTGCCGAGGGGGTAGGCGAAGGAGAGTCCCACGGACCAGAACGGGTATTTCGCGGACGACACGTCGGAGAGGGCATCGGAATAGCCCGATCCCAGGGCTTCCAGTCCCGCGCTGCCGGTGAGCCCGAGAGACGGGAGGGTCGCGTTCCGGGCGATCCGGGCGTTGAACTCCTCCGTCTTCAGGTTGACGCGGGCGATCCGGAGGTCGGGGCGGTCCCGCAGCGCGGCCTCCACCGCGGCCTGTTCGGAGTGATCGAGGGGGCGGTCGGGGAACGTCTCGGTCGGCGCGAGGTCGACGCCCGGGGGGAACTGGATCGTGGTCCGGAGGGCATCGGACGCGTCGCGAACGCTCTTCCGCGCGGCGAGGACCGTCACCTCGGCCTCGGCGACGCCGAACGCCGAGTCCAGGAGCTCGACCGACGCCAGGACCCCGGCCCGCACCCGCGCCTGGTTGCCCGCGTCGACCTCCTGGAGCACGGCGAGGGCCGCCTTCTGGGTTTCCAGGTTCTCCATCGCCTTGATCAGGGCGAAGTACTGGTCGCGGACGGTGGAGACGACCGCCAGGGCGGTATTCCGCCACTGCAGGAGCGACGACTCCTTGCCGAATTTCGCGACGGTGATGCCCTGCTCCGTCACGTCCTTGCCGAACCCCTGGAGCAGCGGCTGGGTGAGAGAGAGGGAGAGTCTCGGCTCCACGAACCGGGTCGTGGTCGAGGCCGCCCCCGTTCCCGCCCCCGCCGATTCGGTGCTCCGGGTCCAGAGGTTGCTGAACGCGGCCGAGGCCGTGGCCCCGGTGGCGAGGAGGAAATCGGCGGACAGGTTGGCGTCGAAGAACCGCGATCTCCGAACCAGGTCGCCGGCGGTGTCCAGGGGTGCGTCCTCCCCGTGGTGATCGACGAGAGCGCCGAGCCGGGGGTTGTAGATCGCGCCGGCCTTGCGGATATCCGTGTCGGCGATCGCCGGGTTGTACGTCTCGGCGCGGAGGGTCAGGTTCTTCTCGACCGCGCTGCGCACCGCGGCGTCGAGTGACAGGGGGACCTCCTCGGCCCGAACGGGCCCCCCGAGGCCCGAGATCACGGCGGCGGGAAGAGCGGCGGCGAGCAGGCGGACGAGAGGGCGGTTCATGTCCGGCGTTCCCGTCCCCGGATTCCGGCCCGATCGCTCATGCCTTGCCTCCCGCGGTGCCGCGGCGTGCCCCCGCGCCGGCGTCGGGGATCCTTCGCGCGGCGCCATCGTCCGGTGCGTCGGTTTTCGCTGGCGGCGACTCCGTGCAAGCGATTCATTCTATGTCGAATTCCTGCGGAAGTCCTTCCCGAAATCGGGGCGCGACGCCCGCCGAACGCCGCCGCGCCGCGCGGGGCGAGGCCGGCGGGACCGGTGGGGGGCGGCGGCCGTCCCCGACTTTTCCCCCTCCGAAAAAGGCGTTCGCGCTGGTATCATGGTCGGATCGCCGTCCGGAGGAGGGATCGTTGCGCGCGACATCGCTCGGCACTGCTCTCGTTCTTGTCGTCATCGCGTGCGGGGTCGGTCTCGGGGCGGACGCCGCGCAGAAAAGGGGGAAGCCCGTGGTCCTGCTCGAGACGAGCCTCGGAAAGATCAAGATCGCGCTCGATCCGGCGAAGGCGCCGGTGTCGGTCGAGAACTTCCTCGCGTACGTCAAGGCCGGGCATTACGACGGGCTGATCTTCCACCGCGTGATCCGCGATTTCATGGTCCAGGGCGGCGGCTTCACGAAGGACATGCGGGAGAGGCGCCCCTCCCGGCCTCCCATCAAGAACGAGGCGGGCAACGGGCTCAGGAACGAGCGCGGGACCGTCGCCATGGCGCGGACCCAGGTCGTCGATTCGGCGACGGCCCAGTTCTTCATCAACGTCGTGAACAACGATTTCCTGGACCATGTCGACGAGACTCCCCGCGGCTACGGGTACGCCGTCTTCGGGAAGGTGATCGAGGGGATGGACGTGGTGGACAAGATCCGCGCCGTCCCCACGGGGCGGTTCTCCATGTTCCAGGATGTTCCGAAGGAACCCGTCACGATCATCAGGGCCTCCGTCGTCGAGCCATAGCGGAAACGGACGCTCACGACTCCGTAAGAACCCGGACCGGCCGGAAAGGTTCCCGGGGGAGCCCGCGCCGGCCGGCCGCGCCATCAAAGAAAACGCCCGGCCTCCGGGGGGGGTGGGCCGGGCGTCGAGCGCGCCGTTGAGGGGGGACGTAGTCCGAGGGGGTGTCCCCCGCCAGGTGCCTGGATCAATGCGCGCTCAAGAACACATCCGATTCGTCGATATGGGTCTCGGCCAGGCGCTCCGGCTTGACGAGCAGGACCGGGCGCCGGGTCGTGAGCATCACCTTCTCGGCGACGCTTCCCATGACCAGCTTGGAGACACCGCTGCGCCCGTGGGTGCTCATCACGATCAGGTCCACGTCGTTGTCGTGCGCGAACGCGAGGATCCCGGCCGCGGGGGCGCCTTCCATGACCTCGAAGCGCGACTTGACGCCGGCGCCGCCGGCCCGCGTCGCGACCATGCCGAGGTACGCGCGCGCCTGCGCGGCGCTTTCGAGCAGCGCCTTGATCTCCTCGTCCTGCCCCGCCTCGGGCGCCTTCCCGAGAGGGGCGGGGACGACCTGCAGGAAGATCAGTTCGGCACCGGTGGCCTTGGCGATCTCTTCGGCCTGGATCACGGCGCGCTCGGCCAGAGCCGAGCCATCCAACGGGACGAGGATCTTGGTATACATACCAGCCCCTCCTTCTCCGGGTGCCTCCGACCGTGCCCGATGCCCGACGACGCGCCGACAGTGTATACAGTATACAGTATTTGGAACGGCTGTCAAGGAGTTCCCGCATTTTGCCTCCCTCCGCCGCCGGCCGGGCCCCAAAAAGGGGGCATGACGGCCTTTTGCCGTTATTTCCCGGAATGATACGAGGGCTTCGCCTCCGGGTTGACGCGCCGGGCGACGGGATGCGGCTGGACCGGTTCCTGCGGCTCGCGCTTCCCGGGCTTCCGGCACGCAGCGCCGCGTGGGCGATCGCGTCCGGGGACGTGCGCGTCGGGGGGGCACGGGCCGCCAAGGGCCGGATCGTGCGCGAGGGCGAGGAGGTCGCGATCCGCCTCATCCCCGAGCAGGCCGACTGGCTCCCCCGTCCGGCCGATCTCCCGGGCGCCTCGGTCCTTTACGAGGACGCGGGCGTGACCGTCCTCGACAAGCCGCCGGGCGCGCACTCGGAGCCGCACCGCCCCGGGGAGACCGGGACGCTGGCGGGGTATCTCCTTCACCTTCACCCGGCGGTCGCGGAGTTCGCGCGCGCGCCGGGGCTCTCGCTCCTTTCGCGCCTCGACTTCGCCGTCAGCGGAGCCGTGCCGGCCGCGCTGTCGGCGGAGGCGCTCCGGTTCCTGGTCCGGGAGCGGGAGGAGGGGCGGATGCGGAAGATCTACGCCTGCCTCGTCCACGGGAACCTCGACGTGGAGACGACCGTTTCGACGTTCCTCGAGACGCGGGGGGGCCGGTCGGTGCGCGCGCGCGCGGACCGGCGGGAGCCGGACCCGCGCTACTGGACGGTGGCGTCGCCGGTGCGGCGCGCGGGCGCGACGACCCTCGTGCGCGCGGCGGTCGCGAAGGGGAGGCGGCACCAGGTGCGGGCGCACCTCGCCGCCGCGGGGTTCCCCATCGTCGGGGACGCGCTGTACGGGGCGGCGCACGGGGCGGAGGGGGAGGGCGGCGGGCTGATGCTGCACGCCGCGGAGGTCTCGTTCGTCCACCCCGGGCGGCGCGAGCGGGTCACCGTCCGCTCGCCGCTTCCGCGGCGGTTCGATCTCAACGGCTGAGGGAATCGATCCGGGACTCGAGCTCCTTCAGGTGCTCGCGGTCTCCCGGGAGCTCCGCCTTGTATTTCCGGTAGAGCTCCATGTCCGAAGGGGCGACGAAACGGTTGCGCAGCGGGTTCGTCGCGAGCGAGCGCTTCGCGTCGACGGACTCGATGAGCTGCTCCTTGGCGGCGATCTTCGCCCGCAGCTGTTCCGCCTGCGTCGGCAGCTCCGCGGCCGTTTCGGGGGGCTCCTCGGCCCCGGGTTCCGGACCGGCGCCCGGGGGCGCGGCGGCGGCGGGCGGCGGCGGCACGATCGTGACGGGCGCCTCGCGGAGAAGGACCCGCGCCTTGCCGCGGAAAGCCGGGGGGACGGTCGAGAGCTCGTCGGTGAAGTGGATGGTTCCCTGGTCGTCGATCCACCGGTAGATCTCGGCCGCGCACGGCCGGGCGGCAAGGACGAGAAGGGCGGCGGCCAGGACCGCCCGCGCGGCGCGGGCCGATCGTGCGGCGAACCGCGAGGACGCGTTCATCGGGTCGCGCGGGCCGGCGCGGGGACGGGGCCGGCGAGGAGGAACGGAATGGGGATCAGAACCGCCGCATCGCTCATCATTCCGATAGTACAATAGGAAAACCGGCGAATCAACGGAGGGGCCGTGAACCGGGCGGGGCTTGTCAAGGCGTTGTGGATCCTGTTCTTCCTCCTTCTCTGCTGGCCGTTCATCCGGATCGCGGACGCGGCGGTGACGGTGCTGGGGGTCCCGGTCCTGCTCGCCTACACGTTTCTCGCCTGGGCCGTGCTCGTGGGCGTCCTGGCGGCGGTCGCGGGCCGGCTGGAGGATTGAGGCGGATGCCCGGACCGATCTTCCACGGCACCGCCCTCCTGGGTCTCATCGTCGCCTACCTCCTGCTCCTGTTCCTGATCGGCTGGCTGGGCGAGCGGAAATTCGAGCTCTTCAGGGCCCGGGGCTGGGACCGGTACATCTACGTGTTCGCCGGCGGGGTCTATTGCACGTCCTGGACCTTCTACGGCTGCATCGGCAACGCCGCCCAGAACGGGGTCTCCTTCCTGGGGCTCTTCATCGGCCCTTCGGTCTTCGCGCTCGGGTGGTGGTTCGTCCTTCGCCGGCTCGTGCGGGTCTGCAGGGCAAACAACGTCACCTCCGTCCCGGATTTCCTGAGCGTCCGCTACGGCAACCACCCGTGGATCGGCCCGCTGGCCACCGTCCTCCTCGTCGTCGGGAGCGTCCCGTACATCTCCCTCCAGCTGCGGGCGGTGGCCATCTCCTTCGACCTGGTCGCCGTCCCCTCTCCGGCGGGGACGGCCCGCATCGACCCGATGCTCATCGTCGCCCTGTGCATGGGGGCCTTCGCCCTCTTCTTCGGGGGGCGCTACCTCGATTTCACGAAGCGGCAGGGGGGACTGCTGACCGCCGTCGCGGTGGAGTCGATCGTCAAGATCGTGATCTTCCTGGGAGCGGGGGTCTTCGTCTGCTGGGCGGTGTTCGACGGCCCCGGCGAAATCTTCGGGAGGATCATGTCCGAGCCGTCCCTGCGGCGGCTGGCCACCCTCGGCGAGACGGCCGGGAACGGGTATTCCCGCTGGATGGCGTACGTGGCGATCGCGGTGATCGACGTGCTCCTCCTGCCCCGGCAGTTCCACGTCTTCGTGGTCCAGAACGGCGACGAGAAGCACATCAGGACGGCCATGTGGCTGTTCCCCCTCTACCTGCTCCTCATCAACCTGTTCGTCGTGCCGATCGCCTTCGGGGGGCTGATCCTGGGGCTTCCCGCCTCGTCCGCGGACAAGTACATCCTGTCCATCCCGATGCTCGCGGGGAACGAGGCGATGAGCCTGCTCGTCTTCCTCGGCGGGTTCTCCGCCGCCACGGCGATGGTCATGGTCTCCTCGGTGGCGCTGGGAAAGATGATCGCGAACAACCTTCTCATCCCGGGAATCCTCAGGGCGCGGCGGGGGTTCCATGCCTACGGGTACCTCCTCGCCGCGGCGCGCGCCTCGATGCTCGTGGTCATCGTGCTCGGCTACCTCTACGCCCGCCTCATGTCGCGCAACATGGTGCTCATGGAGATCGGGATCATCTCCTTCGTCGCCGTGGCGCAGTTCGGCCCCGCCGTGTTCGGGGGGCTCTACTGGAAGGGGGCGAGCGCGCGCGGCGCGATCGCGGGGATCAGCGCCGGCTTCGCCGCGTGGTTCTACACCATGGTCGTCCCGGCGATGGTCAAGGCGGGGATCGTCGGAGGGGGCATCCTCGAACGCGGGCCGTTCGGGATCGCCGCGCTGCGTCCCACGGGGCTGCTCGGGATCGCTTCGGCCGACCCGGTCGGGAACGCCGTCTTCTGGACCCTGTTCGTCAACGTGCTGGGGTTCGTCGCGGGCTCCGTGCTGTTCGCGCCGTCGCGGGAGGAGGACCTCCAGGCCGGGCGCGGCGCGCACGCGTCCGCCGGGCCGCGCGCCGCCCTGCCGTCGCCGCTGTCCGCGGCCGTGCCCGGGGCCCACTACCTCTCCCTCGAGGAGGTGGAGAGGGTGGTGACGCGGTACGCGGGCGCCGAGAAGAGGGCGGAGATCGAGGCGGTGGTGCGCGAGATCCGCGAGATCAAGGCGCGCGGCGAGACGCGCGAGGCCGTCGTCCGCCAGATGGACCTGCCGCAGCGGCTGGAGCGGATCCTGACCGGGTCGATCGGGGCCATCTCCGCGAGGAGCGTCCTGAGGGACATGCTGCCGCTGTCCCTGGACGACGCCCGCACGCTCGTGGCATCGTTCCGGGAGATGGAAAAGGACCTCGCGACCACGCGGGAGGAGATCACGCACAAGGAGGAGGAGATCCGGGCGCGCGAACGGTTCCTGGCGAGCGTGGTGCGCAGCATCGACGACGGCGTCGTGTCGCTCGACTTCGAGGGGAGGATCACCACCGTCAACGAGGGCGCGTGCCGCCTCTTCCGGCGCGAGGAGGAGGAGATGGTCGGCCGCGACTTCAACTTCCTCGTCCGGGACACGCGGTACCGGGAGAAGCGCCGGATCATCGCCCGGTCGACGTACCGCACGGGCCACTGGCGGGGCGAGGTGGAGATCATCCGGAAGGACGGCTCCTTCGCGCCCGCGCTCCTGTCCACCGCGAAGATCATCGACGAGCGGGGCAAGCCGATCGGCTTCGTCTCCTCCTTCAAGGACCTGACCGAGATCAAGGCGATGCAGCACAAGATGATCCAGACCGAGAAGCTCGCGTCGCTCGGGCAGATGGCGGCCGGGGTCGCCCACGAGGTGCGCAACCCGCTGGGGTCGATCAAGATGAGCCTGCGCCTGCTGCGCGACGACCTGCGCGGCGCCGAGACGCTCGAGGTCGTGGAGCACATCCGGGACGCCGTGGCGTCGATGGAGATCATCGTCAACGAGCTCCTCGACTACACCCGGGACATCACCCTCCAGCTCGACGAGTACGACGTCGGCAAGATCGCCCGCGCCGCGGTCTTCGGGCTGGAGGAGGAGTCGGCGCGGAAGGGGATCTCGATCGATGTGGACGACTCGTGCGGGCCCCTCACGGCGATGGTCGACGGCGTGCGCCTCAAGCAGGTGTTCACCAACGTGGTCAAGAACGCCCTGGAGGCGGCGCGGCCGGCCGGAGGGCGCGTCGCGGTCCGGCTGTCGGGTGACTCGCACCCGGGCGGGAAGGCGGCCGCCGCGGGGGGCGCCGACGGCTACGTCCGCGTCACGGTCGAGGACGACGGCCCCGGGATGTCGGAGGAGGAGATCGAGAAGGTGTTCCAGCCGTTCTACACGACGAAGGCCCAGGGAGTGGGCCTCGGGATGTCCATCGTGAAGAGGCTCGTGGAGCTGCACGGCGGGGAGGTTCGCGTGGCGTCGGCGGCCGGCGCGGGGACGGCGGTCACGGTGTGGCTGCCGCGCTTCCCGTTCGGCGACGGGGGAGGGGGACGATGAAGCGCAAGATCCTGCTCGTCGACGACGAGGAGATCTTCCGGCGGCCGCTGGCGAAGACGATCCTGTCGGCGGGGTTCCTCGTCGAGGCCGCGGGGTCGGTCGAAGAGGCGCGCGCGAGGCTCGCGTCGGACGAGTTCGACCTCGTCGTGAGCGACATCCGGATGCCGGGGGTCGACGGCATCTCCTTCGCCCGGGAGCTGCACGGGGCGTTCCCCGACCTCCCGGTGATTCTCATGACGGCGTACGGCAGCATCAGGACGGCCATCGACGCCATGAAGGCGGGGGCGGAGGATTACATCCTCAAGCCGTTCGAGCCCGACGAGATCCTCCTCCTCATCCGGCGCGCGCTGGAGATCCAGGACCTGCGCACCGCGGACCGCTACCGGATCTCGAAGAACCAGGAGCGGTTCGGGTTCCGCGCCCGCGTGGTCTGCGAGAGCCCCGCCATGCGCCGGCTCCAGGAGGACGTCGGGAGCGTCATCGGCCTCGACACGACCGTCCTGCTCTCCGGCGAGACGGGGACGGGGAAGCAGCTGATCGCGCGGGCGATCCATTACGGGAGTCCGCGGAAGGACAGGCCCTTCATCGAGATCAACTGCGCCGCGATCCCGGACACCCTGTTCGAATCGGAGCTGTTCGGGTTCACGAAGGGGGCGTTCACGGGGGCCTCGGGGGACCGGAAGGGGCTCTTCCAGCTCGCGGACGGGGGAACGCTTTTCCTCGACGAGATCGGGGAGGTCCCGTTCGCCATGCAGGCGAAGCTGCTCGCGGCCATCCAGGAGAAGAAGGTGATGCGGATCGGGGGGACCCGTCACATCGACATCGACGTCCGGATCATCGCGGCGACCAACAAGTCCCTCGAGGACGAGGTGGCGGCGGGGCGGTTCCGGAAGGACCTCTTCTTCCGCCTCAACGTGTTTCCCCTGCGCGTCCCGGCGCTGCGGGAGCGCAAGGAGGACATCCCGGTCATCGCGAACCAGTTCCTTTCGCGCTTCGCCCGCAAGTGCGGCAAGACGATCGCCCCGCTCGACGCGGCGGGCGAGGCGGCGCTCAGGGAGTACGACTGGCCGGGCAACGTGCGCGAGCTCGAGAACTTCGTCGAGCGGGCCGTGATCCGTGCCCGGGGACCGGAGCTCGACATTCCCGGGGAGTTCCGCCCGCGGCCCGCGGGCGAGGCGAGCGGGCCGTTCCCGGCGGACGTGCCGTTCCGCGAGGCCAAGGAGCGCGTCGTCTCGGAGTTCGAGAGGCGGTATATCGAGGAGATCCTGCGCCGCCACCGCGGGAAGCTGACCGACGCGGCACGGGCGGCCGGGATGGACAACAAGAACTTCTCCGAGAAGATGAAGCGGTACGGGATCACGCTCGACAGCTGCAAGCCGGCGTGATTTGGCAAATTTGCCAAAACCCAGGGCGCGTTCCTTGGTAAAGGGACCCCGCCGGGGCAAAGACGGCAGTCCCCAACTCTTCCACCAGGCGATGAGATTCGTCTGGTCAACATGTTGTAATCATGTCTATATTCGATACGGTCAATTCAGGCAAAACGCCGTTTAACTCTTGGCACGTCCATTGCCTGTTCCAGCGACGATCACCTGCGGGGGAAACCGAATGCCACTGCTCCGGATCGACGACGTCCATCTGTCGTTCGGCGGCGTCAAGGCGATCAACGGCGTCTCGATCGGCGTGGAGAACGGGAAGATCCACGCGATCATCGGGCCCAACGGCGCGGGGAAGACGTCGATCTTCAACTGCATCTCGTGCGTCTACAAGCCGCAGCAGGGGGCGGTGTACTTCGAGGACCGCAAGATCACCGGGCTGAAGCCGGACCGGGTCGTCCACCTCGGGATCGCCCGCACCTTCCAGAACATCGCGCTGTTCCACCACATGACGGTCCTCGACAACCTGATGCTGGGGCGCCACATGTACCTCAAGCGGGGGGCGCTCTTCGGCGGGCTGTTCCTCGGGCCGGCCCAGGGGGAGGAGATCGAGAACCGCCGCGTGGTCGAGGACATCATCGACTTCCTCGAGATCGAGAACATCCGCAAGAAGCCGGTCGGAACGCTCGCCTACGGGCTGCGCAAGCGCGTGGAGCTCGGCCGGGCGCTGGCGCTCAAGCCGAAGCTCCTCCTCCTCGACGAGCCGATGGCGGGGATGAACCTCGAGGAGAAGGAGGACATGGCGCGGTTCATCATCGACATCAACGAGGAGTGGGGGGTCACGATCCTCCTCATCGAGCACGACCTCGGCGTCGTGATGGACATCAGCCACCGCGTGAGCGTCCTCGATTTCGGCGTGAAGATCTCCGAGGGCGCGCCGGCCGACGTGGCCCGGGATCCGCAGGTGGTGCGCGCCTACATCGGCGAAGAGGGCGATTCCCTCGTGGACCTGGAGGCCCGGTAGGCCATGAAGAGCGTCCTTTCCGCCCACGACACCTTCCCGAAGCTCCTCGCCCGCAACGCCGCCCGGTACGGCTCCCGCAAGATCGCGATGCGCGAGAAGGAGTTCGGGATCTGGCAGGAGTTCAACTGGCAGGAGTACCACGAGCACGTCCGGGACTTCTCCCTGGGGCTCGTCTCCCTGGGCCTCGCCAAGGGGGACAAGGTGGCGATCATCGGGGACAACCGCCCCGAGTGGGTCTGGGCCGAGGTGGCCGCCCAGGCCGCGGGCGCGGTGCCGCTGGGGCTGTACCAGGATTCCACGCTCAAGGAGGTCGCCTACGTCATCGACCACTCGGACGCCACGTTCGTCGTGGCCGAGGACCAGGAGCAGGTCGACAAGATCCTGGACATGAAGGAGCAGCTCCCCAAGGTCCGGTACATCGTCTACTCGGACCCGCGCGGGATGCGGGGGTACAAGGAGCCGTTCCTCCTCGACTTCAAGGAGGTCGAGAACTACGGGCGGGAGCTCGCGCAGCGGGAGCCGGAGCTCTACGCGCAGAACATCGCCGCGGGGTCGATGGAGGACCTCGCCTTCATCTGCTACACGTCGGGCACCACGGGCTTCCCGAAGGGGGCGATGCTCTCCTTCCGGAATCTCCTCATGATGGCGGCGAACCTGATGGAGGTCGATCCCAAGTTCGAGTCCGACGAGTTCGTCTCGTTCCTGCCGCTCGCGTGGATCGGGGAGCAGATGATGTGCCTCTCGACCGCGCTCCTGACCGGATTCGCCGTCAACTTCCCCGAGAGGCCCGAGACGGTCCAGGAGAACATCCGCGAGATCGGGCCGACGGTCATGTTCTCGCCCCCGAGGATCTGGGAGAACATGACGTCGACCGTCCAGGTCAAGGTGATGGACGCCTCGTGGCTCAAGCGGGCGATGTTCCACTGGGCGCTCCCGGTCGGGTACGAGTACGCGGACGCCGTGTTCCGGAAGCGGAAGCCGTCGCCGTCCCTGCTGCTCCGGCACCGGCTGGCGTACTGGCTCGTCTTCCGGGCCCTCAAGGACCGGCTGGGCCTTCTGCGCATCCGGACCGCGTCGACGGGGGGGGCGGCGCTGGGCCCCGACGTCTTCAAGTTCTTCAACGCCATGGGCGTGAACCTCAAGCAGATCTACGGGCAGACCGAGATCTCCGGGATCTCCTGCATCCACCGGGACGGCGACATCAATTTCGACTCGGTCGGCAAGCCGATCCCCGAGACGGAGATCCAGCTGTCGGAGACCGGGGAGATCCTCTCGCGAAGCCCCTCGGTGTTTCTCGGCTACTACAAGAATGCCGAAGAGACCGAGAAGACGCTCGCCGGGGGGTGGCTGCACTCGGGGGACGCGGGGTACTTCAGCGACGACGGCCACCTGATCGTCATCGACCGCGTGAAGGACGTCATGCACCTGAACGACGGGACCCGGTTCTCGCCGCAGTTCATCGAGAACAAGCTGAAGTTCTCCCCGTACATCAAGGAATGCGTCTGCCTCGGGCACGAGCGCGAATTCATCGCCGCGATGATCTGCATCGATTACCCCAACGTGGGGAAGTGGGCCGAGGGGAGGCGGATCTCGTACACGACCTACACCGACCTCGCCTCGAAGCCCGAGGTGGTCGACCTGCTGGCGAAGGAGGTCGGGAAGGTCAACGAGACGCTCCCGGCGACCACGCGCATCGACCGGTTCATCCTGCTGTACAAGGAGCTCGACGCCGACGACGACGAGCTGACGCGGACGCGGAAGGTCCGGCGCGCCTTCGTCGGGGAGCGGTACCGGCACGTGATCGAGGGGATGTACGCGGGCGAGCGGGCGATCCCGATCGACGC
>JBLMWX010000143.1:0-3679 GCA_050257455.1 Gemmatimonadota bacterium | reverse complement strand
TTCCCCGGGGACCGGTTTTCGACGCCGTCGCGAACCCTTGGCAAATCGCCTCCGTTCATGTTTACTACTCGGGGCGCGTTGTCACGCGACATTCCCGATACCGACACCGATCCGGGGGGGGAGAACGATGCCGAGGCGCGGCGACATCGACAAGGTCCTGATCATCGGGTCCGGGCCGATCATCATCGGCCAGGCGTGCGAGTTCGACTACTCGGGCACGCAGGCGTGCAAGGCCCTGAGGAAGCTCGGCTACAGGATCGTTCTCGTGAACTCCAACCCGGCCACCATCATGACCGACCCGGCGATGGCCGACGTCACCTACGTCGAGCCGCTCACCGTGGCGTCCCTCACCGAGATCATCGCGAAGGAGCGGCCCGACGCGCTGCTTCCGAACCTGGGCGGCCAGACCGGGCTCAACCTCTCGTCGGCGCTGGCGCGCGAGGGGGTCCTCGCGAAGTACGGCGTGAAGGTGATCGGTGTCAACGTGGACGCGATCAAGCGGGGCGAGGACCGCCAGGAGTTCAAGAACACCATGGCGCGCCTCGGGATCGAGATGCCGCGGAGCGACATCGCGCACAGCCTCGAGGAAGCGCGGGAGGTTGTCAGGAGGATCGGTTTCCCCGTGGTGATCCGGCCCGCCTACACCCTGGGCGGGACCGGCGGCGGCTTTGCCTACAACCTGGAGGAGTTCGAGACGATCGTCTCGCGGGGGCTCTCGATGAGCGCCGTCGGCCAGGTGCTCGTGGAGGAATCGGTCCTGGGCTGGGAGGAGCTCGAGCTCGAGGTCGTCCGCGACGCCAAGGGGCAGAAGATCACGGTCTGCTTCATCGAGAACGTGGACGCGATGGGGGTTCACACGGGCGACTCCTACTGCACCGCGCCGATGCTGACCATCGCCCCGGAGCTCCAGGAGCGGCTCCAGAAATTGTCCTACGACATCGTGGACGCCATCGAGGTGGTCGGCGGGACGAACATCCAGTTCGCGCACGATCCCGCGACCGGGCGGGTGGTGGTCATCGAGATCAACCCGCGCACGTCGCGCTCGTCGGCGCTGGCGTCGAAGGCGACCGGGTTCCCCATTGCGTTCGTGTCGGCGCTCCTCGCCTGCGGGCTTTCGCTCGACGAGATCCCCTACTGGCGCGACGGAAGCCTCGAGAAATACACCCCTTCGGGCGACTACGTCGTGGTCAAGTTCGCCCGGTGGGCCTTCGAGAAGTTCAAGGGCGTGCAGGACAGGCTGGGGACCCAGATGCGCGCCGTCGGCGAGGTGATGAGCATCGGCAAGACGTACAAGGAAGCGTTCCAGAAGTCGATCCGCTCCCTCGAGATCGGCCGCTACGGGCTGGGATTCGCGAAGGACTTCCACGAAAGGAGCCTGCCGGAGCTCATGGACCGGCTCGCCGAGCCCTCGAGCGAGCGCCAGTTCATCATGTACGAGGCGTTGCGCAAGGGAGCCGGGACGCAGGCCCTCTACGCGAAGACCCACATCAAGCCGTGGTTCATCGAGCAGATGCGCGAGCTGGTGCAGCTCGAGGAGCGGCTGCTGGCGCACGCGGGGGCGGTGCCCCCGGACGACCTCCTCGCGGCGGCGAAGAGGGACGGGTTCGCCGACCGGTACCTCGCGCAGATCCTGGGCGTCGCCGAGACCGCGATCCGCGAGCGGCGGACGTCGCTGGGCATCGTCGAGGCGTGGGACGCGGTGCCGGTGAGCGGGGTGGAGAATGCCGCCTACTACTATTCCACCTACAACGGCCCCGACCGCGTGACGGCGAGCGGGCGGCGCAAGGTCCTCGTGCTGGGCGGCGGCCCGAACCGGATCGGCCAGGGAATCGAGTTCGACTACTGCTGCGTCCACGCGGCGTTCGCCCTGCGCGAGGCGGGGTACGAGTCGATCATGATCAACTGCAACCCCGAGACGGTCTCCACGGACTACGACACCTCCGACAAGCTGTACTTCGAACCGCTGACCGTGGAGGACGTGCTCGCGATCTACGAGAAGGAGAAGCCGGAGGGCGTCATCGTCCAGTTCGGCGGCCAGACCCCCCTGAACCTTGCCGCGGAGCTGGAGACCGCGGGAGTCCGGATCATCGGGACGCCGCCGGCGACGATCGACCTCGCCGAGGACCGGGACCGGTTCCGCAGGATCATCGCGAAGCTTTCGATTCCCGAGCCGGAATCCGGGATGGCCAGCACGCTCGACGAGGCCGTGGCGATCGCGGCCCGGATCGGCTATCCCCTGATGGTCCGCCCCTCCTACGTCCTCGGCGGGCGCGCCATGGAGAAGGTGCACGACGAGGAGATGCTCCGGGAGTATGTGGCCA
This sequence comes from Gemmatimonadota bacterium, assembly GCA_050257455.1. Lineage (GTDB taxonomy): Bacteria > Desulfobacterota > Deferrimicrobia > Deferrimicrobiales > Deferrimicrobiaceae > JBLMWX01. The sequence continues at coordinate 1,358 of JBLMWX010000143.1, read as the reverse complement.
AGGCCGTGGAGATCTCCCCCGAGCGCCCCATCCTGATCGACCGGTTCCTCGAGGACGCCATCGAGGCGGAGGCCGACGCCATCGCCGACGGGACCGACGCCTTCGTTCCCGCGGTGATGGAGCATATCGAGCTCGCCGGGGTTCACTCCGGCGACTCCGCGTGCGTGATCCCCCCGGTGAGCATCCCCCGGAAGCACATCGACACGATCGAGGAGTACACCCGGAAGATCGCGGTGGAGTTCGGGGTCGTGGGCCTGATGAACATCCAGTACGCGATCGCGAAGGACATCGTCTACATCCTCGAGGCCAACCCCCGCGCGAGCCGGACGGTGCCGCTCGTGAGCAAGGTCTGCAACATCCCGATGGCGCGCCTGGCCACCCAGGTGATGCTCGGCAGGACGCTCTCGGATCTCTCGCTCGTCCGCCGGCCGATTCCCCACTTCGGGGTCAAGGAAGCCGTCTTCCCGTTCAACATGTTTCCGGAGGTGGACCCGCTCCTCGGCCCCGAGATGCGCTCGACGGGCGAGGTCCTCGGGATGGCCGAGAACTACGGGGAGGCGTTCTTCAAGGCGCAGGACGCGGCGGCGCAGTCGCTTCCGCTCAACGGGACGGTCCTGATCACCGTCGCCGAGCACGACAGGGCGGGAGCGCTGGAGGCCGCCCGGCGGTTCGCGGAGCTTGGGTTCGCCGTCGTGGCGACGGGCGGCACGCGGGCGTACTTCGCGGAGAACGGCGTCGAGGCGTCGCCCATCCTGAAGATGCACGAGGGGCGGCCCAACATCGGCGACGCGATCCGGAACGGCGAGATCCACCTCGTCGTCAACACCCCGGTCGGCAGGGCGGGCCTCCACGACGATTCCTACATCCGCAAGGCCGCCATCAAGCACAAGGTGCCGTACATCACGACCACCGCCGCGGCGATCGCGGCCGCCAAGGGGATCGCGGCCCTGCGGGGCGGGCGGGGCGCGGTGAAGAGTCTCCAGCAGTACCACGCGGCGATCGGCGACTGATCCGCGGCCGCGCGGGTCACGTCAGGGCGTTGCAGAGGTCCCCCACGACCCGGAGGATGACCATCCCGGGCAGCGCAGCGAGGGCCCGATGACCGGCATCATGAAGGCGAGAACCGTCCCGGGCGCGTCTTTCGTGGCGCCCGCCGCCCCGGCCCTTCCAGGATAGTCGCGCGGAGGGGCGGGTGACCCGGGAACTCTTCTACATCCTGGACGCCGTGGGGACGGTCGCGTTCGCCATGGCGGGGACCTTCAAGGCGATCAGGCACCGGCTGGACGTTCTCGGCGTTCTCGTCCTCGGCTTCGTCACCGCGATGGGGGGCGGGGTGATCCGGGACGCGCTTCTCCAGC
>JBLMWX010000142.1:0-3737 GCA_050257455.1 Gemmatimonadota bacterium | reverse complement strand
GGCGACGGTCGACGGGACGGAGGCGGCAACGGGGGAGGGCGGCGGGGAAGCCGCGACCGTTCCCGCCGTCCCGGGGGCGGCCGCGGATGCGGAGCCGGGGGCCGAGGAGACCGAGGCGGGCGGGGCGGAGACGGCGCCGCGGAAGGGCCGGCGCCGCGGGCGCCGGCGGGGCCGGCGCCGCGGCCGGGGCCTGCCCGAGGAAGGGCCGCAGGCGGGGGAGCGGGGAACGGCGGCCGAGGCGGCGGAGCCGCCTTCGGCTCCGGAGGGGACCGACTCCGGCTCGGAGTACGCGGAGCCCGCCGGGGAGGAAGGTCCCGCGCCCGAGGAGGAGGAGCTCGTCGAGGGGGAAGCGCCGCCGCCCACGGGGCCGCGGAAGGTGATGCTCATCGACGGCATGCAGCCCGAGGAGGTCCGGGTCGCCATCGTGAGCGACGGCACCCTCGACTACTTCGAGGTCGAGAACCGGCGAAAGAAGGCGTTCAAGGGGAACATCTACAAGGGGAAGGTCGTCAACATCGCGCCGGCGATCGAGGCGGCGTTCGTCGAGTTCGGCGGGGGACGCCACGGCTTTCTCCCCCTGAACGAATATTGCGGCGGCGCCCTCATGGAGAACCTGGGGACGTGGAACGAGGGCGACAAGCGCCCCCACCTGCGCCCCGGGATGGAAATCCTCGTCCAGGTGACCAAGGAGGAGTCCCCGGTGAAGGGGGCGGCCCTGACGTCGTACATCAGCATCGCCGGCCGCTACCTCGTCATGATGCTCGGGATGAAGCGCTACGGCATCTCGAAGAAGATCACCGGGGAGAAGGAGCGCGAGCGGATCCGGAAGAACATGGAGAAGTTCGACTACCCGGAGCACCTCGGGTTCATCGTCCGCACGGTCGGCGCGGGCCAGCCGCAGAAGGACCTCAAGGCGGACCTCCAGAACCTGCTCAAGCTGTGGGACCGGACCGTCGAGGAGGCCCGGCGCCAGAAGGCTCCGGCCCTCCTCTACGAGGAGCAGGACATCGTCATCCGCGCCCTGCGCGACAACTACGCGGCGGACTTCGTCGAGGTCCTGATGGACTCCCCCGACTCCTACCGGAAGGCGCAGGAGTTCTTCGACGTCTACTACCCGAAGCAGAAGGGCCGCCTCAAGCTGATCCGGCAGAAGCGCCCCCTCTTCTCCAAGTTCAACCTGGAGGAACAGATCGACCGGGGAACCGCCCGGAAGGTGCCGCTTCCCTCGGGCGGCCACATCGTCATCGACCGGACGGAGGCCCTGTGGTCGATCGACGTCAACTCGGGGCGCTCCTCGAAGGACCGGGACATCGAGGACACGGCGTTCCGGACCAACAAGGAGGCGGCCGTCGAGGTGACCCGCCAGCTCCGGATCCGCGACATGGGGGGGCTGATCGTCGTCGACTTCATCGACATGGAGAACCGCAACCACATCAAGGAGGTCGAGAAGGCGCTCAAGGAGGGGATGAAGAAGGACAAGGCCAAGAGCGATGTCTCGGGCATGGGGAAGTTCGGCCTCGTCGCGATCAGCCGCCAGCGCATGGGGATCTCCTTCTACGACGTCCTCCAGAAGGCGTGCGACGCGTGCGGGGGAACGGGGCAGCAGCCCACGTCCGACGCGGTGGCCGCGAGGCTCCTGCGGCGCGTCCACGACGAGCTGTCCCGGGACGCGGGCAAGGAGCTCGTCGTGCGCGTGTCCCCGGCGCTCCTGGAGTCGCTGCTCAACCAGAAGCGGGAGGAGATCACCCGGCTCGAGAAGCTGTGCGGCGCGCACCTCGTGTTCGCGGCCGACGCCTCCCTCTCCGGGAGTTCCTGGACGGTGAGCGGCGGAACGACATGACCGGCGGAGCCGCCGGGGCGATCGCCCGCGCGTCCGGCCTCGCCGCGCGCCGCCCGGCCGGACCGGGCGCGCGGCGGGGCGCCCGGAGAAGGGGGGAATGAGATGGTCGACCCGTCCGTCACGGACCGCGCCACCCAGGACCGGCTGGCGCGCCTCTGCCGGCGGTACATCCGCGCGGCCTTCGTCTACCTCGTCCTGGGCCTGATCCTCGGGGAGGGGATGCTCCTGTACGGCAACGACAACTTCCGGTTCCTGCACGTCCACATGCTCCTCGTCGGCTTCGTCCTCTTCCTCATCTACGGGATCGGGTACAAGCTGATCCCGACGATGTTCTTCGGGCTCCCGAAGGTCGCGCACATCGGCTGGGCCGAGGTCCAGTTCCTCATGGCCAACGTGGGACTGGTCGGGCTCCTCGCGGGCGCGGTGATGCCCGTCGGCCTGGGCCTCGACCGCCTCGCCGTCCTGTTCGGCGCCGTCGAGGTCGCCGCGGCGATCCTCTTCGTCGTCCAGATGGGGAAGACGATCAAGGAGGGATGACGCGCAGGGAGCGCGCCTTTCCGGACGGAATTCCCGGCGCTCGCCCGGCCGGTTGACGGGACGCGTTTGAATGGCCCTTTCGGCGATCATCAGCTCGGTTCCCGGCGCATGCGTGGTCCAGTCGTTCTTCCATTCGCTCATGGCCGCGGCGGTCGCCGAGATCGCGGTCAAGAGCTTCGGGATCCGGAATCCCAGGTCCCGCCAGCGGCTCTTCCTCGCGGTCATCGTGGCTCCCGTCGTCACGGTCCCCGCATACCTGCTCGCCGTCCCGCACCGGGTCTCGATCCCGTTCCGGACCGCGGCCCTGTTCGACAGCGGCCGGTGGCTGTTTCTCGAGGCGCTCGGGTTCCTCCCCGTCGCCGCCGTCCTCGCCCTCGCGTTCCTCGTCGCGTCGCTGTCGTTCGTGTTCCAGGAGCTCGTCCCGATCCTGTCGCAGGCGCTTCGCCCCGCGGGGCCCGACGGAGCCGCCCGGGACGGCGCATCCGACGCGGCGGTCCGCGAGGCCCTTGCGCGGCTCCCCGTGACCGCGCCCCCGGTGTCCATCGTCGATGACGAAGACCTCTTCATCTTTTCCACGACCGGGAAGAACGCCTCGATCACCCTGTCGTCCGGCCTCGCCGCCGCCCTGCCCGTGGATCAGCTGCGCGCGGCGCTCGCGCACGAGATCGCCCACGTCACCCGGAGCCGGCTTCCCCTGCTCCCGGCGGTGTTCTTCCTGAGGGTCGTCATGTTCTTCAACCCCGTCGTCCTCATGGCGTTCCGGCGGGCCGTGCAGGAGGACGAGCGGATCTGCGACGAGATCGCGATCGCCCTGACCGGCGACCGCGTCGCGCTGGCGGACACGTTGCGGACCCTCTACCTCGGACAGGCGGAGCCCGGTCCCGGGGGCCGGGGACGAAGCCGGAGCGCCCTGCACCTCGTCGAGGACATGGACCGGTACAGCCACCGGCTGAACATCGAGAGCCGGATCAAGGGGATCGGGGACGAGTCCGGGGCCGGCGACGACGGGGGGTGGCTCGCCTTCGCGTCCTCCTTCGCGGTCATCGCCGCGTTGAACTATTTCATCGTCTAGGGGAAAGGGATGACGACGCGCCCGATATCAAGCCGGCTGGTCTCCTTCGGGATCGGAATTGCGATCCTGGTGGGCGCGACCATGGCGGTCAACCGCGTCCCCGTCACGGTCCAGGGCGACCTCCTGAAGGAGTACGACTCCATCGACGCCGTGACGGCGGGCCTGCCGTCGCTGCCGGTTTACGCCCCCTCGTATTTCCAGCAGGACCTTCGGTGGCCTCCATCCCGCGTCCTGGCGCAGGGGAGGCCGTTCCCGGCCGTGCTCATGGAATTCGAGGGGCGCAGGTCG
>JBLMWX010000141.1:0-11652 GCA_050257455.1 Gemmatimonadota bacterium | reverse complement strand
ACCGAAGGGGGGTTGAGTCATGAGACGGTATCTCGTTCCATCGCTGGTCCTGGCGTCATCGTTCCTGCTGCCGCGGACGGCAGCTCCGTGGGGGAATGCGCCCACGCACTTCGGCATCGGCTTCGATCTTGCCTACAACGTTCAGTATGACGATGTTCTCCCGGCGGGCGACAACCGGCAGCTCTTCGTCCGCGCCAACGCGTGTCCCGACCTCGCATGGACACCGTCGTTCGGTCGCGCGCGGCTCGGGTACGTCCACTCGCCGGAATTCGCGGAAGCGCTTGTCTACGTTGCGAACAGCTATCCATGGAAGTCGAGCTGGGGCACGATCGCCCGCGCCTATGGCGCCCATATTGCGGCAGACGACAATGTCCACGCGACCTTCTTCGACAACGTCGGCGACACCGTTCACTCGCTCGTGGAGGTTTCGGTCGACACCATCATCTATTACGACGGGACGCCGCTCGATCCTTTCGCGGCGCCCCCTGCCTGGGACAGGATCAATGTCGGGTACGACGCCTGTGACCCGTACTTTTTCGTCCTGGCGTCCAGAAGATATCGGCAGACGACAGGGCAGGCGGTCCCGGCGATTCAATGGTGGAACATGCTGGTCGCGGTCCCGGAACTGGAATCGTCGATCGCCGCGGAATACGCGTACATCAAGCTGAAGGGCGACACGAACCTGAGCGAGGCATACCTCGGAAGCCTCGTGAAGCAGGGACTGCTCCCGGGACCGTTCCAGCCTTTCTACCTGGACTCTCTCGATGCGGCCGCCGAGTGGATCGGCGCTCACCATTGACGGGGGCTTTCCGCGTCGTCCTGCGCGGACGGACCGGGGAGGGTGGCGGATCGCCGCTTCCCCTCCCCGGTCATTGCGGCCGCGAAGGTCTTCGCAAGGCGCCGGCGAACGGCGCTGCGAGACCCCCGTCGACGCGCCGCCGGGCGCGCCTGCGACGGTACTCGATCGGCATCCCCGGGGGTATTTGCCTCGAGCGCGGTCAACGCGGGAGAAGGCGGGCCGCGTCTCCCGGCCCCGGGCTGCGGGAGCGCCCGGTCACGTCGCCTGCATCCTGGCGAGGATCTCCTCCGGCAATCGACCGTCGAGGCCGCTCCGAAAGCCGCGAGCGTAGGCGACGACGAATCGGTCTGCGTGACCTTGGTCGGGAGGGCCCTGCTCGGCGACCTCCTTGAGCCGCAGGTGTCCCTCGGAGGACGGTGTACCGCCGGCGTCGAGCAGGTGATGCTTGATCCCGTGTCGATACCCGAGCCAGAATGCGATGTCCTCGTGCGTGCCGCAAGCAAGGAATCTGTCGGTAAATTCGATGATTTTCTCGAACTTCGCCTGATCCGTGTCCATCGCCCCCCCCTTGGGTCGCGGAACGCTTCATCCGCTTGACCTGTTCGAGTTGACGGTCGGAAGGCGTTTGATCTTTAGATGAATAAGCATTTAATAACGGCTACTTATACTCTCACGGCCGTTTCCGCAGTCAAGGATCGATCAAAGTCCGCGGGATTTGCCGATAAGACCAACAGTTGGGTCAATTTTTGTCAAAGGGGGGATGCGCGATGATCAGGCGGATTGCGGGAATGGCGGCGGCTTTTCTTTTGGTCATGCCCGTCGCGGGATTGTGCGGCGGCGATTTGAACGTCTTCCTCGGCAACATGAACGTCCAGGCGAGGGCGGACCTCCCCGCGTTTACGGCCAGGCTGTCGGCGACGTTCGGCGTCCCGGCGCCGCAGGTCGAGATCTTGATGTCCAAGGTCCGCGAGCCGGCGGACGCCTACATGGTGCTGAAGGTCGGAGAGGTTGCCCGGCAGCCCGAAACGGTCGTCCTCCACGAGTATCAGGCCAACCGGGGGAAGGGATGGGGCGTCATCGCCAAGAACCTCGGCATCAAGCCGGGTTCGCGGGAGTTCCACGAGCTGAAGCGGGGACTCGGCGGAGATGGCCCCGGGAAGGGAAAAAGCCGGGCGAAGGGGAGAGGAAAGGGCAGGCGCTAAGCCGCCGAGCCCCGCAACCCGCGTTCACCCGATCGCCGGGGACGGCGGAAACAGGGGCCGGAGAGAAGGCGATCCTCGCGGCGGTCCGGGACGGGACTGTGACGCGAGCGGTGCCGCCGGTTCGTATCACCCCCCGGACGCGGTGAACCCGTTCCTGCTGTCCGGCCGGGTTACCCCCGCTCCTCCCGCGGGCACGCGGCGTGATCGAACGCCGCCTCGCCGCCGGATCCCGCCGGCCGCTCCCCGATCCCGGAGGCCGCGCCGCCGGGCGCGGGGGGGGCGAACAGCGCGGTCGTCTCGTCGTCGGTTGCCCACGCGCTCTTTTTCGGCGCGGTCGTTCCGTGCCTGGCGCCTCCGGCATCGAGGACGGATCCGTCCAGCGCCGTCGACCGGGCAAAGATCATCCGGTTACGGCCCTGGCGCTTCGCCTCGTAGAGGGCGTCGTCGGCCGCGTTCAGCAAGTCGATGGTCGAGCGCCCGTTGGCGGGGTAGATCGCCACGCCGCCGCTGGCCGTCAGGCGGATCGGGGCGTCATGTCTCGGGAGCCGAATGTCCGTCGCGGCGATCTTTTCCCTCAGGTGTTCGGAATACGTCGAAACCTCGTCCTCGTTCGCGGACGTGAGCAGCACCGCGAATTCGTCGCCGCCGAAGCGGCACACGATGTCGGAGCTCCGCGTGACGCCCCGGATCATCTCCGCGAACTTCCTGATCGCCTGGTCGCCGGCAAAATGTCCGAAGGTGTCGTTGATCGTCTTGAAATGGTCGATATCCAGCATGAACAGCGCGAGGGTCTTCCGGTAGTTCTGCGCATGGCGGATTTCGCTCTCGAACCTTTGCGCGAAATACAGCCGGTTGGCGACGCCGGTCAGAGGATCGAACCATGAGCCGGACTTCGACAGCTCGGCGAGTGCCGCATTCTGCAGCGCGGTGGAGAGGAGGTCCGACAGCGCGGACACATATATCCTCTCGCGGTCGGGAGGAAACGGGCATCCTGCGATGACGAGAACCCCGATGACTCCGGACAGTCCGATCACCGGCGCCACGAAGTCGGGCTCCACCCCGGAATTCTCGAGGGACGGGTACGCCGATCTCCGGCCGGAGGACGAGAACGCGTCGCATCGCGCGGCGACCACTTTTCTGCGGATCGCAACACCGACCATGCCCTCGTCGGAGGCTATCCTGACGTTTCCCTCCCATCCGGGCGAAAAGCCGACGCCGACCTCCAAGGTGTAGTCGGAGGAACCTTCGATCGGGACGAAGTAGCCCACCTGCCTCGCGCGGAAGAACCTCTTGGCGAAACGGACCGCGAGGGGCGGAAAAGATCCCTTGGGAAGCTTTTGGGCCGCTTTGCTGATGATCAGCGGAATCTCCTCCGCGAACTCGCTCTTCCGGAGGAGATCGGTGTCCGCGGCCTTCGAGGTTTTCGGGGGGGCGAGCGCGGTCTGCCTTTCGCGCTCGTCGCGGTCGGAATCTTTCTTCGACAACTGCAACCGGTAGTGGTACGCGCCGGCGATGCCGGCAACGGCGGCGAGCAGGAGAGCCGCCGTCGGGATGAGGGAAAGGAACGAGCCGATGTCCAACGTCTTCTCCCGAAAAGTTATTGGCTGCCGCGTCCCGGCCAGCCCAAGCAGTAATCAACGAGAATGGGTATTGTCATCACCAAAGGTATTAACGCCGATAATCCGCGGAACTTTACCGGCGTGTTCCGGGTGCCCATCCCCCGGCCGTCCTCGATCTTTCGGGAAACCCGTCTGCCCGTCGGGTTTACCGCATCTAATTTTCAAATATCGTCGGCGATGCAATCGGGTCGTCGAGCCCTCGTGGCGTGCTTTGGTCGTGGGTGGAAAAACGTTCCGACGGGACCCCCGGCGCGATCGGCGTGACGTTCACCGAGACGGCCTTGTCCGGTCTGCCGGAGAACCCGCCTTCCGATGTTCCCGGGTGGGATTACGAGTTGTCGCTGCCGACGGGAGACAAGGTGCCTCCCTTCGATCACATCGTCGTGGACTGGAACCCGCGGGGACACGTGCCGCCGGGAGTCTACGATGTCCCGCATTTCGATTTTCATTTCTGCATGGTCACCCCGGCTGAACGAAACAGGATCACGGTGAGGGGGCGCGGCATGGCCCGGCTGAGGCACAAGCCGTCCGCGAAATACATTCCGACCGGATACATCCTGCCGGAGGGAACCGAAGAGCCCCGCATGGGATCGCATTGGATCGACCCCGCCGCCCCCGAGTTCAACAAGCAGCCCTTTACGAAGACGTTCATCTATGGCTCCTACGACGGGCATGTGGCCTTTTTCGAGCCGATGGTCGCCCTGGCCTATCTGAAGCAGAAGGCGCCGGGGGCCACGGAGACCGTCAGGCTCCCGGCGGCGTACGAGAAGCACGGGTACTACCCGGTCGCCTACAGCGTCAGATACGACGCCGTGCGCCGGGAGTACACGGTGGCGCTGGAAGGGTTGGCGCGGAGGTGACCGGCCGCCGGTCGCCGGCGAACCGGGGTGTCGCGCACAGGGGAAACCCGGGTGTGTTGTCCTCGCGGCGGCGCCCGCGCCGCGGTCGGGGGAGCCCCGCGGCAAAGGAGCCGGCCGGTTCTCCCGGCGGCTCCCCGTCCGTCAAACGGGCCGTCAACCTGCCCTGCGTTCGGCGTCGCACTCCTTGTTCGCGTATCCCGATCGGAAGGGTACGACCTGCCCCGTTTCAGGCACGAAGGTGTGACGCCAGACGCAGCCGATGTCGTTTGCCAGCAAGTGCAGGGAGATGGACGGTTCGTCGCCGATCGTGACCACCCGGTGGACGTCGCCGGTCGGGGGGATCAACTCGTAGAACGACCCGGGTTCGAGGGTGTTCATCTTGACGAGGCTCAGGTCGGCATGGGAATCCTCGAGGCGGACCGGGGCGGCCGGCTCGTAGACCTCCTCGACCTGCCGGCCCGCATACAGGCCCACCAGGCCCCAAGCCAGGTGGTCGTGGACAGGCGTCGCCGCGCCGGGGGAGAGCACGAGGGAGCAGAAGCTGAGGGCGCCCCCCGTATCCCTGTAAAGCAGCCAGTTGGCGGCGCCCCGCCCCATCCCGCCCGCCTCGATGGTGCGGCGGAACTTTCCGGGCAGCCAGTCCGGATCCGACATCAGCCGGCTGAACAGGGGCCGGATGGCGGCCAGGCGCTCCTCGACCGGAGCGGGTTCGGCGATGATCCTCTTGACGTCGTTGATGAAGCTCCGGACCTCGCGTGTGTCACAGAAGAACTCGTCGGCCATCTTCGCCTCCTTGGTTCCGGTGCACGGACGAATCGCCCGTCGTCTCTTTCGAGATGCGGAACGGCAACGAAGTTTCACGTCCACTCCCGGGACCGCGTGCCGGCACGGATCCGCCGGGTCGACCCGGCGACGTCCAGGACCGGGTAAAGCCCGCGATCTCCCCCGGCTCCTGTCCACGCCGGCCGGTCTTGCATTTGGTCCGGATCCTTTGTATATTTCCAGACCGACGCCCCGTCGCCGACCGGGGCGCGAGCAACGGACCGGGCGGCCCATCGTCGCCGAAAACCACTCCGGGAGAATCCGAGAATGAGCAAGATGGAATGGGACGAGCGCCTGTCGGTTGGCATCGGGTTGATCGACGAGCAGCACAAGAAGTGGATCGAGCACCTGGGGAACGCGCAGGTCGCGATCGAGGCCCATCGGGGCATGCCGCAGGTCGCGAGCACGCTCGACTTCCTGGTCAACTACACCCAGTTTCATTTCTCCACCGAAGAGAAGTACATGTCCGAGACCGGCTACCCGGATCTCGCGAACCACAGGGCCAAGCACGAGGAGCTGAAAGGCACGCTGGACGACATCGTCCGGGATTTCCGGGAAGAGGGCGTCTACGAAACCCTGAGCGAAGCCGTCGGCACCTTCCTGAGCAACTGGCTGACGAACCACATCAAGGTCGTGGACCAGGCATTCGCCGCTTTCCTGAAGGAGCGGAAGATCGAGCTGAGCTGAATCGCGGTCATCGGGCCCCGGCGCCGCCCGGCGCGGCGTCGGCACCCGGCCAATTCCCTCCCATGCGCCGGACGTTCCGCGGATGGGCCGAAACGCGGTCCGCATCCCCTTCGAACAGATTTCCGCCTCCCGCTGCAGTCCGTCTTTCACCGGGATGGCCCCGGCCGGCCCGCGACCGCGCCGCGGGAGCTTCCCGGACGCCGCGCTAAAGGTCCTTCGCGATTCAGCCGATGATCCGGTGAACGAAACGCGCGAGTGGCTCCGCCGAAGGATGGACGGTGCCGGCCCGGCAATCCGAAAGGGCCGCCGCTCCTCCCGTCGGTGGTTCGCATCGCGACTCTTCCTGGAGGATGTCATGATTCGACGGGCATCGAATGCGATACGCACGGCGGTTGTCGTCCTGCTCGGGCTGTTCCTCGTGATCGGGGGCTGCGACGGAACGTCGATCGAGACGACGGCTCCGACGATCACCGGAACGACTCCCGCGAACGGCGCCACGGGCGTCGATCCCGCGCGGGGATTTTCGGTGACCTTCAGCGAGAAGATGAACGAGGGATCGGTGGCGGCCGCCCTCTCTTCGGTTCCGGCCCTGCCTCCCGGCACGTTGTCCTGGTCGGGAAACACGATGACCTTTACGCCGGACGCCGGCCTTGCCGGGTCCACGGAATACGTCGTCAGCGTGAGCACCACGGCGATCGACATGGCCGGGAATCCCCTGGCCGCGCCCCTGACCTGGCGGTGGAGAACGGGGCTGCCTTACATGGTCGTCGATCTGCAGAGCGATTTCGCGATCCCGACCTCGAACAACGGCGTCGCGCCCAGCGCCGACGGGCAGTATCTCTTCTGGTACGACGGGACCGCCGGCGAAGGCTGGGGATGCAACATCCATCTTTACCGGGTGAAGATCTCGGATCTGTCGTCCCTGACGATCTGGACCAACAGGGCCATCTGGGGAATCTACGACGACGGCGTCGATACCTGGGTCGGCAACTACTATCCGTACGAAGGCGCCAGGGTCCCGGACGCCGACCCGATCCATTACCTCACCAGGTCCATGTCTCTCGGCCATACCATCGCGCTGAACGGGAACGATCCGAATTTCGCCAATGTCTATTTCGGGACGTCCAGCGGCGGCGGTGTCGGTTACTGGAACCGGGCGGACAACACGGCTGGCATGGTCGGCGGCTCGGGGGCCTGGGTGTACCAGTCCGCCGTGATCGGCGACAACGTCTATTTCCCGAAAGGGTACGTGTCGACCCCGGGGATCATGGTGGTCGACGCGGTGAACGATCCGACGGCGCTGGCCGGAACGCTTCTTGCCGGGGACCCGCGAATCGCGAGCTCGGATGAAGTCATGGCCGATAACGTCTTCCTCTACGTGCGAAACAGCGTGACGAAGGAAATCCACAAGGTGAACCCGGCCGGGTCGGGTGCCATCGTCAACACGTTTTCGCCGGGCGTCTCGTTCACGAATCCGGTCATCCTCGGCGACTCGATCTATTCCGGAGTTTCCGGCGACAACACCGTGTACATCATGGACAAGAACACGGGCAGCATCGTGAGGAAGGACTGTTCCGCCTATCTCCCGACCCCGGTCGGCTCTCCCCGGTGGGATTTCTACAACGACGGGATCTGGTATGGTCCGCAGGCGGGAGCGCTGACGGACGTCAGGAAGGCCTATTTCATCCCGCGGAGGATCATCGACGCCCTTCCCGCTTCGTAGGCGGCGTTCCCTGCCCGATCCGTAGTATGGTGGGGGCAGGTCCGCACAAGCCGAGGAGGTGACTGCATGAGGAACGCGATCGTCGCCGCGGCGGCCGGGATCCTGCTGATCGGGTCGGCCGCGCCGGCCGCGGAGCCGCCGGCGAAGCCCGCCGCGGCGTTGAGCGACCAGGCCGAGCTCAGTTACGTCCAGACGACCGGCAACACGAAGACGCAGACGCTCGCAGCGAAGAACCTGCTCTCGTACCGGTTCACCGGTTCCACGACGGGCTCGTGGTCCCTTTCCGCGCTGCGCGGAGAGGACCAGGGGCGCACGACCGCGGAAAGCTACGCTACCGAGCTGCGCCTGGACCACCTGTTGACGGAGCGGGTGTACGTGTACGGGATGGCGGGCTGGAACAAGAACCGCTTCGCGGGCCTGGACCAGAGGTACTACGGGGGCGCCGGCGCGGGCGACAAGCTGCTCGCCGGGCCGCGCCACGTCCTCCTCGCCGAGGCGGGCCTCAACGAGACCAGGGAGGAATTCACGGACAACACGGCCAAGACGTTCCTGACGGGGCGCGCATTCGCGAAGTACGAATACGCGTTCACCCCGAAGAGCCGCTGCTCCCAGTCGCTGGAGTATCTCCACGATTTCAGCGACTCGAAGCACTACAAGCTGGTCTCCGAGACGGCGGTGACGGCCGCCGTGACGGACGTCCTGTCCCTCAAGGTCGGATACACGGTCCGGTACGACCACCAGCCGATCCCGGCGGCCCTCAGGAAGACGGACACGGTCCTGGCGGCGGCGCTGGTCGTGAACATTTGACCCGTCCGCGCCGGGGCGAGGATCGCCTTCCGGCCTGCGCCCGCAACCCGAATACCCGTTGGAAACAGGACTCATTGCTGGTATTGTTTCTTCTGTTTCGCGATTCTCTTCAGGGGATGCCGTCATCGCCGCCAGGAAGAAGGTCCGGATCATTTTCGTCGGCGGGTTTCTCGGGGCGGGGAAGACGACCCTGCTCTGGTCGGCGGCGAAGATCCTGGTCGCCCGCGGGAAACGGGTGGGGCTCATCACGAACGACCAGGCCCCCGGGCTGGTCGACACCGGGTTTCTCGCCCGGAAGGGGTTGGCCGTCGCGGAAGTCGCCGGCAGCTGCTTCTGCTGCAATTTCCGGGGGCTGGTCCGGGCCGCCGGCCAGCTGCGCAACGGGACCCGCGCCGACGTCCTGCTCGCCGAGCCCGTGGGCAGTTGCACGGACCTGTCGGGGACGATCCTCCAGCCGTTGAAGGAACGGTTCCGGGAGGAATTCGTGCCCGCGCCGCTTTCCGTCCTCGCGGACCCCGAAAGGGTGGCCTGCGTGCTCGGCGGGAAGCGTGGCGGGATGCATCGAAGCGCCGCGTACATCGTCGGGAAGCAGTTCGAGGAGGCGGACCGGATCCTGATCAACAAGGTCGATCTCCTCGGCAAGGCCGGGAGACGGGACCTCGTGAAGAGGGTTTCGGCCGCGTTCCCCGGCACCCCGGTTCGGGCGATCTCGTCCCTGGCGGGGGAAGGCGTGGCGGAGTGGCTGGACGACGTGCTCGCTTCGGACGATGCCGGGACGCGGATCGCGGACGTCGACTACGACGTTTACGCCGAGGGCGAAGCGGCGCTCGGCTGGCTGAACGCCGAGATCGCCCTCGATGCGAGCCGGTGCTGCGTGCCCGACTGGCGCCTGCTCTGCGACTTCCTGATGCGGCGGATCCGGGACGCGTGCCGGAAACGCCGGAGCCCCGTGGGACACGTCAAGATGCTGATCGAGACGGGCGACAGGACCTGCGCCGCCAACCTCACCTGTCTCAGGGGGACCGTCGATCTGCGGGGCGAGGTCGACGAGTCCAGCCGAAAGGCGCGGCTCGTGGTCAACGCCCGGATCGAGATGCCCCCGGACGAGCTGGAGCGCGTGCTCCGGGAGAACCTCGACGGGCTGCTCAGGGGACGCGTGAAGATCGATTACCGGCGGCTCGGGCGGCTCCGACCCGGCCGCCCGGTTCCCACGCACCGGTATCGCGAAGTCGTCGTGCCGTAACCCGTCCGGCGCGCCTCGACGGCCGGCCGCGCGACCGCCTTCCTCCCGTTTCCCGAGCCGCTTCGGCCGGATCGAGCGTCGCGAATATCTTCTTGATCGTTGCCCGAAACGTGGATACACTTCACCTCGTCACCATCCGCTCGCTTTTCCATTGCGGTTATTTCGCCTTTGACCTTCGTCCCGCGGAGGGAGTGCAATCATCAACGCGACCAGGCACACGTTCCCGGTGGCCGCCCGTGCCCGTTCCATTCCCGAGACGCCTTTCGCCTCGGGACGCGGAGGGCGGGGCGGCTGATTCTTCAGCATTGAATTCAGCGAGATCGGCGAGGCAAATCACCTCAAGGAGGAACCCCATGGCACGGAAGAAGATCGCGGTTATCGGCGGCGGACAGATCGGTGGCGTGCTCGCACAGCTTTGCGCGCAGAAGGAACTCGGGGACGTCGTGCTGTTCGACATCATCGAGGGGATGCCCCAGGGCAAGTGCCTCGACATCGCCGAAGCCTCCAAGGTCGACGGCTTCGACATTTCGCTCAAGGGGACGAACAACTACGCCGATATCGCCGGCTCGGACGTGGTCATCGTGACGGCGGGGCTCCCCCGCAAGCCCGGCATGAGCCGCGACGACCTCATCGAGGTGAATTCGAAGATCATGACGCAGGTCGCCGAGGGGATCAAGCAGCATGCCCCGAACGCCTTCGTCGTCGTGATCTCGAACCCTCTCGACGCGATGGTCACGCTCTGCCAGAGGATCACGGGGATCCCGTACAGCAAGGTCATCGGCCAGGCCGGCGTCCTCGATTCGGCGCGCTTCGCGACCTTCATCTCGTGGGAGCTCGGGGTCTCGGTCCGCGACGTCACCGCGATGACGCTCGGCGGCCACGGCGACGACATGGTCCCCCTCGTCCGGTACACGAGCGTGGCCGGCATCCCGGTCATGGAGCTCCTGGAGCAGAAACACGGCAGCGCCGCGAAGGCAAAGGAAGTGATGGACGCCATGGTCAACCGCACCCGGAAGGCGGGGGGCGAGGTCGTCGCCCTTCTCAAGACGGGCTCCGCGTTCTACTCGCCCGCATCCTCGACCATCGCGATGGTCGAGTCGTTCCTCAAGGACCAGAAGCGCGTTCTTCCGTCCTGCGTCTACCTGAACGGCGAGTTCGGCGTGAAGGGGTACTATGTCGGGGTGCCCTGCGTCATCGGCTCCGGCGGCGTGGAGAAGATCATCCAGTTCAAGCTGAGCGCCGAGGAGCAGGCGCTGATGGACAAGTCGGTCACCGCCGTCAAGGGGTTGGTCGACACGCTGAAAGTGAAATAGCGGACGTTCCGCGATCAACGAGGGGGCCGGCGGGGATTCGCATTCCCGCCGGCCTTCTCCTTTGGCCGGCGGCCCGCGGGACCGATGTCTGCGGCCCCGCCGCGGCTCGTTGACAAGCGGACCGTTATCCACGACAATCGGAGACCTGAATCCCGCAGCATGTGATGCCTCCCGGTGGGATCGAGGCGACCCGCAACCTGTCCGCATTGCCGTCGCGGGGGGGCGAGGGTGGAGCGGGATCTTGACGCCGAGCGCGGGACGCGAGCGGCCACGGTCTTCCGATCGGGGGCGCCCGATACCGTCCCGCGCGCCTCCAGCCGATTTCCTCAAACCGTCTCCCTCGGAAGCACGGCCGCTCCCCCCGAAGGGCGCGCGCTCCATGCGAACGACCCGATCTCCGCATTTCCCAAGCAGGGATTTCTTTGTCTTCCTGGCTCGAACGAGGAGGCCTTCCCGGTCGCACAGATCCGGTTCAACGGTCCTGGCGACGGGAGGCGTCGACGGGCTCTCCCGGCCGGTGCGGAAGGAACGTCCCTGGCCGGAGAGTCGGAGAGGAGGTGTCACGACGGGGGGTCGA
>JBLMWX010000140.1:0-10185 GCA_050257455.1 Gemmatimonadota bacterium | reverse complement strand
AACGCCTCGGACTCCCGGTCCACCTCGGTCACGAGATTGATCTCCCCCTTGAACTGGATGGACTGCGGCCTGCCCCAGTTCCCGCGCAGGATCTCCCCGGCCCCGCGGGCCGTCTCCTCCGCGAACGCGACCAGATCCTTCGCTTCCATCAAGCCTCCTTCGGGTCGCGGGCGCGCCGGCTTTGCATCCCGCGGGCTCATTATAGTATGGTGATTGATCGAGATTCCCGAAAGTTCCGGAATCCCCCGGAACGCCGCCAGGAGGCCCCGCCATGCGGCAACGCCGCTTCTTGCGCCCCCGACCGCTTATCGCGCTCCTGCTCGTGATCGCTCCCCTGCTGCTCGGGGCCTGCGCCTCGGGGAAGACGAACCGCTCATGGCAGCCCGGCGACGCCATCATCTGCCCCCACTGCGGCCGCGAGTTCGCCGTCCCCGAGAAGCTGGGCAAGTAGGCGGGAGAAGGAGTCGCCCATGGGGGAGGTCACGCGGTTCGGCGTCTCTCTCGACGAGAAGCTCCTCCGGCAGTTCGACCGGCTCATCGTCAGGAAGGGCTACGCCAACCGGTCCGAGGCGATCCGCGATCTCATCCGCGAGACCCTCGTCCGCGAGCAGTGGGAGCTCGGAGCGGAGGATGCGGTGGGAACGATCACGCTCGTCTACGACCACGACACGCGCGATCTGTCCGACAAGCTGACCGACCTCCAGCACGCCCACTACGAATCGATCGTCTCGACCCTCCACGTCCACCTCGACCCCCACCACTGCCTCGAGGTCCTCGTACTCCGCGGCACCGCCCGCGCCCTCAAGGAGATCGCCGACCGCCTCATCGGGACCCGCGGGGTCAAGCACGGCACCTTCTCGGCCACCACGGCGGGACACGCGCTCCGTTAGGGCGCGGGCCGATCCGTTTTTTTTGCCGATCGGTGGCACGATTTTGATTTTCGTGTCATCATGGAAGACGTCCTCCGGAACGGCCGGCGACGAGGGAAGGCGATGCACATCCCCGACGGATACCTGGGGCCCCCGACCTACATTGCGGCGTACGCGGCATGCGTCCCGCTCTGGGCGGTCGCGGGCCGGAAGCTCAAGGCGACTCTCGACGCCCGGCGGGTCCCCCTGCTCGCCATCGCGGCGGCCTTCTCCTTCCTCGTGATGATGTTCAACATCCCCCTCCCGGGCGGCAGCACGGGGCACGCGGTCGGCGGCGTCCTCATCGCGATCGCCGTCGGCCCGTGGGGGGCGTTCCTGTCGATCAGCATCGCGCTCGTCATCCAGGCGCTGCTTTTCGGCGACGGCGGGATCACGGCGATCGGGGCCAACTGCCTCAACATCGCGTTCGTCATGCCGTTCACGGGGTATCTCGCGTACCGTGTTCTCGCGCGCCTCTTCCCGTCGGACCGGGGCAAGGCCGTCTCGGCCGGGGTCGCGGGGTGGATCGGCCTGAACGCCGCCGCGTTCACGACGGCCGTGATGTTCGGCATCCAGCCGCTCCTCCACACCGGGCCCGACGGGCGCGCGCTGTACGCCCCCTATCCGCTGTCCGTGGCCGTTCCCGCGATGATGATCGAGCACCTGACGCTGTTCGGGACCGTGGAGGGGCTCGTCACCGGGCTCGTCGTCCACTACCTCCAGCGGTCCCGCTCCTCGTGGGTCCTCCAGGCGCCGGGAGGGGAGGCGGCCCGATGAAGGAGTACCGGCCGCTGCTCGTCGCCCTGGCCGTCATGGCCCTGCTCACCCCCGCGGGCATCTACCTCCCCGAGATCCTGAAGGCGGGAGGCGCATGGGGAGAGTGGGGCGTCCACGAGGTCGCGAAGATGATCGGGTACGCGCCCCGGGAAATGGAGAGATCGGCGGCGGGCTGGAACGCCCCGCTGCCCGATTACTCCCTTCCGGGCCGGCGAGACGCTCCCCCGGGCCGCCGCAGTCTCTCGTACGTTCTCTCGGCGTTCGTCGGCGTGGCCGCGTGCGGCGCGGTCGCCTACCTGGTGTCGCGGCGGCTGGCCTCGAAAGGCGGAAAGGACCGGGGGCCGTGACGGCGCCGTCGCGCGAGGAGACGTTCCTGCGCCTTGCGGCGGAACGCGGCCTCCGCCTGCCGCGCCGGGGGCACATCGAGAAGACGCTCTCCGGCATTTCGTCGTTCTTCGCCGGGTCCCTGTTCCGCGAGGAGACCGCGCGCCGCGCGGGGATCCTCCAGGGCCTCGACCCGCGCGCGAAGCTCGCCGCGACGGTCCTGTACCTGGCCAGCGTCAGCGCGGCGCGGACGACGGGGGCGCTGGCCGCCCACGCGCTGCTCCCGGCCGCGGCCGTCGCCCTTTCCCGGATCCGTCCGTCCGAGTTCCTGCGGGCGGGGTTCCTGTTCGCCCTCCTCTTCTCCTTCCTCATCGCCGCCCCCGCCGCGCTCTCCGTCTTCCGCGACGGGACCGTCGTGCTCCCCCTCGTCCGCCTGGACGCGGAGTGGCGCCTGGGACCCCTCGTCGTCCCGCGCGTGATCGGGATCACGCGGGAGGGCGTCCTTTCCGCGGAGACGCTCCTCCTGCGGGTCCTCTGCTCGGTCGCCGCCACGCTCTGGCTCACCCTCGCCACCCGCTGGATGGACCTGCTGCGGGCCCTCCGCTTCTTCCGCCTTCCCGCGATCTTCGTCCAGATCGCCGGGATGACGGTTCGCTTCCTTTACGCCCTCCTGCGACACGCGGAGGACATCCACCTGGGCCGGAAGAGCCGGACCGTGTGCCGCGCGGGGATCGCCTCCGAGCATGCCTGGGCGGGCTCCCGAATCGCCCGTTCCTGGGAGCGCAGCCTCCACCTGATGGACGAGGTCAGCGCGGCGATGAAGGCCCGGGGGTTCGCGGGAGAGGCGAGATTCCCGGCGGGATCGCGTTTCCGGGGCCCCGAGTGGGCGCTGATCGCCGCCGTGGCGCTCTCCTGCCTCGGTGCCCACGTCGCCTGACATGCCCGGCGCCGGCGCCGACATCGCGGCCGCGGGCCCGCTGATCGAGCTCTCCGGCGTTCATTACGCCTACGAGGACGGCGTTCCCGCCCTGGCCGGCGCGTCGCTCGCGGTCGACGCCGGCGAGCGCGTCGTCGTGCTCGGCGCGAACGGCTGCGGGAAGTCGACCCTCCTCAAGCTCCTGGGCGGGCTCATCTTCCCGCAGCGGGGATCCTACGCCGCCTTCGGCCGGGAGATCACAGAGGGGCTGCTCTCGCGAGACGCGTTCGGGATGTTCTTCCGGAAGGAGATCGGCATTCTGTTCCAGAACGCCGACGCCCAGCTGTTCAACCCGACCGTGGAGGACGAGATCGCCTTCGGGCCGCTCCAGATGAACGATCCGCCCGGCAGGGTGAGGGAGAAGGTCCGCGCCGCCCTCGCGGCGTTCGGGCTCGGCGCCATCGCGGGACGCCCGCCCTTCGCCCTCTCCGGGGGGGAGAAGAAGAAGGTCGCCATCGCTTCGGTGATGGTGATGGACCCGCGGGTCCTCCTTCTCGACGAGCCCACCGCGGGCCTGGACCCGAGGAGCAGCCGGGAGCTCGTCGACGCCATCGTCGGCGCC
This sequence comes from Gemmatimonadota bacterium, assembly GCA_050257455.1. Classification (GTDB taxonomy): domain Bacteria; phylum Desulfobacterota; class Deferrimicrobia; order Deferrimicrobiales; family Deferrimicrobiaceae; genus JBLMWX01. Next base: position 6,638 of record JBLMWX010000140.1, on the reverse strand, counting down.
GAGGAAGCGGGGAAGACCGTGATCACGGCCACCCACGACCTTCACATCGTTTCGGAAATCGCGACGCGCGTCCTGGTGTTCGGCGAGGACCGGCGCATCCTCGCATCCGGCACGCCGGAAGAGGTCCTCACCGACCGCCCCCTCCTGCTCGCCGCCAACCTCGTGCACCGGCACCGCCATGCCCACGAGGACTACTGGCACGCGCACGCGCACGAGCACCCCGAGGTGGTGCACGTCCACGAGCACGAGCGGGAGCCGGGGGAGCCGGGCGGGACAAGCGGACGAGGGCGATGAAGATTCGGAGACCGCGCGATACGGATTTGTAATAAGATGCGGAGATCGAAGAGCAAGCCGGGGATTTCGCGATGGAGCGCCCGATCGTCCTGAAGTACGGCCGGAACGACGTCACCCTGCCGGAATCCGGGTTCCGGGGCGTCGATCGCCTGACGGCGAAGGTTCCGCCGCTGCCCCCGTCGGCGGACCAGCTGGTGCGCCAGCGGCTCGCGCGCCCCATCGGAAGCCTTCCGCTCCGGCAGCTCCTCGGCGCCGGCGACTCGGTCGCCGTGGCGATCTCGGACATCACCCGCTACAGCGCGACGGAGCTCTTCCTCGGTCCTCTCCTCGAGGAGACGGACGCGGCGGGGATCCCCCGGAGCCGCGTGACGATCTACGTCGCCCGCGGAACGCACCGGCCGCTTTCCGTCGAGGAGATCCGGACGGTCGCGGGGCCGGAGCTGGCGTCCGGCGTGCGCCTGGAGCAGTCGGACCCCGACGGCGACATGGCCGAGCTCGGAACCACGTCGCGGGGAACGCCGGTCTCCGTCTGCCGGTCCCTCATGGAACACGACCGGATCGTCCTGACCGGGACGATCTCGTTCCATTACTTCGCCGGGTTCGGCGGCGGGCGGAAGGCGCTCGTTCCCGGCTGCGCGGGGCGGAAGACCGCCGAAGCGACCCATTTCCGGATCTTCCGCACCGACGGCCCGGGGAAGCATCCGTTCGCCAGGCCCGGCGTCCTCGCGGGCAACCCCGTCCACGAGGACATCGTCGAGGCGGTCTCGATGGCCCCCCCGGTCTTCCTCCTCAACACCCTCCTTACCCCGGACAAGGCGCTGTTCGACGCCGTGGCCGGACAGTGGCAGAAAGCCCACGAGGAGGGGTGCGCGCTCTACGCCAGGGTCTTCCGGGTGCCGATCGCGAAGAGGTATCCGTTCGTCGTCGCGTCGGCCGGGGGGTACCCCAAGGACATCAACTTCATCCAGTCCCACAAGGCGCTCGACCAGGCGTTCCAGGCCGTCGAGGACGGCGGGGTCCTGGTCCTTCTCGCGGAGTGCGCCGACGGATTCGGGAGCCCGACCTTCTTCCCCTGGTTCCGGTTCGGGACGCCCGAGGAGATGGAGACGGAGCTTCGGGCGCACTACCAGATCTACGGCCAGACCGCCCACGCCACCTGCGTCAAGGCGCGCGCCTGCCGGGTCATCCTCGTCTCGTCCCTGAAGGCGGCGGACGTCGCGAAGATGGGAATGACCCCCGCCTCGTCGATCGAGGACGCGGTCCGGATCGCGGAAGGAATGCTCGGGACCTTGCCGACCCCTCTCGTCATCCCCGACGCCGGGTACGTGTTGCCCGACGCCGCCGCGCCCCGCTGAAGAGCCCGGCGAATAGTTCAGGGACGTCCATGAGCTTTCGTCGCCGGCCGTTCCGTTTCCCGGAGGGAAGAGGCATGGAGCGATACTGGAAGCCCGAAGACATGGAGTCGCGGGAGCTGTGCGCCGGCGTGACGGCGAAGGTCGCATGGGGCGACAAGCTGATGTTCTCGCTCGTCACGCTCGCGCCCGGAGCGATCGTTCCCGAGCACGCCCATCCCCACGAGCAGATGGGGATGCTGCTCTCGGGAGCGATGACGCTCGTCGTCTCCGGCGCGCCGCGCCCGCTCGCGCCGCGCGAGATGTACCTCGTCCCCGGCGGGGTCCGTCACTCCGCGACGGCGGGGCCGGGCGGGGCGGTGGCGCTGGACGCCTTCGCGCCCCCCCGGGAGGAGTACAAGTAGCGCCGCCCGCGCCGGCGCGTCAGAGCGAGGCGACCGGCGCCGGCTTCCGTCCCTTCGATCTTCCCTTGCGGGCCGCCGCCGCCTTCTCCTCCTCGGCCACCCAGCGGTTGATCGCGTTGAGGAACGCCTTGACGGCGGCCTCGATGATGTCCGTCGAGCTCGCGCCGCCGGCGTAGATGGTTCCGTTCGTGCGGACGCGCACCGTCGCCTCGCCGATGGCGTCCTTGCCCGACGTGATGGCGTTGAGGCCGAAGTTGAGCAGCCTGAATTTCTGCCCGACGATCCGCTCGACGCACTTGTAGGCCGCGTCGATGGGGCCGTTCCCGGTTGACGCCTCCTCGATCACCTCGCCGCGCCGGCTCACGCGGAGCGCCGCCATCGGCGTGGCCTGCGTGCCCGACAGGATCTGGATGTGCTCGAGGCGATACGTCTCCGGGACCTTGAAGAGCTCCTCCTGGACGAGCACCTCGAGATCCTCGATCATGACCTCCTTCTTCTTGTCGGCGACCTCCAGGAACTTCGCGTAGATCGCGTCGAGCTGGGGATCCGAGAGCTTGTGCCCGAGCCCGGCGATGTGGTGCTTGAGCGCCGCCCTCCCCGACCGCGCGGTCAGGGCGAACGTGTGGGCGGAGACGCCGACGTCCTCGGGGCGGATGATCTCGTAGGTGGACCGGTCCTTGATGATCCCGTCCTGGTGGATGCCGGAGGAGTGGGCGAAGGCATTGGTCCCCACGATCGCCTTGTTCCGCTGGATGGGCAGGCCCATGAGCGCCGAGACCATCTTGCTCGTCTTCGCGATCTCCTTCGAGTTCACGTCCGTGTAGACGTCCCCGAAGAGGCCCTTCCGCGTCCGGATCGCCATGACGACCTCTTCGAGGGCCGCGTTGCCGGCCCGCTCGCCGATGCCGTTGACGGTCACCTCGGCCTGCCGCGCCCCCGCGAGGATCCCGGCCAGGGTGTTCGCCGTCGCGAGGCCCAGGTCGTTGTGGCAATGCATCGAGAGGATCGCCTTGTCGAGGGCGGGGACCTTCTCCTTGAGCCGGCGGATGCGGTCGGCCATCTCCTGCGGGGTCGCGTACCCCACGGTATCGGGAACGTTGATCGTCGTCGCGCCCGCCCTGACGACGGCCTCCACGGTCCGGCAGAGGTACTCGAAGTCGGTCCGCGACGCGTCCTCGGTGGAAAACTCCACGTCGGGGCACAGCGACCGGGCGTACTTGACCGTGTCGACGCACCAGCGGAGGATCTTCTCCCGGTCGGACCGGAACTTCTTCTGGATGTGGATGTCCGACGTCCCGAGGAAGGTGTGGATCCGCGGCCGCCGGGCCGCCCTGACCGCCTCCCAGAGCGTGTCGATGTCCCTGCGCACCGCGCGCGCCAGGCCCGTGATCACCGGGCCCTTGACCTCGCGGGCGACGGCGCGCACCGACTCGAAGTCCCCGGGCGACGAGGCGGGAAAGCCCGCCTCGATGATGTCCACGCCCAGGGCCGCGAGCTGTTTCGCGATCTTGACCTTCTGCTCCATCGAGAGCTTCGCGCCGGGGACCTGCTCCCCGTCGCGCAACGTCGTGTCGAAGACGTAGACCTTCTCTCCCATCTGTTCCTCCCTCGAAAAGATTAAGGCCGCCGGGATGGAAGTCCCCGCGGCCTTCGTCACAAACGAAGAGGCCGCGGGACCCTTGCCGGTTCCCGCGGCCTCGAATCGAGCGTCGCTCTATGGCGTCACGCGCTCACGCGGCGGCGGACCGGCACCCCCTTAGGCCCAGTAGGGCGAGCCCGCTCAGTCGGTCGATCTTCCGCGCGACGGCGATCGTCTGCATGGTGCCTTTCAGGGTACGGGGAGGGCCGAACGGTTGTCAAGCGCCATTATTCGGGCCCTGTCGGGGCGGGGAGAACTTTTCCGGCGACGCGATCCCCCCCGAGACGAGGACGCGCACCGCCTGCTCGACGGTCATGTCCAGCCGGCCCGCCTCCTCCTCGGGGACGAAGAGAACCTCGCCGAGGTAGAGGTTGTTGGTGGGGACGAACACGACCGCGAGGCGCTCGCCGTCCCGCTCCACCGTCCCCGTGCGGAACCCGATGGCGCGGGATCCGGGGCGCGGGTACTCCACGAGGACGACTTCCTTGAACGAGCTCTTGCTGTCCGGGGAGAAGGCATCGGTGAGCTGCTTGACGGTCGCGTAGACCGTCCGGTACCCGGGAATCCGGTGGATCAACCCGTCCAGCGCGGCGAGGACGCGCTCCCCCGCCACGTGCCTCGCGAAGAACCCGACGCCCAGGATGATGACGAGCCCGGCCAGGATCCCGGTGCCGGGGATGTGCTCCGTGCCGGGCACGGCCGCCCGGACGATCCCGTCGATGACCGGCGAGAACAGGGAGTCCACCTTCCGGAAGAACCAGACGATGAGCGCGAGCGAAATCACCAGGGGGACGATGGCGAAGACGCCCGTGATGAAACTCTTCTTCAGACTGGCGCGCACCGGGGTATTCTATCCTAGCCCGCAGCGCCCACCAAGCGTCCCGGGCGGCGGATGCGGGCCAGATCCGACCGGGAGGTGACCCCATGGACCACGCGGTCGTCATGGCCGGCGGCTCGGGGACCCGCTTCTGGCCCGAGAGCCGGGCCGGTCGCTCCAAGCAGTTCCTCGACCTCACGGGCCGGGGGCCGATGCTCCTCGAGACGGTGCGGCGCCTCCGTCCGGTCTTTCCGCGGGAGAACATCTGGATCGTGGCGGGCGAGAAGGATGCCCGGCACGTGAGCTCCCGCGTTCTCGGGATCCCGCGCGGCAACGTTCTCCTCGAGCCCCTGGGGCGGAACACGGCGCCGGCGGTCGCCCTGGCGGCGGCCCGCATCGCGCTGTCGGACCCGGACGCGGTGGTCGCGGCGACGCCGGCCGACCACGTCGTCAGGGACGCGGGCGCGTTTCGCCGGACTCTCCGGAAAGGGCTCGCCGTCGCGCGGCGCACCGGGCGCTTCGTCACGCTCGGGATCCGGCCGTCGCACGCGGCCACCGGCTACGGCTACATCGAGCGGGGAAGACCGTTCGGCCCGGGCGGCGACGGGGTCTACAACGTCCGGAAGTTCACCGAGAAGCCCGACCTCGCGGCCGCGCGCCGGTTCGTCCGGTCCGGCCGGTACGACTGGAACAGCGGCATCTTCCTCGTCCGCGGCTCCGCGTTGCGCGACAGCCTGGCGCGCCACCTTCCCGCGGTCGGGGAGGAGATCGGCAGGGCGTTCCGGCATTTCGGGACGAGGAGGTTCCGGGGGAGGCTCGCGGCGGCCTACGGGCGCCTCCCCTCGATCTCCGTGGACTACGGCATCCTCGAGAAGGAGCGGGGAATCCTCGTCATCCCCGCCGACTTCGGGTGGAGCGACCTGGGAACCTGGCGCTCCCTCCACGAGTTCATCGGGAAGGCGGGGGACAACGTCACGTTCGGCAACGTCGTCCTCTCGGACTGCGAGGGGTCCCTGGTCCGCTCGGACCGCGGCCTGGTGGCGGTCTTCGGGATGCGGGACGTCGTCGTCGTCCGCAGCGGCGACGCCGTCCTCGTCTGTCCCAGGGACCGGTCGGAAGAGGTGAAGCGGATCGCGGAGGACGTGCGGCGGGGCTACCCGGCGCTTGCCTGACGGCCGGGCGGCCCCGCGCTCACAGCGTGTCGCCGAACGTCGTGACGATCTTCCTGATCTCGAACTCGTAGGTCCCCTTGGGGATCCGGACGGTCACGGCGTCGCCGACCTGCCGGTTGAGCAGCGCCCGCCCCACCGGCGCCGCCACGGAGACGAAGTTCTTCTTCCCGTCGGCGACTTCCGGAATGACGAGCGTGTAGCGGATCTCCTCACCCGTCTCGACGTTCTCGACCGTCACCTCGCTGCCGAGCCCGGCGCGGTCCTTCGGGATCCCCGCCACGTCGATGCGCGACAGATCCGCGAGCCGTTTCTGGATCTGGGCCAGCCGGCCGTTGACGGTCGTCTGCCTCTCCTTGGCGGCCTCGTACTCCCCGTTCTCGGAGAGGTCGCCGTGGGCCAGCGCCACGTTGATCTCCTTCGGAAGGACGACCCGGAGCTCGTACTCGAGCTCCCGCGCCTCCTTCGTCAGCTTCTGCATCGCTTCCTGTAGAAAGTCCACCGCGCCTCCGACCTCCTACTGCTCCATCGTGAATTCCTGCATGTCGAACCAGAACCCGTTCTGGCCGATCGAGTCGATCTCGGCCTGCAGGATCCTGGCGGTGCGTACTTCTTCCTTCCGAGTCTCCGAACGCTGCGGTGTTTCGCATCGATGACCGACGACGAGTAGCGCGGATCGAACCCGCGATCCGCAAAACGTGGCTTTTCACGCCTCAGTGTGTCACCGCGATCGTGGTCGTGAAAAGGGGCACGTCGAGTCGCGATCGAGCAAGCGGCCGATCCGCTCGACGCTCCGCTTCTCGTCCCACGCCTTCGCGACGCGCTCGCGCAAATCCACCGAATAGGCGGCGGCCATCGTCACGTGCGCCGAGGGGAGTACCATGGCCGCAGTATTTATAAGTCGAAAATGGTCTAGGAAACTCGCGCGGTGGTAACGGTACGCTGAACCGAACCCCGGACCGG
>JBLMWX010000139.1:0-6792 GCA_050257455.1 Gemmatimonadota bacterium | reverse complement strand
CCACGCGGCGGCGAGGCCCTCGACCGAGTTCTTCCGGAACTCGGCGTCGGCGATCTCGCGACGCCTGGCCGCCTCCACGAGCGCCGGCGGGATGCCGTCCCTCACGTAGCCGGCGACGATCACCTTCAGCTCCGAGACCAGCGCGGCCCCGTTTCCGCCGGGGGGAAACGCCGCGCTGGCGTAGCCGAAACCGGCTTCGGGGAACGCCTCCGCGTCGAATCCGGCGGCGAGCGCCTTCCCGTCCGGCACGAGGGCGTAGAGATTTCCCCGCTCGCTGTCCAGGACGTCCGCCAGGAGCTGCCCGGCGGCGTAATCCGGACTCCGGTAACCGGGGAGGCGGTAAGCGACGGCGGCGAGGCCGTACGGGAGATCGGTCTCCAGGGAGATGGCGGCGGGCTCGAGGGGTCCGAGCCGGACCCCGGGGCGGGGCGGCAGGGCGCGCCGCGGGATCGGCCCGAAGAGTCCCTTCACCAGGGCGAGGCCCCGGGCGGGGTCCACGTCGCCGACGATCACGAGGATCGCGTTGTTCGGGGCGTACCAGTCCCCGTGGAATTTCCGGAGCATCGCGCCCGTCGTGTTGTCGAAGGACGGACGCGTCCCGAGCGCGTCGTGGGCGTACGGCGTCCCCGCGAACAGGGACTCGAGCAGCCGCATGTAGAAGACGTAGCGGGGGTCCGAGAGGTCCTGCGCGACCTCCTGCTCGATCGCCCCCCGTTCGAGCGTCCAGAGCTCTTCGGTGTTCGACGCGCCCCGCATCCGGATCGCCTCGATCCGCAGCGCGGTTTCGAGAGCGTCGGCGGGAACGGTGAGGAAATATTGCGTGACGACCTGCTGCGTGTCGGCGTTGGACTCGCCGCCCAGCGCGGCGACGATCGTGGAGAGCTGGGACGCGGACAGCCCCGGGCTCCCGCGGAACATCATGTGCTCCTCGGCGTGGGCCATCCCGGGGAACCCGTTCGGCGCCTCGTTGGAGCCGGCGAGGTAGTTGATCTCGGTGGTGACGACCGGGGAAAGCGTGTTGCGGACGATGACCACCCGCAGCCCGTTCCCCAGCGTCGCCCGCAGGACGTTGCCGTCCCCGGCCGCCCGCGCCGGGGCCGGGAGGGCGATGAGCGCCGCCACCGCGAGGGGTACGAAGGATCTGCCGATCGAGCGCACGAAAACCTCCCTTGTCATCCGCCGTTTCGCGGGCGGGCCGCCGGGCGCCCGCGCCGTCATCCGTTCGTGGAGAAGCCGGGGAACAGCGTCATTCCGCCGTCGATGTAGAGGGACGCCCCGTTCACGTAGTCCGACGCGTCCGAGGCGAGCCAGACCGCCGCGCGGCCGATGTCGTCCGGCTCGCCGATCCGGCCGTACGGGACCAGGGTCAGCAGCCGGGAGAGCGCCTCGGGAGTGGACCACGCGGCCGTGTTGATGGGGGTCCGGATCGCCCCGGGGCAGAGGCTGTTGACGCGGACCCGGTGCGGCGCCAGCTCCTGCGCGAGCGACTTCATGAGCAGCATCACCCCGCCTTTCGACGCGGCGTAGTTGACGTGCCCGGCCCAGGGGATGACCTCGTGCACCGACGACATGCAGATGATCTTCCCCGCCGCGCACGAGACCTCCGGGATTGCGCCGCGCCGGAGGAATTCCCGCGCCGCCTCGCGGGCGCAGAGAAACTGCCCCGTCAGGTTGACCGACAGCACGAATTCCCAGTCGTGGAGCGTCATGTCGACGAACCGGGCGTCTCTCTGGAGGCCGGCGTTGTTGACGAGGATGTGGACGGTGCCGTAGGCGTCGCACATCTGCCGGAACATCGCCCTGACCTCGTCCTCCCGGCTCACGTCGGCGCGGATGGCCATCGCCTCGCCGCCGGCCGCCCGGATCTCGCCCACGACCCGTTCCGCGGCAGGCGGATCCGTCACGTAGTTGACGACGACGGGAGCGCCCGCGGCGGCGAGCGCCTTGGCGACGGCGCAGCCGATGCCGGAATTGGACCCGGTCACGAGCGCGGGCTGTCCTTCAGGCTGATCGGGTTCACGAGGGGACCTCCTTTCGCGATGCGCCGCCCGCCGGGGGATCGCCTGCGGGAAACCGGCAGTCGGCGAGATGGCACTCGTAGCGATCGGTGTGGAAGAGCTTCGCGCAGAAGACGGACCTGGCCCCGGCGGCGACCCCGGGCTTCCAGAGGAGCGCCGCCGCCGCGCCCCCCCCCAGCGGCCCGAGGAAATAGACCCAGAGGTCCCGGTAGCGGTCCGTCACGACTGCGGGCCCCAGGCTCCGCGCCGGGTTGAGACTCGTCCCCGTGACCGGGGCTTCCGCGAAGACGAGGAAGGCGACCCAGACCCCTGCGGCGAACCCGGTCCAGCGGTGCAGCTTCGGGCGGCCGACGAACGACAGGATCACCCAGAGGAGACTCCCCGTGATCAGGAGCTCGACCCCGGCGGCGCCCGCGGGAGAGATCCACGGGGCCGGCAGGGTGACCCCCGCGTTCACGCTGGTCGCCCACCGTCCCCACAGCGACCGGACCAGTCCCGCCCCGGCCACGCCGCCCGAGAGCTGGGCGATCCAATAGAGTGCCAGGTCCCGGGTCTCCATCTTTCCCAGCATCCAGAAGGTCAGCGACACGGCCGGATTGATGTGCCCGCCGCTTCGCTGCCCCAGGGGAGAGTAGACGACCAGCGTCCCGCCCGCGGCGAAGACGATCCCCGTCAGCAGGAGCCGCAGACGGTACGACGGCATCAGCGCGCCCATGGGGGACGATGCGCTCATCATGAACACCACGGCCGACAGTCCCCACGCCACCATGAAGGCGGTTCCGGCGAACTCCGCCGCCCAAGCGTGCCACGGGACGGGTTGCCGGTGGTGCGTCGTTCGCGTCATCCCGATTGCCGCCGCCGTCGCGCCGGTCGTTTTCGGGCAGGATCGGTTGTCATTTTCCGCAAGACTCTCCTTTTTTATAGAATCCATTGGGTGGAAAATCGTTTCCAAGAAATTGGACGACCGGTCGCTGAGAGGAGGGGCGATGGGGAAAGTTCCTGACCGGAAGGAGGCGTTCGGCAAGCCGGGCATTTCGCCGCGCTGGACCCATGCCGCCAAGGACGGCGTCGGCACGGCGTACGCGAGCGCCAGCCGGCTCTGGTTCACGGTCTGGAACGGGATCGTCACGGAGGTCTACTACCCGACCGTGGATCGGCCGCAGCTGCGGGATCTCCAGTACCTCGTCACGGACGGGGAGAGCTTCTTCCACGAGGAGAAGCGCCATCTCCGCTCCGTGACCGAGCGCCTCTCCCACCACGTGCTCGGGTACAGGATCACCAATGCCGACCCGGAGGGCCGGTATTCCATCGTCAAGGAGGTCATCTCCGACCCTCACCTGCCGTGCCTCCTCGTGAAGACGACCCTCCGCGGCGACGACCCGTTCCTCGAGCGGCTCCGACTTTACGCGCTGTGCGCCCCCCACCTCGGGATGGGCGGGTGGGGGAACAACGCCTGCGTCACCGAGATCGCCGGCCGGATGATTCTCGCCGCCGAGAAGGACGGGCTCTGGCTCGCGCTGGCGGCGAACGTCCCGTTCTCGCGCCTCTCGTGCGGCTACGTGGGCCGCAGCGACGGATGGACGGATCTTGCCTCCGGCTACCGGATGGACTGGGAGTTCGAATGCGCCGCGGACGGAAACGTCGCCCTCACCGGGGAGATCGCCCCGGGGGGGCGCCGGGAGTTCACGCTGGGGCTGGCGTTCGGCGACGGGCTGCACAACGCGGCCACGACGCTCCTGGAATCCCTCGCGGTCCCGTTCGACAGGCAGCGGGAGCGGTACGCGGACCAGTGGAACCGGTCGTGCCGGCACCTGCTGCCGCTCGAGGAGTCCTCGAACGACGGGGGAGACCTCTACCACGGGAGCTACAGCCTGCTGCTCGCCCACGAGGACAAGACGTTTCCCGGGGCGTTCATCGCGTCGCTGTCGATCCCGTGGGGGGAGGCCAAGGACGACCGGGACCGGGGCGGCTACCACCTCGTCTGGACGCGGGACCTGGTCAACACGGCGACGGGCCTTCTCGCCGCGGGGAACATGGAGTCGCCGCTGCGGGCCATGATCTACCTGGCCGTCAGCCAGCACGAGGACGGCGGCTTCTCCCAGAACTTCTGGATCGACGGCGAATCGTACTGGCGCGGCATCCAGCTCGACGAGGTGGCGTTCCCGATCCTGCTGGCGTGGCGGCTGCTCCGGAAGGGCGACCTCGGCGGCTTCGACCCGTACCCGATGGTGATGCGGGCGGCGCGCTATCTCGTCCTCCACGGCCCCGCGACCCGGCAGGAGCGGTGGGAGGAGGCCGCCGGCTATTCCCCGTCGACGATCGCCGCGTCCATCGCCGCGCTCGTCTGCGCCGCCTGCTTCGCACGGGAGCGGGGAGACGGCGCGACGGCCGCCTTCCTCGAGGAGTACGCGGATTTTCTCGAGAGCCACGTCGAGGCGTGGATGGTCACCACGGAGGGGACGCTCGTCCCCGGGATCGGGACGCACTACATCCGCATCCTTCCCGCGGACGTGAGCGCCCCGTATTCCCCCGAGGACCCCAACCGCGGGGTCCTCGCGCTGGCCAACAGGCCCCCCGGCTCCCGCTGGCGGTTCCCGGCGAAGGAGATCGTCGACGGCGGGTTCCTCGAGCTGGTCCGGTACGGGATCAGGAGGGCGGACGATCCCGTCATCGCGGATTCGGTGCGCGTCCTGGACGCGGTGCTCCGGGTGGACACGCCCGACGGACCGTGCTGGCGGCGGTACAACAACGACGGTTACGGGCAGAGGGAGGACGGCGGGCCGTTCGTCGGGTACGGGAAGGGGCGGGCGTGGCCCCTGCTCACCGGGGAGCGGGGGCACTACGAGCTGGCCGCGGGACGCTCGCCGGCCCCGTATCTCCAGGCGCTGGAGCGGTTCGCGTCCCCGACCGGGCTCCTGCCGGAACAGGTCTGGGACGAGCCGGACCGGCCGGAGCTCTTCATGCTCCTCGGACGGCCCACGGGATCCGCGAGGCCGCTGATGTGGGCGCACGCCGAGTACCTGAAGCTTCTCCGGTCGGCGTCGGACGGGCGGGTCTTCGACCTCGTTCCCGAGGTCGCGGACCGCTACCTCCCGGCGGGCAGGACCCGCGCGCGGCTGGAGATCTGGAAGCACGACCGCCAGGTCCCCGGGATCCCGGCGGGGACGGTGCTCCGCATCCAGGCGGGGGCGCCGTTCCTGCTCCACTGGACGCGGGACGACTGGGGGACGACGGAGGATACGCGCTCGACCCCGACCGCGCTCGGGATCGAATACGTGGATATCGCCGTACCCGGGGAGGGGCGCGGGCAGATCCGCTTCACGTTCTTCTGGACCGGCGCGCAGCGCTGGGAAGGGCGGGATTTCGAGGTGGCGATCCGGGGCGCGTGAGCGTCAGGACGAGGCGACCTTGAGGATCAGCATCGGGCCGTCCGGCACCACGGCCCAACGGGCGCCCGGCCCGTGCTTCGCGAGAAGGTCCCGGACGCACGCCGCGACGTCGCGCACCGGGTGGAAGTGATAGCGCGCGGCCTCTTCGGCGGAGAGCCCGTCCGAGTAGAGCCAGACGGTCCTCGCGCTCAGGACCTGGTACGTTTCCTGCGCGCACCACTGGTCGGGGACGAAGAACTCGTTCCGCATGAGCCGCCCGACGAAGTCCCGGGGCGAATCGACCATCCCGAGGATCTTCCGGTACTCGGCGCTTCCCGCCCCCTCGTGGCAGCGGCTCGCGATGACGATGTCCCCGCCTTCCTTCACCGCGGGGGCCGCCCCGGTGATCCCCTTGACCGTCTGGTACAGGTTGCAGTCGAGCGGCGCGCCCGCGTTCGTCGTGACGATGAAGTCGAGCGGCGCGGCGAGCTCCCTGACGCAGTGCCGGGCGAGGAAACGGCACCCCGCCGCGTGCGCCGCGACCGGGTGGCCGGCGAAGATCCCGGTGATCTCCCTGGCCGTGGACAGCGTCACGTTGACGATGAAGTCGGCCCCGGCCATCGCCATGACCTCGAGACCCGCCTCGTGGAACGGGTTGCCGTCGAGAAGCCCGTACTCGCACCCCGGGTGGGCCACCATCCCGGGCCCGTGCATGTACTCGAGCGTCTCGACGGAGCAGATGCCGGGGAGGATCGACTTGCGCCCGCCCGAGTAGCCGGCCCACATGTGCGGCTCGATGAACCCGGTCAGGATCTTGAGGTCGGCCGCGACGTACGCGCGGTTCACGAGCGCCGGCACCCGGCCGCCGATCCTGCCGACTTCGACCATGTCGCCGCGGCGCTTCCCGTCGTGGTCGACGACCCGGTAGTCGCGCGCGATCCCCGGCCCCGCGAGGCGGACGATCTCCTCCGGCGACGACGGGCGGTGCATGCCGGTGGCGACCAGCAGCAGGATGTTCTCGCGGGGAATCCCGGCGCCTTCGATCGTCGCGAGGATCGGGGGGAGAAGGACCGTGTTCGGGACCGGGCGCGTCACGTCGCTCACGACGATGCAGGCGCTCTTCCTGCCGCGCGCCAGGTCGAAAAGGGGGCGCCCGCCGATCGGATCGGCCACCGCTTTCGCGACCGCGTCGCCGGGATCGGGCACGACCCCCGGCTCCGACGGCGCGAGCACCCCCCGGAAGCCGGGCGTCTCGGGAAGCGTCAGCGGCAGGCCGTCCGTCCCGTACTTGAGGACGACGTTCATCCGCGCCCCGTCCGCGGCGCGTCAGGCGCCGCCCCGGGAAGCATCTTCCCGGGGTTGAGGATTCCCTTCGGGTCCAGCGCCGCCTTGACGCGCCGCATGTA
>JBLMWX010000138.1:0-6370 GCA_050257455.1 Gemmatimonadota bacterium | reverse complement strand
GCGCCCGCCCGGGCGCTCTGCTGCTGCAGCTTCGCGGACGGTGACGGGGGCAGCGTGCCCGTCTCCAGCGCCAGCTGGTACTCCCAGGTCCCGGGCTCGGGCGCGTTCGTCTTCTCGCCCGCCAGCGCCGTGCCGCCTGCCATGACCGTTGCCGCCGCCGCGACGATCGCGATCATCAGAGTCTTCATCGTCTCCTCCTCCTCCTTCTTCGGGGTCCCGGCCGCCCGAACGTCTCCATCAGACCGGTCGGCGGACGAAAATGCATCGGCCATGCCATGCCCTCCCTCGAACGGACAGGCAACATTTCCGGGAGGTTGGACGATCGAAGCCGCCGGCGGGCCCGCGTGTCACGAGAAATTTCTCCGCGGGGCGGAGACTATTCCCCAAGCGCGGGCGGGGACTTCGAACGAAGGGTCAGGATTCGCGCAGCGTCACGCCGTTGCGGCGGGCGGCCTCGGCCCAGGCCGAAAACGGGATGCGGAGGAAGGCGTCCACGACGGCGGGATCGAAGTGGGTGCCGCGCCCCCGCCTGATATGCTCCGCCGCCTCGCGGAACGGCGACGCGGGCCGGTACGGGCGGGTCGTCGTCAAGGCGTCGAGAACGTCGGCCACGGCGAATATCCGCGCCCCCACGGGAATCTTCTCGCCCGCGAGGCCCGCCGGGTATCCCGTCCCGTCGAACTTCTCGTGGTGCGACCGGACCATCTCGCGGGCCTCGCCGAGGAGGTTCATCTTCCCGATGAGGGCCGCGCCCGAGTCGGGGTGCTGCCGCACCGTCGTCCACTCCGCCTCGCTCAGCCCCTCGCCCTTGAGGAGGATGCTGTCGGGAACCCCGATCTTCCCCACGTCGTGGAAGAACGCCCCGGTGCGCAGCTGCTCGCGGATGTCGCCGTTGTCCAGACCCATGCGGTCGGCGAGGAGCAGCGTGTAGTCCCTGACCCGGCTCGAGTGGAGCGCCGTCTCGTGCTCGCGCATCTCCAGCGTCGACGCGAGCACCGACAGCGTCTCCTTGTGCGCCTCCTCCGCCTGCTCCAGCGCGCACCGCTCGCGGTTGAACAGCACCATCGACGCGACCGCGATGACCCAGATGCTGGCGATCTCGCCGAACTGCTCGGCCCGCGCCGCGGAGCCGCCGCTCCGGTCGACCAGGATATGGACGAGGAACAGGGCGGTCACCGCGGCCGCGGTCGCGACCGTGCCCCGCACGCCGAGACAGTAGGCGGCCATGAGGAGCGGCACGTAGTAGAGCTTCTGGAACAGGACGTGGGCCCAGCGCCACCCGGGCGCGCCCGCGGGCGTCGCGAAGTGGAGCACGGCGACGATCGCCACGAGCGAAGCGATCACGGCCGCCTTCTTCCTGCGCATCCGTGTCATGTGGAGCGATCCCGCCTCAGCGCTGCAGGTCCCGCGGGGACCCTCGATTGTCGGGCCTGGATTCAGTATACGCCCGCCTGACGGGGCGGAAAAGGAGCGGGCGCGCCGCTGCCGGCCGCGCCCTTCGTGAAACGGCCCCCGGCTCGCCTGCTACCCGGGATGCCTGTGCGCGTACCGGAGGACGGTGGTCCTCTCGATCGTGATCATCCCGCCGCTCATCATCGCGTCGATCGCCGGCATGACCCGGTCGATCTTCTCCTGCGAGTCCACGGCGATGACGATCACGGGACGGTCCCGCGACATATCCAGGGACGCCTCGCTCCGGCGGACGCTGCGGGCCCCGAACCCCGCGATCCCCCGGATGACCGTGGTCCCCGCGAACCCTTCGCGCCGGAACAGCTCCACCAGGGCCTCGTAGAGGGGTTTGTTCGCGTAGCTGTCCCCCTCCCCGATCCAGATCCGCATGCGCACCTTTTCGCCCACGAGCTTCGTCATTGCTTCCCCTCCGCGTGCCGCGCCCCTACCTCCGGAGTTCCTCGAGCCGGCGCACGTACTCGTCCCGGTCGATCTCCCCCTTCGCGTACCTTCGCTTCAGGATCGTTTCGGGCGAATCCTCCCCGCCCCGGGGCGCGCCGCGCCCGGACGAAGAGACGAGCCAGACGACGACGCCCGCGCCGATGATGACGACGACCCACAGGAACATCATCCCGAATCCCCCCATCTGCCAGCTTCCATCCCAGAAATGCACGCTGCGCCTCCCGTCAGAGAACGGCACGCCGAAGCCGCAGCGCGTTGCCGACCACCGAGACGGAGCTGAAACTCATGGCCGCGGCGGCGATGATCGGGCTGAGCAGCAGCCCGAAGACCGGGTAGAGGACCCCCGCCGCGACGGGCACGCCGACGGAGTTGTAGACGAACGCGAAGAACAGGTTCTCCTTGATGTTCCGCATCGTCGCCCGGCTCAGGCGCCGCGCCCGGACGATGCCGCGCAGGTCTCCCTTGACCAGCGTGACGCCCGCGCTTTCCATCGCCACGTCGGTTCCGGTCCCCATCGCGATCCCCACCTGCGCCTGCGCCAGCGCCGGCGCGTCGTTGATCCCGTCGCCCGCCATGGCGACGATCCGCCCCTCCTCCTGGAAACGCTTCACCGCGCCGGCCTTCTGGTCGGGCAGAACCTCCGCGACCACCTCGTCGATCCCCAGCTTCCCTGCGACGGCCTGCGCCGTGGTGCGGTTGTCGCCGGTGAGCATCACGATCCGGATTCCCTCCCGGTGGAGGGACCGAATGGCGTCCGGCGTCGTCTCCTTGACCGGGTCGGCCACGCCCAGCAGGCCCGCGGCCTTCCCGTCCACCGCGACGAACATCACCGTCTGCCCGTCCTCGCGCAGCTTTTCGGCCGCCGCGGCAACCGCCCCGGGATCGACCCCGCCCTGCTCGAGCAGCGTCCGGTTTCCAAGCAGGACCCGGCGGCCGTCGACCGTGCCCCGCACTCCCTGCCCGGTCACCGATTCGAAGGCTTGCGCCTCCGGCAGCTCGATCCCGCGCTCCCGCGCGCCGTCCACGATCGCCGCCGCGAGCGGATGCTCGCTCCCCCGCTCGAGCCCGGCCGCCAGCCGCAGCAATCCGTTGGCCTCCCACCCCGTCGCCGGCGACACGGCGACCAGCTTCGGCTTCCCTTCCGTCAGCGTGCCGGTCTTGTCCACGACGAGCGTGTCCACCTTCCGCATCACCTCGATCGCCTCGGCGTTCCGGAACAGCACTCCCGCCGTGGCCCCCTTTCCCGTGGCCACCATGATCGACATCGGCGTGGCAAGCCCCAGGGCGCACGGGCAGGCGATGATCAGCACGGCGACCGCGTTGATGAGCGCCCGCGCCATCCGCGGGTCGGGACCCCAGACCGCCCAGACCAGGAAGGTGACCGCGGCCACGGCGACGACGACCGGGACGAAGTACCCCGCCACCACGTCCGCGAGCTTCTGGATCGGGGCGCGGCTGCGCTGGGCCTCCGCGACCATCTGGACGATCCGGGCGAGCAGCGTCTCGGCCCCCACCCGTTCCGCCCGCATCACGAGCGCCCCGGTGCCGTTGATCGTGGCGCCCACCACCCGGTCGCCGGCCGTCTTCTCGACGGGGATCGGCTCCCCCGTCACCATCGACTCGTCCACCGGGCTTCTCCCCTCGAGGACGACGCCGTCCACCGGGACCTTCTCCCCGGGACGCACCCGCAGCCGGTCGCCGGGCCGGATCCGGTCGAGAGGAACGTCCTCCTCCGCGCCGTCCTCGCCGATCCGCCGCGCCGTCTTGGGCGCAAGCCCCAGCAACGCCTTGATCGCCGCCCCGGTCTGGCTGCGCGCCTTGAGCTCCAGGACCTGCCCGAGCAGCACGAGCGTCACGATGACGGCCGCCGCCTCGAAATAGACGGCCACCATGCCCGAGGCGTCCCGGAACGACGGCGGGAAGATCCCCGGGAAGAGCGCGGCGATCAGGCTGTAGCCGTACGCGACGGCGACGCCGAGGCCGATCAGCGTGAACATGTTGAGGCTCCGGTTCACGATCGACTGCCAGCCGCGGACGAAGAAGGGCCATCCTCCCCACAGGACGACGGGGGTGGCCAGCGCCAGTTCCACCCACGACAGGGTGCGGCCCGGCAGCAGCCCGTCCAGCGGACGCCCGGGAATGTATTCCGCCATGGCGATGAGAAAAAGGGGCGCCGTCAGGATCACGCTGACCCGGAATCTCCGCCGCATGTCGACGAGTTCCCGGTTCTCCTCCTCCGCGACGGCCACCGTGCGCGGCTCGAGGGCCATGCCGCAGATCGGGCAGGAGCCCGGCGCGTCGCGGACCACCTCGGGATGCATCGGGCACGTCCACTCCGTCCGGGAATCGGGCGCCGGGACCCCCGCCGGCTCGAGCGCCATCCCGCACTTGGGGCAGCTTCCCGGTCCGGGCTGCCGCACGTCGGGGTGCATCGGGCACGTGTGCCCCCCGGTCCCCTTCTCCCCGGCGAGCCGAACCGCACCGGCCTGCTCCGGTTCGGAGGGCGCGCCTCCGGCGCCGGAATACCGGGCGGGGTCGGCCTGGAATTTCTCCAGGCACCCCTCGCTGCAGAACCCGAACGTCCTGCCGCCATGGGAATGACGAAAGCCCGAGCCCGGCGCGACGTCCATCCCGCAAACCGGGTCTTTCAGCACTCCTTCGCCGGGATGTCCCTCGGTCCCGCTCAGCGGGTGCGCCGCGGACCGCGATTCTCTCATTCGGGAGAACCCCCTTCCCCTTTTTCTGTTTAGGTGCAGGTGACGTGCCGAACGATGCGAAGCGAAATTCCCCTTTCGCGACGGATGGATGGTGGAATCGGCGCCGTCTTTGGACGCGCCGCGCCGGCGAATATTTCATCGAATCCGGAGAATATTCTCCGGCCCGGCGCCCTCCGCGTCAATCCGCGGGAGGGACCGCGCGACGAATTCCCGTTGCCCGTCGGCGATTTCGGATGGCCTGACCGCATGCGCCATTCGCGGCACGCGGTATGCACCTTGCGAAAGACAGCGACGAGGGAAGGAGGCGATCGCCATGTGGGAAACCTGCCCACGGCGGATGCCATTGAGCCGTGGAGCCGGCGTCGGGCGGACGGTGCAAGGGAGGTGAGACGCGATGACACGGTACCTGATCCCGAGGGTGGCCCATTGCCACGCGGGGAGTCGACGGCGGTCCCGGACACGACCGTAAACTGTCCGCGTTCTCCCGAGACCGGATGAAAGGAGGTGACGGGAGATGAACAGGTTGCACCTGGAAAAGGTCGGGCTGACTCCGGGATCGTTCGTGCTCGGTCTTGTGGAGAGCTTCTTCTACGGCGTCTTCTTCGCGCTCGTCTTCGTCCCCATCTACAACTACCTGGGGAGGATCTTTGCGGAGAAGCACGCCGTCTGACGAGTCAACCCTTACGGCGGGAGCGATGCGCTCCCGGAAGGAGTCGATCATGGAGATACGAAGGAAGGCGATCGCGATCGCCGCGTCGGCCGGTTTCCTCGTCCTGATGACGGGGGCCGGCATGTCGGCCACGACAGGCCCCGATTCCCACCAGGCCCATCACCCGCAGGCAACCCAGCAAGACGCCCCGGGGGTCTCCGGATGCGCGGCGCAGGGCCCGGCGGCGGGCGGCATGATGGGCGGCGCGATGATGGGATCCGGCATGATGGGATCCGGCATGATGGGCGGCGGGATGATGGGTCGCGGCATGATGTCGGGAACGGCGGCCGGCGCGAACTCGCCGGCCGGCTGCGGTCCCGCGGCCTCCGCGACGATTCCGGCCCCCCAGCACGCTCCCTGCAGCCACGCCGCGGCGCACGGATGCGCGAACGCGACGTCGGCGTCCTGATCGCCGGATCCGCCGTCAACGGCCCGCCAACCATGGGGCTCCGGCGGCACGCCGGAGGGATCGGGACCCGGCCCGGGCCCCGTCCCTCCCCCGGGCCTCGCGGGCGCGCATCTTTCGCCTCCTCCCGATCGCCGCAATGACGTAAAGTGAGGGGAAGAGCCGGCATCGACAGCCGGGGGCGCAGGGAGGGACGCGGATGCGGAACGCACGGCCCGGAATCGTCTTCCCGCTTGCGGCCGCAGTCGCCCTGGCTGTGGCCGGCGCCTCCTGTTCCCCCTCTCGGTCGGGCAGGTTCCCGTATGACGCCGCGGTCGTTGACCGGAACGACGCCCCGGCGACGCTTGCGCCGCTGCGGGGGCACCCGGTCGTGCTGGCCGCCTACGCCGCCTCGATGCCGGACTGCCGCAAGCGGATCGAGCGGTTCGTGTCCCTGTCCGACGAGTTCCGGGATGCGCCCGTTCGCTTCGTGGCGGTCGACATCAGCCCCCGGGAGGCGGACAAGTTCCCGGAGGTCGTCCCGGATCGCCGGGGAAGCGTGCTGTTCCTGAAGGACGGCAACGGCGAGGTCCGGCGGGCGCTGAAGATCGACATCACCCCGACCACGTTCCTCGTGTTCCCCGACGG
>JBLMWX010000137.1:0-19333 GCA_050257455.1 Gemmatimonadota bacterium | reverse complement strand
CGGACCCTCGACCAGGCGGTGACCGATGCGACGCGGGGGGGGTGGCTTGCCGTCGAAGGATATCCTCCCCCCGGGCCGGCCGCCGAGCCGCCCGCGGCGCCGGTCGGGGCGTCCTCGGCCTGGGCGCTCACCTTCGCGAAGGCGCGCGCCGCCAGGATCGCCGGCGATCCGGCCGGGTCGGCCCGTCTCTGGACGGAGCTCGTCGCCGCGGGGAAGTGGCTCCCCGAAGCCCATAACAACCGCGGCATCTGCCTCGCCATGCAGGGGAAGACGGCGGAGTCCCTGGCGGACTTCGAGGCGGCGCTTGCGAAGCGGCCCCGGGACGGGCCCGCCCTCTGGAACGCCTACCAGGTCTATCTCCAGACTTTCAACCTCGAGCGGGCGCGGGCGGTCCAGCCCCTGGCGTGGTAC
Organism: Gemmatimonadota bacterium; assembly: GCA_050257455.1. GTDB lineage: Bacteria > Desulfobacterota > Deferrimicrobia > Deferrimicrobiales > Deferrimicrobiaceae > JBLMWX01. The sequence goes on along the minus strand of JBLMWX010000137.1, from coordinate 18,922 downwards.
GTCCTCCGCAAGATGTCCCCGTTCTATTTCAGGCCTGCGGACATGGAAGCCGGGGAATGGGTCGCGTCGACGCTCCCGGCGGGCGGGTGGTGGGGGCCGGTTGTCGGGCCGGAGATACACGCCGACGACGACCCGGGCGGGAGCCGGTTCTTCCACGCGTTCTTCCGGCCGCTCAAGCCGCGCGGCGCGTTCGTGTTCCTCGCGACGGCCTTTCTCGCGGGGGCGATCTGGAAACTGCTCTCGACGAGGATCTGGGTCAACACGACATGCCGCGGATGCGGCGCGCGGACCCTGGTCGCCGGGGCCCGGGAGTCGCTCGACCTGTGCAACCTGTGCCGCACAAGGGTCGGGGGCGGGGCGCGCGGCGGCCCCGAGAGGGACCGCAGGGTCCAGGGAATCGGGATGCACCGCCGCTACGTGAAGGCGTGCGCCGTCTTCGTCCCGGGGTCCGGGACTCTCTGGGCCGGCAAGGAGATCCGCACGTCCCTGTTCGGGGCGGTCCTGGCCCTGTCGTTGGCCGCGATCTCCGTGTCGGCGGGCGCCGGGGGCGGAAGCGCGATCGTCTCGGATCTTCGGCACGGGGCGGCATTGCTGGCGACGGCGGTTTCGGCGGCCGTCTGGCTCGCCGGCGCCGCCTGGGGCATCCGGTCGTTCGGCCGTTTCCAGGAGGGCTACAACCTGACCGGCAGGAGGCGCTGAACGGGCCGTGAAGGGCAAGATTTCCGATTTCAGCATTCCCGAGATCTTCCAGCTCGTGGCGAACCAGGGGAAGAGCGGGTCGCTCACGATCCGCGGGGGAGACCGCGAGACCGTCTTCGTCTTCGCCGAGGGCGGCATCATCGAGGTCCAGCCGGACCGGCGGGCCCGTGCCGACCTGCTGGGGAGCATGCTCGTCGACGCCGGCTTCCTCACCGAGGGAGAGCTGGGCCGGATCCTCGCGAAGCAGGAACGGGCGGGGAAGAAGCTCGGGGAGCTCCTCGTCGAGAAAGGGATCCTGTCCATGGACACCCTCTCCCGCTACCTGCATCTCCAGGTGAAGGAGGGGGTCTTCGAGGCGTTGACCCTCAAGGAGGGGGATTACCACTTCGAGGGGTTCGCCGTCCGGCTTCCGCCCTGGCTCAAGGGGCCGATCCGCGCCGACGTGCTCATGATGGAGGGGATGCAGTTCCTCGACGAATCCCCGCGGTACCGCGCCAGGTTCCCGCCGGGCGAGTTCCGCGTCTCCCGGAAGCGCGGCGCGAAGATCGACGAGGACGCCCTCCCGGCCGAAGAGCGCGTGGTGTGGAGCGCGATGGAGTTCTCGGACGACCCGCGGCGCGTCTTCCGCAAGGCGTGCATCACGTGGCTCGAGGGGATCAAGGGGCTGTGGCTGCTCCTGGAGCGCGGGCTGATCGACGTCGCGGTCGTCGATGTCGAGGAGGTGCGGGCGGACCCCGGGCGCGCCGTGCGGAAGGAGATCGCGCGCGCCCGCGTTCTCGGCGCCGTCCGGGCGGTCCTGTGGGCGTCCGCGGCGGCCGTCGCGGCCGGGTGGCTCTACGTGCTCCTGCTGTCCCCACGGGCGACGGGCGCGTTCACCGGCTGGGCCGGTTTCTTCTGAGGCGGGCGCCGGGAAGGCGGAAGGCCCATGGAAACGGCTGACAGGCGCGACGAGACGGTCCGGTTCGACGACCCCACGCTCCTGGCGAACCTCTTCGGGAGCCACGACGAGCACCTGCGGATCGTGGAGCAGCTCCTGGGGGTCGTCATCCACCCGCGGGGGAACCAGGCGGGCGTCTCCGGCGACGCGCTGCAGGTGGAGCTGGCGGCGAAGGTCCTGACCGGGCTCTACCGCGTCCTGCGCAAGGGAATCCCGGTCACGTCGAACGACGTGGCGGCCGCCGTCCGGATCGTGTGCTCCGACCGGAACGCCGAGGTGTCGGACGTCTTCGAGGACGTCGTCTTCCGGTCGTCGCGGAACAAGATCATCACCCCGAAGAGCGTGGCGCAGAAACGGTACCTGGACGCGATCCGGGACTTCGACATCGTGTTCGGGGTCGGCCCCGCGGGCACGGGGAAGACGTTCCTGGCGATGGCGATGGGGGTCGGTTTCCTCCTGAAGAAGGAGGTCAAGCGCATCGTCCTCGCGCGTCCCGCGGTCGAGGCGGGGGAACGGCTCGGGTTCCTCCCCGGCGACATGGCCGAAAAGGTCAACCCGTACCTGCGGCCTCTCCACGACGCGCTCTACACGATGCTCGAGTACGAGCAGGCGGGCAAGATGATGGAGCGGGGGATCATCGAGGTCGCGCCCCTGGCGTTCATGAGGGGCCGCACGCTGAACGACTCGTTCGTCATCCTGGACGAGGCGCAGAACACGACGTCCGAGCAGATGAAGATGTTCCTGACGCGGATCGGGTTCGGTTCCAAGGCGGTCATCACGGGGGACATCACCCAGACCGACCTTCCCTCCGGGCGCGTGTCCGGGCTCAACGAGGCGCTCTCGATCCTGGACGGGGTCGCGGGGATCCGGTTCTGCTGGTTCACCGAGATCGACGTCGTCCGCCACCCGATCGTGCAGGAGATCATCAAGGCCTATGAGCGATACGAGAAGCGGGGCCAGGAGTAACGGCGCGCCGGAGGCGGCCGGGGCCTCGCGGGGCCGGCCCGGTCGCGGCGCGGCCCTGCTCGGCCTGCTGTCCGCCGCCGTCTTCGTCGCGCTGTTCTACCTGTGGGGCCGGGAGCTCCTCCCGGGCGCCGCGGGGCGCATGGGCGCGGTGTTCCCCTTCGTGGGGGCGGTGGCGCTGACCCTCGCCGTCGCGCTGTTCCTGACCGAATGGTTCGGCTTCGCGGGCCGGGAGGTCCGCAAGGTCACGCTGGCGGCGCGGGATTTCCTCTTCCTGTGCTCGCTCGCGCTGTTGCTCTTCTTTTTCGCGAAGTTCGTCGTGGACGTCCTGCCGCTGGGGACCGCCTTCCGGGCGATCCCGCCGCGCGCGTTCGTCTACCTCATCCCGCTGCCCGCCTTCGCGATGGTGGTCCGCGTCCTCCTGAACTCCGAGGTGGCGATCATCTACACCGTTGCCGCGTCGGTCCTGTCGGCCGCCGCGGCCTACGGCCGCTGGCCGACGCTCATGTTCCTCCTCCTGGCGGGAACGGCCGGGGCGTCCCGCTCGGGGCGCGTCCAGGACCGGTACCGGCTGCTGTGGGCGGGGATCCAGACGGCGCCGATCTGCGCCCTGGCGGCCGTGATGCTCGAGATCGCCTTCCACGGCGGCGCCGGGATGTGGTGGGCGGGGCTGCTCGGAGGGATCAACGGCCTCGTCGCCGGGCCGATCGCCCTGGCGATCCTGCCGGTGTCCGAGTACGCGTTCGGCTACGCGAGCGACATCCGCCTGATGGAGCTCGCCAACGCGGCGCATCCGCTCCTCACCCGGCTCCTGGCGGCGGCGCCGGGGACGTTCCACCACAGCGTCCTCGTCGGGACGATCGCCGAGGGCGGCGCGGTCGCCATCCACGCGAACCCGCTCCTGTGCCGCACCGCCGCGCTGTTCCACGACGTGGGGAAGATCGCGCGCCCCGAATACTTCTCCGAGAACCAGTCGCAGACGGGCAACGTCCACGACGAGCTCGCGCCGGCGGCGAGCCGCGAGGCGATCCTCGCCCACGTGACCGAGGGCGTGCGGCTGGCGCGCGAGCACCGGCTGGGGGACCGGGTCATCGAGATCATCGCGCAGCACCACGGCACGAGCATCATGTACTGCTTCCTCGACAAGGCGTCGTCGCTCTCCGCGGAGGACGCGGCGTCCGAGGCGTCGTTCCGGTATCCCGGGCCCAAGCCGAGGACGCGCGAGGCGGCGATCGTGATGCTGGCCGACGCGGCCGAGGCGGCGTCGCGCAGCCTGAAGAACCCGTCCCCGGCGGAGATCGACGAGGCGGTGACCCGGATCGTGAACAGGGCGTACCTGGACGGCCAGCTGAACGAGTGCGACATGACGCTCCGGGACCTCCACGCGGTCGGCCGGGCGTTCACCCGGGTCCTCGCGGCCGCGGCGCACGCGCGGGTCGAGTACCCCGCGATCGGGAAGGGCCCCGCCGGCGAGGTCCATTGAGGGCCGCGGGGAGACAGTTCGCCGTGAGCGTCCGCCAGCACCCGAGGCCGCGGCCGTTCCGCGGGGAGCGCCTCCGCGCGCTCGTCCGGCAGGCCCTGGCCCGCCTTCCGGCCGCCGCGGCCGACGTGCGCGTGCTCGTGGTGGGGGACGACGAGATGGCGCGGTGGAACCGCGAGTTCCTCGGGCGTGGCGGGACGACGAACGTGATCGCGTTTCCCGAAGAGGCGCCCGGGGAGGCGCCGGCGGACACGATCGCCGGGGACATCCTGGTCTCGGCCCCCACGTGCCTCGCGCAGACCCGGGAGTGGCCCGGCACTCCCGAAGAGCGGGTCTTCTATTTCATCCTTCACGGGATGCTGCATCTTGCCGGGTACGATCACGGCAAGGGGACGGCGGAGGCCCGGCGGATGCGCCGGCGGGAGGCGGAGCTCTACGGGGCGGTCGTGGGACCGGGCCGGACGTGACGCGGCGCGGGCAGGACACGACCGTTCGGCCGGCGGGCTGGCGGACCTCGTCGCGGGCCGGCGCGGTCCTGGCCGGCGTCGCCTTCGCGGCCCTGTACGCGCTCGGCATGCCCGGGTACGGGATCCCGGGCCTCCCCTTCGTGGCGCTGGCGCCGCTCATCGTGCTGGCCCTGGCGTCCGGGGACGCCCGCAACGCCGCGTTCCGGGGGTTCCTGGCCGGGACGGCGGCGAACGTCCTTCTCTTCTACTGGATCGCGTACACCGTGGCGGTTCCCGGAAAGCTGGGATGGGCGCCGGGGATCCTCGCCGCGCTGCTCGTGTCGGCATACCTCGCCATCTACGTCTCCGCGGCCTGCTGGGCGGCTTTTCGCCTCGCGGTCCGGTTCGGAGAGGGGGGGCTCTGGGCGTTTCCCGTCGTCTGGGTCGGGCTGGAGTACGCCCGGTCGGTCCTGCTCACCGGCTTCCCCTGGCTCCTCCTCGGGTACGGTCTCGCGGACAGCCCGGTCCTGAGACAGGCGGCGGACCTCGCGGGGGTCCCGGGGCTCGGTTTCCTGCTCGCGCTCTCGAGCGTCGCCCTCTACCGGACCGCGTCCCTCGCGGCGCGGAGGTCCTGGCGCACCTGCGCCGCCCCGGCGGCGGCGTTCCTGGCGATCCCCGCTTTCCTCTTCGCGTACGGGTCCTTCGCGAACGGGGCGGGCGGAGGGCCTCCCCCCGCGCCGCCGGTCCGGGTGGGCATCGCGCAGGGGGGGATCGACCAGTCCGTGAAATGGGATCCGGCGTTCCAGGCCGGGACCGTGGCGATCTACCGGTCGCTGACGCGCGAAGCCGTCGCGTCGGGCGCCGAGGTCGTCGTCTGGCCCGAGACCGCGGCCCCGTTCTTCTACGGCTGGGAGGCGGACCTCTCCCGCGAGATCGACCTGATCGCCGCGGAGGCGGGGGTCCCGCTCATCTTCGGAGCGCCCTGGTTCGACCCGTCGGGCGGCGGGCGGTATTTCAACAGCGTCTTCCTGCTCGACGGGAAGGGCGTGCCGCGCGGCCGGTACGACAAGCGCCACCTGGTCCCGTTCGGCGAGTACGTCCCGTTGAAATCGGTCCTGTTCTTCCTCCGGAAGATGACGGCGGGGGGAGAGGATTTCTCCGCGGGCACCGGCCCGGCGCTGTTCCGCGTGGCCGGCGGCGAGGTCGAGGCCTCGGTCTGCTACGAGGCGCTCTTTCCCGGGATCATCCGCGACGGGGTCCGCGCCGGGGCGGATTGGCTCGTCAACGTGACGAACGACGCCTGGTTCGGGGACACCGTCGCGCCCCGTCAGCACCTGGCGATGGCGCGGATGCGGGCGGTCGAGTTCCGCCGGCCGATGGTCCGGGCCGCGAACGCCGGGATCAGCGCCGTGATCGACGCGACCGGGGCGTCCGTCGTCGAGCTCGGGCTGTTCCGCCGGGGGACGATCGTGGCGCCGGTGCGGCCGGGGAGCGGGGAGACGCTCTACGCGAAAAGCGGAGCCATCTTCGAGATTTCTTGTGCTATATTGGCATTTTTAATCACGTTTGTCCCGCTGAGAGGAACCGATGGCCACTGGACTGCTTGGAGAAAAGACCGCCGCCCTCGAATCGCGCCTGAGGGTGCTCCGGGGTTACCTTTGAAGTAGACCGGAAGCGGTCGCGACTCGCCGAGGTCGAAGCCGCCGTCGCGCGGGAGGGTTTCTGGGACTCCCCCGAGAAGGCCGAGCCGCTCCTCAAGGAGCGGAAGGCGCTCGAGACCTTCCTCGCCAAATGGACCGCCGCCGAGAAGATGGTCGACGACCTCCGGGCGTACCTCGAGCTCTCGGAGGAGGACCCCACGCTTGCGCCCGAGATCGAGCGGCACGCGGCCGAGGTGGAGAGGCAGCTCGACGCGATCGAGGTCGAGCGGATGCTCGGCGGCGAAAACGACGAGCGCAACGCGATCGTGACCATTCACGCGGGCGCGGGGGGCACCGAGTCCCAGGACTGGGCCTAGATGCTCCTCCGGATGTACACGCGCTTCGCGGACCGGTTCGGCTTCGAGATCGAGGTGGTGGACCGGCAGGAAGGGGAGGAGGCGGGGATCAAGAACGCCACGATCCTCCTCTCCGGGGATCATCCCTACGGGTACCTCAAGGCCGAGAGCGGCGTCCACCGCCTCGTGCGCATCTCCCCTTTCGACGCCAACAAGCGGCGCCACACGTCCTTCGCATCCGTCTTCGTCTCCCCCGAGATCGACGACGACGTGCAGATCCAGGTCAACGAGTCGGACCTGTCGATCGACACCCTCCGGTCGGGGGGCGCCGGCGGCCAGCACGTGAACAAGGTGGAGTCCGCCGTGCGGATCGTGCACCTGCCGACGGGGATCACCGTCCTGTGCCAGCAGGAGCGGTCGCAGCACAAGAACCGCGCGATGGCGATGAAGATCCTCCGGTCGAAGCTCTACGAGCTGGAGATGCGCCAGCGCGCGGAGAAGGCGATGGAGGCCCACAAGACGAAGAAGGACATCGCCTGGGGGTCGCAGATCCGCTCGTACGTCCTGGCCCCGTACCGGCTCGTCAAGGACCACCGGACGGGGTGCGAGACCGGGAACGTCGACGCCGTGCTCGACGGGGACATCATGGAGTTCATCCGCACCTTCCTTCTCGGAGGGGGGACGGAGAGCGCCCGGGGGGGGGCGGCGTGACAGCGGACTGGAACGACCTCGTCCGGGACCGGATGCGCAAGGCGGACGAGATCCGGCGCCGGGGAGAGAACCCTTATCCCAACGACCAGCGCGTCGGCTGGACGAGCGCTCAGGCCCGTGCCGCGGCGGCGGGCAGGGCGGCCGACGCGCTCGCGCGGGAGGCCATCCGGGTCGACGTCGCCGGGCGCATCGTCGCCGCGCGGCACTTCGGGAAGGCCGCGTTCGTCGTCCTCGCCGACCGGGCCGGGCGGATCCAGGCGTATCTCAGGAAGGACCGGCTCGGCGACGAGGCGTACGGGCGTTTCGCGGGCGGCGTCGACGTGGGGGACATCGCCTGGGTCGAGGGGCCCCTCTTCATCACGCGGACGGGCGAGCTCACGGTGGACGCGGAGAGGTTCCGCCTCCTGGCCAAGGCGCTGCGCCCCCTTCCCGAGAAATGGCACGGCCTGGCCGACGTGGAGACGCGCTACCGGCAGCGGTACGTCGACCTGATCGTGAACGAGGAGGTCAGGGAGGTCTTCCGCGTCCGGGCGCGGATCATCGCCTTCATCCGCGCGTTCCTCGCGGACCGCGACTTCCTCGAAGTCGAGACGCCGATGATGCAGCCGGTCGCCGGGGGGGCGACCGCCCGGCCCTTCGTGACGCACCACAACGCGCTGGACATGGACCTCTACCTCCGGATCGCGCCCGAGCTCTACCTCAAGCGCCTCCTCGTCGGCGGGTTCGAGCGGGTGTTCGAGATCAACCGGAATTTCCGGAACGAGGGGATCTCGACGCAGCACAACCCCGAGTTCACGATGCTCGAGTTCTACCAGGCGTACGCGACGCACGAGGACCTGATGCGGCTGACCGAGGAGATGATCTCCGCGCTCGCCCTGTCCCTCTTCGGCCGGACGACGGTCCCGGTGCAGGGGGAGACGGTCGACTTCACGCCCCCCTGGGAGCGGCTCACGGTCGCGGGCGCGGTGGCGCGGCACGCGAACGTCCCGGAGGAGCGGCTCCTTGACCCGGCGTTCCTGCGCGCGACGGCGAAGGGGCTCGGCCTCGCCGCGGCGGAGGACGCGTCCGACGGGAGCGTCCTCGTGGACATCTTCGAGGAGGTGGCGGAGCGGAAGATCCAGGGGCCCACGTTCGTCACGGAGTACCCCGTCGAGGTGTCGCCGCTGTCCCGGCGCAACGACGCGCGGCCCGGGATCGTCGACCGCTTCGAGCTCATCGTGCGCGGCCGCGAGATCGCCAACGCGTTTTCCGAGCTGAACGATCCGCTCGATCAGCGGCGGCGGTTCGAGGAGCAGCTCCGGAAGCGGGAGCGCGGGGACGAGGAGGCGCACTTCATGGACGAGGACTACCTGCGCGCCCTCGAGTACGGGATGCCGCCGGCCGCCGGGGAAGGGATCGGGATCGACCGGCTCGTCATGCTGTTCACCGATTCCCCGTCCATCCGGGACGTGATCCTGTTCCCGCACCTGCGGAAAGAGGGGTCGGGCGGGTGAGGCTGCCGGTCGAATACTACATCGGCCTGAAGTACCTGCTGGCCAAGCGGAAACAGACCTTCATCTCGATCATCACCGTCATCTCCGTGGCGGGGGTGACGGTCGGCGTGATGGCCCTCATCATCGTCCTGGCCGTGATGAGCGGGTTCGAAAAGGAGCTCAAGAACCGGATCCTGGGCGCCACGGCGCACGTCCAGGTGATCAGCCTCGACGGGAGCATCGGCACCCCGTTCCCCCTCGCGGAGCGGATCCTCCGCGTGCCGGGAGTCGCGGCGGCTTCCCCGTACGTCTTTTCGCAGGTGATGATCTCCTCGGGGACCGGGGCGTCGGGGGGCGTCCTTCGCGGCGTCGACCCCGCCACGGCCGGGAACGTGACGCGCCTTCCCCAGGACATCCGCGTCGGGTCGCTCGCGAACCTGGCGGCGAAGGCGACGGGGGGGCTCCCGGGAACGATCCTCGGGCAGGAGCTCGCGAAGCGCCTCGACGTGGCGGTCGGCGACGTCGTGGAGATCATGGTCCCGGGGGGGAGCGTGACGCCGCTCGGCGCCTTCCCCCGGGTCGTCCGGTACCGGGTCGTCGGGCTCGCGGAGTCGGGGATGTACGAGTTCGACTCGACGTTCGCGTACGTCTCCTTCGACGAGGCGGGACGCCTCCTGGGGATGCCCGGGAGGGCCACGGGGATCGAGGTCCGGGTGAACGACATCTACGCCGCGGGCGCCGTGGCGGCCCGGATCCGCGACGACCTCGGGTACCCGTACTGGGCCAAGGACTGGGCGCAGACGAACCGGAACCTTTTCTCGGCCCTGAAGCTCGAGAAGACCGTGATGTTCATCATCCTCGTCCTCATCGTGTTCGTGGCCGCCTTCAACATCATCAGCACGCTCATCATGGTCGTCATGGAGAAGACGCGGGACATCGCGGTCCTCATGACGATGGGCGCCACGCGGGGTTCCATCCGGAGGATCTTCGCCCTCGAGGGGGTCATCATCGGCGTGGCGGGAACCGCGATCGGCACGGGCCTGGGGTGGGTCCTGTGCGAGCTCCTGCGGCGGTACCAGTTCATCCACCTCCCGAGCGACGTGTACTACATCTCGACCCTCCCGGTGTCGCTCGAGCCGGCCAACTTCCTCGCGGTGGCGGCGATTTCCATCGCGATCTGCGCCGTGGCGACGCTCTACCCGGCCTTCCAGGCGTCGCGCGTGGACCCGGCCGAGGCGATCCGCTATGAATAACGGGCCGCTGATCCGCGTCCACGACGTCAGGAAGGAATTCCCGAAGCGGGGCGGCGTCCTCCCGGTCCTCAAGGGGATCTCGTTCGACCTGGCGCGGGGCGAGATGCTCGGCGTCGTGGGCGTGTCCGGCGCCGGCAAGACGACCCTTCTCCAGATCGTCGGGACGCTGGACCGGGCGACGTCCGGGACGGTGGCCTACGAGGGGCGGGACGTCTCGGCGCTCTCCGACGACGCGCTGGCCGCGTTCCGGAACAGGACGGTCGGGTTCGTCTTCCAGTTTCACCACCTCCTGCCGGAGTTCGACGCGAAGGAGAACGTGATGCTGCCGTGCCTCATCGCCGGGATGCCGCGGGGGGAGGCGGCGGCGCGGGCCGACCGGCTCCTCGAAGACGTGGGGCTGGGGGAGCGCGCCACGCACCGCGTGGGGGAGCTCTCGGGCGGCGAGCAGCAGCGCGTCGCGGTCTGCCGCGCTCTCGCCATGGACCCGGCCGTTCTCCTGGCCGACGAGCCGACGGGGAACCTGGACCGGGAGACCGCCTCGGGCGTCGTGGACCTCCTGGTCGCGCTCAACCGGGACCGGGGACTGTCGCTCGTCGTGGTCACCCACAACGAGGAGCTCGCCCGAAGGATGCACCGCACCATCAAGATCGACGACGGGCGGATCGTCGATTGAGCGCGCGCGGTGCCGCCGCGGCGCTGGCCGTCGCCGTCCTGGTCGCGCTGCGGTGCGCGCCGGCGGCTGCGGCGGGGTTTCCCGTGAAGGCGGTCGACGTCCAGGGGGCCAACCGGGTGGGGGCCGATGCGATCCGGCGCGCGATGACCACGAAGGTCGGGGCCGACTTCGACCCGGCCCGCATCCGGGACGACATCAAGGCCATATTCCGGATGGGCTACTTCTCGGACGTCAAGATCGACGCGGAGGAGACGGACGGGGGCTACAGGCTGACGGTCATCGTGAAGGAGAAGCCGATCGTGTCGGCCGTCGTGATCGAGGGGAACAAGGAGGTGGACACGTCGGACCTCCGGCAGGCGCTGACCCTCAAGGAGCGCTCCCTCTTCCAGGAAGACAAGGTCAAGGAGTCCGCGCGCAAGCTCGTCGAGGTGTGCCAGAACAAGGGCTACTACGACGCGGTCGTGGACGCCGCGGTGTCGGAGGACCCGGACGGCTCGTACCGGATCGTCTTCAAGGTGAAGGAGGGCGAGAAGCTCAAGATCTCCCGGATCTCCATCACGGGGAACCATTACCTCGCGACGAAGGCGATCCGGAAGGCGATGGAGACGACCGAGAAGGGGTTCTTCTCGTTCATCACCGATTCGGGCACGTTCAAGAAGGACGTCCTCGAGAACGACGTCAGGAAGATCGAGGCGCTGTACCACAACGACGGGTTCATCGACTCGAAGGTGTCCGACCCGGAGATCCGCCGCGGGAAGAGGGGGCTCGAGGTCACGATCCACGTGTTCGAGGGGAAGCAGTACCGGGTGGGGAGCGTCGGCTTCTCCGGCGACAGCGGGGTCCCGGAGCAGGAGCTCCGGAAGGCCGTGAAGCTCGCGCCGACCCAGGTGTTCGACCGGGAGACGCTGCTCGCGGACCTTCTCGCCCTGACCACGATCCTCAACGACCGGGGGTATGCCCAGGCCCTCGTGTCGCCGGTCGTCGAGAAGAGGAAGGAGTACCCGCTCGTCGACGTGACCTACAAGACGGAGCGGGGGCGCAAGTTCCGGTTCGGAAAGGTGGAGGTGACCGGGAACACGAAGACGTTCGACCGCGTCATCCGCCGGGGGCTGGACGTCGCGGACGGGGAGACGTACACGGCCTCGGGCCTCAGGACGAGCAAGGAGAACCTGACCCGGCTCGGCTATTTCAAGGACGTCAAGATCAGCACGGCCCCCTCGGCGGCGACCCCGGACGAGATGGACGTCAAGGTCGACGTCCAGGAGGCGCCGACCGGCACCCTGTCGGGCGGGCTGGGGTTCAGCTCGGTGGACAAGCTCTTCGGCGTCATCCAGCTCAACGAGAACAACCTGTTCGGCCGGGGCTGGCGGGGGACGCTCAACACCCAGTTCGGGGCCCGGCGGACGGTCTACACGCTCGAGTTCCGGGAGCCCCACTTCCTGGACACCGACTTCAGCCTCCTGCTGAACGCCTACAAGACCGACACCAAGTACACCGATTTCCAGCGCAAGGCGAAAGGGGGCCGGGTGGGCACCGGGTACAACCTGGACCGGTTCACGTCCGTGGGGCTCACGTTCCGGTACGACGACGTCCTCGTCACCCAGCTCGCGGAGGTGACGTCGACCTTCCTCAAGGAGCAGTTCGCGCTGGGATGGCAGCAGACGCAGAGCCTGACGCTCAGCGTGATGCGGAACACGACGGACAAGTTCATCGATCCGTCCCGCGGCTACATCGCCTCGGGCTCCCTGGAGTACGCGGGGCGCCCGCTGGGCGGGGACGGCCGCTTCGCCAAGTATTTCCTGAACGGGAAGGTCTACTTCCCCGTCACGGAATCCACGGTGCTCTCGGCGAACGCCCTGTGGGGGCACGCGGTGAGCACGGTGGGCGGGGAGGTGCGGCTCGCCGAGCGGTTCTTCCTCGGCGGCCCCTACAGCATCCGCGGATTCAAGTCGCGGAGCCTCTCCCCGGCCGATCCGAACACGGGGGAGCTCATCGGGGGCAACAAGGAGCTCGTGCTGAACGTGGAGTACGTGTTCCCGCTCTTCAACGAGATCGGGTTCAAGGGCGTCCTCTTCTACGACATGGGGAACACCTGGCGGCAGGGCGAGTGGCCCTGGAAGGGGCCGGCGCTCAAGAAGGCGGCGGGGGCGGGGATCCGCTGGTACTCGCCGATGGGGCCCCTGCGCTTCGAGTGGGGGTGGAACCTGAGCCCGTCGCCGGGCGAGGCGCGCCGGGTCGCGGAGTTCACGATCGGAACCGCATTCTGAACAAGGGGGAGACGATGGGAATCGGGCGACTGTGGTTTGGAGCGGCGGCGCTGGCCGCCCTGACGGCCTTCGGAGGCGTGGCCTTCGCCGAGGGGATCAAGGTGGCCGTCATCGACGTCAACAAGGTGCTCAACGAGTCGAAGGCCGGCAAGGACGCGAAGCAGAAGATGGAGGCGCGGTACGAGGAGCTCAAGAAGAAGATCGACGCCAAGAACGAGGAGGCGAAGAAGATGAAGGAGGATCTCGACAAGCAGAAGATCCTCCTCGGCAAGGAGAAGCTCAAGGAGAGGGAGGACGCGCTCAAGGCCAAGATCGAGGAGCTCCGCGAGCTCACGCAGGAGTCCGAGAAGGAGATGCAGAAGCGGCAGGGCGAGATGACGCGCGAGATCCTCAAGTCCCTCGAGAGCCTGCTCGACAAGTACGTGGCGGACGAGAAGATCGACCTCCTCCTGGAGAAGAGCGCGGGAGTCATCCACGCGAACCCGTCCATGGACATCACCGCCAGGATCCTCGAGCTGGTGAACAAGGAGACGCCCGTTGGCAAATGAGATCCGTCTGTCGGAGCTGGCCGCGCGGATCGGCGCCCGCCTCGTGGGCGAGGACGCGGTCGTCACCGGCATCGCGCCGATCGAGGCCGCGGGACCGGGGGAGGTGACGTTCCTCGCCAACCCGAAGTACGCGCGGTTCGCGCGCGCCTCGGCGGCGTCCGCCATCATCGCCAAGGAGCCCCTGGAAGGGGCGCGCGCCGCGTTCCTGGTGGCGGCGAATCCCTACTACGCGTTTGCCTGCGCGCTGGAGGAGTTCCACCCGGCGAGCCGCCCGGAGCCGGGCGTTTCGCCCCAGGCCTTCGTGCACCCGGGGGCGCGGCTCGGCCGCGAGGCGACGGTCGCGCCCTTCGCCGTGGTCGAGGAGGGCGCTTCGATCGGCGACCGTACCGTCCTGTTCGCGGGGGCGGTCGTGGGGAAAGGGGCGTCCGTCGGCGACGACTGCCGGCTCTATCCGCACGTCGTGCTCTATCACGACGTGCGCGTGGGGTCGCGCGTCATCCTGCACGCGGGGTGCGTGATCGGGAGCGACGGGTTCGGCTTCGCGCCGGGCCCCTCCGGCTACCGGAAGATCCCGCAGGTGGGCACCGTCGAGATCGGGGACGACGTCGAGATCGGCGCGAACACGACGATCGACCGCGCCGTCCTGGGGGTGACCCGCGTCGCCCGGGGGACGAAGCTGGACAACCTCGTTCAGGTCGCGCATAACGTGGAGATCGGCCCGGACACGGTCATTGCGGCGCAGGCGGGGATCTCGGGGAGCTGCCGGGTGGGCGGCCGGGTCATGATCGGCGGGCAGGCGGGACTTGCCGGGCACCTCGAGATCGAGGACGGGATCATGCTCGGTGCGCAGTGCGGCGTCGCGGGGACGCTGCGCGCCTCGGAGGCGAAGGTCTGGTCCGGCACCCCGGCGATCCCCCACCCGGCCTGGCTGCGGGTGTCGACGCTTCTGCCGAAGTTGCCCGAGCTCTTCCGGCGCGTCCGCCGCCTGGAGGAGGGCTCGAGGACGAAGGAGGAGGATGAGTGACATGTTATCCGTCACCGAGATCATGGACCTGCTGCCGCACCGGTACCCGTTCCTGCTGGTGGACCGGGTCCTCGAGTTCGAGGCCGGGAAGCGCATCGTCGCGATCAAGAACGTGACGATCAACGAGCCGTTCTTCACCGGGCACTTCCCGGGGTACCCCGTCATGCCGGGCGTGCTCATCGTGGAGGCGCTGGCGCAGGCGGGCGGCATCGTGGCCCTGAAGGCGATCGGGGAGGGAAAGAAGCTCGCCTTCTTCGGGGGGATCGACAACTGCAAGTTCCGGCGTCCCGTGGTCCCCGGCGACCAGCTGCGCCTGGAAGCGACCGTGATCGCGCACAAGGGGCCGGTCTGGAAGCTCCACTGCGAGGCGTTCGTGGGCGAGGCGCTGGCCGCGCGGGCGGACCTGACGGCGACGTTGCGCGAGGATGGCGGGGCGTCGTCCGGGGAAGGAGCGGCGCCATGATCCACGAGACGGCGCTCGTCGACCCGGGGGCGACCCTCGGGAAGGACGTGGAGGTGGGACCGTACGCGGTGATCGGCCCGAAGGTCACGATCGGCGACGGCTGCTCGATCGGCGCGCACGCGGTCGTGGAGTCGCACGTCCGCATGGGACGCGGGACGCGGGTGTCCCCGTTCGCCTCGATCGGGGCGCCCCCGCAGGACCTGAAGTTCCGGGGGGAGGAGACGTGGGTCGAGATCGGGGAGGGGACGACGATCCGCGAGTACGCGACGGTCAACCGGGGGACCGTCGGCGGCGGCGGCGTCACGCGCGTGGGGCGCGGGGCGCTCCTCATGGCGTACTGCCACGTGGCGCACGACTGCCACGTCGGGGACCGCGTCATCATGGCCAACGCGGCCACGCTGGCCGGGCACATCACGGTGGAGGACGGCGCGTTCATCGGGGGGCTCGTCGGTGTCCACCAGTTCGTGCGGATCGGAACGTTCGCGATCGTGGGCGCGCTCTCGGGCGTGCCGCTCGACATCCCGCCGTACGTCAAGGCGGTGGTCGGGCGCGGCCAGAAGGGTACCGGGCTCTTCGGGCTCAACGTCATCGCGCTCAGGAGGAACGGGTTTTCGGATGAGACGATCGCGGGGCTCAAGAAGACGTACCGGATCCTGTTCCGGTCGGGTCTCCCGATGACCGAGGCGCTTGCGCGGGTGGAGGCGGAGCTTCCGCCGTCCCCCGAAGTGCGGCACCTGGTGGACTTCATCCGCGCCAGCAAGCGCGGCGTCCAGAGGTAGGCCGGTGACGGTCCGCGTGGGGGTCATCGGCGTCGGTTACCTCGGGCGGCTGCACGCCCAGAAGCTCGCCTCGCTCGACGACGTCCGCTTCGCGGGCGTCTGCGACGCGGACGCCGCGCGCGGCGCCGCCGTCGCGCAGGAGTGCGGGACGGCCTTCTTCAAGAGTCACCGGCGCCTCCTCGCGGCCGTCGACGCCGTCGTCATCGCGGTCCCGACGACGGCGCACCACCGGGTGGCCCTGGACGCCATGCGCGCCGGCGTCCACGTGCTCCTCGAGAAGCCGATCGCCGCGACCGTCCGGGACGCGCGGGCCCTGGTCCGGGAGGCGCAGAGGCGGGGGCTCGTCTTCCAGATCGGGCACCTGGAGCGGTTCAACTCCGCCGTCATCTCGGCGGCGTCCGTCCTCAGGGAGCCCCGGTTCATCGAATGCCACCGGCTGGGCCCGTTCGGGGGACGGGGCACCGACGTGGACGTCGTGCTCGACCTCATGATCCACGACATCGATCTCATCCTGTCGTTCGTCCGGTCGCCCGTCGTGCGCATCCAGGCCGTCGGCGTCCCGGTGATCTCCCCGAACGTCGACATCGCCAACGCGCGGCTCGCGTTCGCCAACGGCTGCGTCGCCAACGTGACGGCGAGCCGCGTCTCGGCGCGCAAGCAGAGGAAGATCCGGATCTTCCAGGAGGACGCGTACGTGTCGATGGACTTCGTCGACCATGCGATCCAGATCTTCCGGAGGACCTGGCCGCAAGGGCGGGACGGGGCGCCGGAGATCTCCGGCGAGCTGCTCGAGACGGAGAAGGGGGACGCCCTGCGCGACGAGATCCGGTCGTTCCTCGAGTGCGTGGCGACGGGCGGGGCCCCGCGCGTGTCGGGGGCGGACGGCCTCGCCGCCCTGGAGCTGGCGTTCCGGATCTTGAGGATGATGAGGAGCCGTTGACGCCGACGCGCAAGTCCCTCTTCATCGCGTGCGGCGAGCCGTCGGGCGAGACGTACGCGGTCCGCGCGGCCGGCGCGTTCCGGCGGCGCTTCCCCGGCGTGCCGATGGAGGGGATCGGCGGCGCGCGGCTGGCGGGGGAGGGGGTGCGCCTGATCGTGGACTACGGGAGCATCTCCGTGGTCGGGGTGACCGAGGTGGTGCGGCACCTGCCCGCGGTCCTCGCGGCGCTGCGGGCGGCCGTCCGGCGCGCCACGCGGCCGGACGTGGGAGCGGTGCTCCTGGTGGATTTCCCGGATTTCAACTTCCGCGTCGGGAAGAAGGCGAGCGCGGCCGGCGTGCCGGTCGTGTACTTCGTCCCGCCGCAGCTCTGGGCCTGGAGGCCGGGACGCGCCCGCGAGCTGGCCCGGTTCACGAAGGGGGTCGTGGTCGCGTTTCCTTTCGAGGAGCCCATCCTCCGGGCGAAGGGCGTGAACGCCCGCTTCGCCGGCCACCCGCTCCTCGACGAGCTCGCCCCCTGCTTCGAGGCCGAGCCCGACCCCGCGCGGTTCGGGATCCCCGGGGACCGGACGCTGGTCGGGCTGCTTCCCGGCAGCAGGCCCGGGGAGATCCGCGCCCACCTGCCCGCGATGGCGGAGGCGGCGCGGCGGATCGCGGCGCGGTTCCCGGACGTCCACTTCGCGGTTCCTCTGGCCTCTCCGGAGCTCGGCGGCCTCGTCGCGTCGGTGCTCGGGGCGGGGGGCGGCGGATTTCCCGTCACGCTCGTCGAGAGGGACCGCCACCTCCTGTTCCGGGGGATGGCGACCGCGCTGGCGGCGTCCGGGACGGCGACCCTGGAGCTCGCCCTCCTGGGGGTGCCGCCCGTGATCGTGTACCGGACGTCCGCCGTCACCTACTGGATCGGGCGGCGGCTCGCGACCGTCTCGTCGATCGGGCTCCCGAACATCCTGGCGGGAGAGCCCTTCCTGCCGGAGCTCATCCACGACGCCTGCCGGCCGGACCGGATGGCCGGGGAGATCGGGGCCCTCCTCGCCGACGGGGCGAGGCGCGACGCGCTCGCCGCGCGGTGCGTCGCGCTGCGCGACCGCCTCCGGGGACCGGGGCCCGCGGAGGCGGTGGTCGACATGCTGGCGGCCGCCGGGGGGGAGGCATGGGCGTGACCATCTACCGACGCATGCTGGCCTACGTCAAACCGTACTCGCCGCGGCTGTTGTTCGCCATGATCTTCATGGTCCTCGTCTCCTCCTTCCAGGGGGCCATCGCGTTCATCGTGAAGCCGGCCCTCGACGACATCTTCATCAACAAGGACGCCACGCGTCTCGCCCTCATCCCCTTCGTCGTGCTCGGCGTCTACCTCCTGAAGGGGGTCTTCGAGTTCGCCCAGAGCTACCTGATGAGCGGCGTCGGGCAGCGGGTGATCCGGGACATCCGCGACCACCTGTACCGCCACCTCCAGTCGCTGTCCCTGTCGTTCTACATGCGCCACCCCACGGGCGTGCTCATGTCGCGGGTGACGAACGACGTGGCGCTGATGCAGGCGTCCATCACCGAGGCGGTCACGGGCCTCATCAAGGACATCTTCGCCGCCCTCTTCCTCGTCGGGGTGGTCTTCTACCGCGACTGGAAGCTCGCCCTCGTGGCCCTGGTCGCCTTTCCGCTGGCGTTCTGGCCGATCGCGCGCTTCGGCCGGAAGCTCCGCCGGACGAGCATCCGGAGCCAGGAGGTGACGGGGGGCCTCACCTCGCACCTCCAGGAGACGATCAGCGGGGTCAAGCTCGTCAAGGCGTTCGGCGCCGAGGAGTACGAGGTCGACCGGTTCGCCAGCCGGAACGCCGACCTCTACCGCCTGAGCATGAAGGTGGTGAAGGTCCAGGCGCTGACCTCCCCCCTGTCGGAGATGTTCGCGGGGGTCGGTGCCGCGGCCGTCATCTTCTACGGCGGCTACAGCGTCGTCAACGGGATCAGCACGCCCGGCAACTTCTTCTCCTTCATGACCGCGCTGTTCATGCTCTACGAGCCCGTCAAGCGCCTCTCCCGGATCAACAACGTCATCCAGCAGGGGATCGCCGCGGCGATCCGCGTGTTCGAGGTCCTCGACACCCTGCCGGAGGTCCGGGAGAAGGAGGGGGCGCCCGACCTGCCGCCGGTCGCGCGCGGCATCGAGTTCTCGCACGTGGACTTCCGGTACGGCGAGGAGGGCGAGAACATCCTGAAGGACGTGAGCTTCGAGGTTTCGATGGGGACGATGGTGGCGATCGTGGGGTCGAGCGGCGC
>JBLMWX010000136.1:0-2824 GCA_050257455.1 Gemmatimonadota bacterium | reverse complement strand
GAACCGCGTCCTCCCTCCCGCCCGCAGGAACGCAGCGACGACGATGAAGACTGGGCGCGCCGCTGACCGGCGATCCCGGATACGGACCTTGAGATGAGCCTGTCCGCCGGATCCCGCCTCGGGTCGTACGAAATCGTTTCGCCGCTGGGAGCGGGTGGAATGGGGGAGGTGTGGCGGGCACGCGACCCGCGGCTCGGGCGCGAGGTCGCGATCAAGGTGCTGCCCGAGAGCTTTGCCGCCGACCCGGAGCGGCTGGCGCGTTTCCGGCGAGAGGCGCACGTTCTGGCGGCGCTGAATCACCCGCACGTGGGCGCGATCTACGGAGTGGAAGAGATCGGCGCGGCCGAGGCCCTCGTTCTCGAGCTCGTGGAAGGCGAGACGCTCGCGGAGCGGATCGCGCGCGGTCCGCTGCCGGTCAACGAGGCGCTCGAGATTTCGGAGCAGATCACCGAAGCGCTGGAGGCGGCCCACGAGAGAGGGATCGTCCATCGCGATCTGAAGCCCTCGAACGTGAAGCTGACGCCGGAGGGGAAGGTCAAAGTTCTCGACTTCGGTCTCGCGAAGGCCCTCGCGGGCGACGCCGTCCCGTCCGACGTTTCCATTTCGCCGACGCTGACCGCGGCGGCGACGCAGGCGGGCGTCGTGATCGGGACGGCCGCGTACATGTCCCCCGAGCAGGCGCGAGGCCGATCCGTGGACAGGCGGGCGGACATCTGGGCGTTCGGCGCGATTCTCTGGGAGATGCTGACGGGGCGGCGCCTCTTCGAGGGAGAGACCGTTTCCGATGTTCTCGCCGGCGTACTGCGGCAGGAGATTCCCTTCAACGCTCTGCCTCCGGAGACGCCCGAGGGAATCGTTCGCCTGCTCCGCCGCTGCCTCGAGCGCGACCCCCGGATCCGGCTGCACGACATGGGCGACGCGCGGCTCGAGATCGAGGAAGCCATGCGAGCGCCCGCCCCGAGCTCCCGAGGGGAGGCGCCGGTGCGTCTGGCGCGACGTCGGGTGGCACAGTGGCTCCCATGGGCAATCGCCGGCATTGCGTTCGTGGCGGTCGCTCTCCTGCTCCGGCGGCCGTCGACCCGCGCTGCGGAGGTCGTCCGCCTCTCCGTGGCACTGCCCGACAAGGTCGTGCTCGATCCCACGGTCGGAGATCAGGTTCAGATCCTGGCGATCTCCCCGGATGGACGGCGAGTCGCGTTCCGGGGCAGAAAGGGGGATGAGAACCGGATCTACGTGCGCGACCTCTCCCACGAGAACGCCGAAGGCGTCCCGGGAACGGAAGGCGGCGGCGACCCGTTCTTCTCCCCAGACGGCGAGTGGCTCGGTTTCGTCGCCGGGGACAAATTGAAGAAGACGGCGGTTCGCGGCGGAACGCCCATCTCTCTCGCCGTCGCATCCCGGAGCCGCGGCGCCGTGTGGGGCCCCGACGGCACGATCGTCTTCTCCCCGAGCGTGAACTCGCCGCTATTTCGAATTCCCGCGGCGGGAGGGGAAGCGACGCCGTTGACGGCGCTCGACGCCGCCACGCGGGAGCGCACGCATCGTTGGCCCGAAATCGTGCCGGAAGGACGGTGGGTCCTGTTCACCGTCGGAACGGAAGACAAGCCCGGCGACTATGAGGACTCGCGAATCGACGCCGTTTCTCTCGAAACCGGCAAGAGGCACACCGTCTATCGCGGGGCCAGTTTCGCCCGGTATCTGCCGCCCGGAGAGCTCCTGCTCGCCCGCCGGGGAGACGTCCTCGCCGTACCCTTCGATCCGCGAACGGCAACGGTGCACCGCGCGTCGGTGCCCGTGCTCCAGGCGGTCAGCGGGGACCCGCGGAGCGGCGTTTCCTATTTCAGTGTTTCGAAGTCGGGCGCGATGCTCTTCGCCGTCGGGCTCTCCGCAGAGGGAACCAACGACATCGTCTGGATCGATCGGGCCGGCCGAAGGGAGCCGACCGGAATTCCCTCCGGCGTCTATACCGCGCTCGCGATTTCTCCCGACGGTCAGAAGCTGGCATATGCCGAGGGGCCTGGCGGCGGCTCCCGGACGGATATCTGGATCGCCGATCTGGCTCACTCCAACCAGTTCCAGTTGACCTCCACCGGAGCAGCCGCTTCTCCGCGGTGGACGCCGGACGGCGCGAGCGTCGTGTTCTCGACGCCCACGGGCGACGCGGTGATGCGCCAGCGCGCCGACGGCAGCGCTCCGCCCGAGGTCCTGTGGCGCCCCGCGTATCGCGTACCGATCACCGACGACTCCTTCGCCCCGGACGGATCGGCGCTCCTGCTGACCCTGTCGGGCCTTCCGACCCGCAACGACATCTTTCTGCTTCCGCTCTCCGGGGACCGCACGGCGCGTCCGCTGATCGCCACGCCAGGGGCGGAGTTCGGGGGAATGATTTCCCCCGACGGGCGGTGGATCGCGTACACGGGAGAATACGAGGGCGGCCTCCGGCACATCTACGTTCAGCGCTATCCCACTCTCGCCGGCCGATGGCAGGTTTCCAGAAACGGCGGAGCTGCCCCGCGGTGGTCACGCGATGGAAAAGAGCTGTTCTTCTTCTGGAACGATGAGGTTCTGGCTGCCCCCGTTCAGCTCGCGCCCACGTTCGCGCCGGGTGAGCCGCGCCCGCTCTTCAAGATCGAGCATCCGGCGACGACGAACGAGTACAACGACATCTACGACGTGGCGCCCGACGGAAAGCGCTTCATCGTCGTCGTGCGCCAGAAGGAGAACGATCAGGCGCCCCGCCTGGACGTGATCCTCAATTTCGGCAGCCGTCTCCCGGGGGCAACCCGGTGACGCTCGCCGCCGGGGCAAAGCTCGGTCCCTACGA
>JBLMWX010000135.1:0-11189 GCA_050257455.1 Gemmatimonadota bacterium | reverse complement strand
CGAAGAGGGCGTGCGAATCCGCTCCGAGGGTGAAGATGCTGGCGGCGCTGTCGACGTGCACCGTTCCGGCCGCGGCGCCGCCGCCGCCGCTCCCGCCGAAGGAAAGACCCAGGGTGGGGCCGCCGATGGCGCCGGAGACGCTTAAGCCGCCGTCGCCCCCGCCGCCGCCCACGCTCTGCGCCAGGATCCCGTAGGAGCGGTCGCCGGACGTGACGATGTTCGCGCCCGTGGCGGAGACGGTCACGTTGTCGGCGTTGGCGCCCGCCCCTCCCGCGCCGCCGACGCTGGCGGTGATGCCGCCCGCGCCGATGCTGCCCGCGACGCAGAAACCCCCGGACCCCCCGCCACCACCCACGCTCTGCGCGAAGATGCCGTGCGAATCGTCGCCCGTCGTGGAGATGTCGCTGGAGCTGGTCAGCGCCACGGTGCCGCTGCGGCTCCCCGATCCCCCGCCGCCCGCCATCGAGAAATTGAGACTGGCGCCCGCGGAGACCCCTCCCGCGATGCTGAAGCCGCCGTTGCCGCCTCCTCCCCCGATGCTCTGCGCGAGAATGCCGTACGACTTGTCCCCGAGGGTGACGATGGCCCCCCCGCTGTCGGTGACGTCCACCGGCCCGGAGGTCCCGCCGCTGCCGCCGGATCCGCCGAAGCTCAGGTTCAACGACACGCCCGAGCTGATCGAGCCGGCGATCGCGAACCCCCCGTTCCCCCCGGTGCCCCCGACGCTCTGCGCGAAGATCCCGTGGGACGCGGTATTGTCGGTCCCGATCGCGCCGGTGTTGGTCACGTTGACCGCGCCCGCGTTCCCCCCCTTGGCGCCGGATCCGCCGATGCTCAGCGACCCGGAGAACCCGATCCCGCCGGAGGCCGCGATGCTGTAGCCGCCCGATCCCCCGCCTCCCCCGACGCTCTGCGCCAGGATGCCATACGAGTTCTCGCCGCCGGTGTGGATGTCGGAGGCGTTCAGGACCGTGACCGTCTTGCCGGTCCCGCCGTCGCCGCCGTTTCCGCCCAGCCCGAAGCTGAAGAAGGCGCCCACCGCGGTCGCCGACCCTCCGCCGCCGCCTCCGCCGCCGACGCTCTGGGCGAAGATCCCGTTGGAATAGGAGCCGGCGGTCGTGATGGAGCCGCCGGTGCTCCTGACGTCGACGACGTTCCCGTCTCCCGCGGCGACCCCGTTCCCCCCGACCGCGTACCAGCCGGACCCGTCGCCCCCGCCGCCTCCGCCGCCGCCCACGCTCTGCGCGAAGATCCCGTCCGACGCGTTACCGGCGGTCGCGATCGAGCCGGTGCTGCGGACCGTCACGATGCCGCCGTTGCCGGCCCCGCCGCCGTCCCCGGCGTCGCCCGTGAACCATCCGCTGGCGTTGCCGCCGTTGCCTCCGCCGCCGCCGATGCTCTGCGCGAAGATCCCGTGGGAGAGATATCCGCCGGTCGCGATGTCGCCGGTGCTATCGACGAGCACCGGCCCGCTGGGAACGCCGAACGAGCCGCTGCCGCCGGTCGTGAACCAGCCGCCGCTGTTCCCGCCGCGTCCTCCCTGGCCGGACAGACTTTCCGCCCGGATCCCGTCCGAGTAGCTCCCCTGCGTCGTGATGTTCCCGACGCTGTTCACCGTCACCGCTCCGCCCGGCCCGCCCGGCGCTCCGTTCCCGCCGCTGGACACCAGCCCGGATCCGTTTCCGCCCCAGCCGCCGTCGCCGCCCTTGCTCAGCGCCCAGATCCCGTGCGAGTGGCTCCCGTTCGTCGTGATGTTACCGGTGTTGTTCACGACGACATCTCCGCCTCTGCCTCCCCACCCCCCGTCGCCGCCGGCCCCGTAGAATCTGATGAAGAGGAAGGTCTTCGTGCCGCCATGCTCGCCCCCCTCGCCGTTCCCGCCGATGCTTCGCGCGTCGATGCCCGGGCTGTTGTCCCCGGTCGCGGAGATGTCGAGGGCGTTGTTCATGACGAGACTCTTCGCCGCGCCGCCTTGGGAGCCGTCGTCCCCGCTGAACCATGCGGTCCCGTGGGGATACTTGTTGTAGGAAGTCCCCTGCTCGACATGACGGAACGTCTGGTTCGGCGGGCCGCCGTTGTCGTCTGTCACCGTGACACCGCTCGTGGAGAAGGTCGGGTACACGTAGGTCAGGGTCACGTTGGTCTCGTGCCCGGTCTTGTCGGTCACGGTGTAGGCAAGGTTGTCGGTCAGCGGCTGCCCAAACCTGGTCACGTCGGGAGTGTATTTGAGCGTGTTGTCCACGATCGCGTAAGTGCCGATCTGGGCGGTGGGGTTGGAGATGGTGCACGGATCCACTGCGCAGACCGACATCTGGATCGACCCGTTTGTCCCGTCGCCCTTCGTGTACGTGATCGTCTCGAGCCCGCTGTAATTGTTGTCGTCGAAGGTGTACGTGAATGTCCCGTCGCCGGTGTTGCTGACGAACCCGTGCAGGGCGGTCGCGCTGTTGTCGACGGCGCACGGGGGCGACGTGCACGTCGTGTCGTTGAAGGTGATCGCCGGGGTCGGCCCCGCGTCGGTATAGAAGATGGTGTTGTCGGTCACGCTGGTGATCAGCGTGGCGCAGTTGTCCACGGCGGAATCGTACGTGGCCGCGTCGCACCCGGCGCGAGCATCCCGAGCGACGGCTGCCGACAGGAACGCGACCGTGCCGAGTGCGGCAATCCAGAAAGCGGCGATCCGTCGCGCCGGGAGCGCTCGCCCGCCCGAAACCGCCTGAGAACCCGGGATCGAATTTCTGGAGTGGGATTTTTGCCCCGCCGTCGGCTTCATCTTGCCTCCCGAGAGGAACCTGGGAACCGGTTCCGGTTCTGCCCGCCCTTGCCTGGAGCGGGTCGGTGGGATGCGCGCGCCGAGATCTTTAGGTTTGCCAAGTTGTCCGGGCCGTTCGAAATGCTCGGTGAAATGCAGGGTTGGTACGGGTGTAACTTGGAATTCTATTGGTCTGTTGTCAGTAATACTTGTATTACTTATTTATGTCTTTGGGAGTGCTTAAGCAATATATGTTCCGAACGGTAACGACTTATTCAGCGTCGCCCGTTAAAGGGCGGATGTTCTCTCGCCTGGTGAATTTATCTCTCTGAAACGGGAGCGTATTCTTCCACACACAAAACAAGGCCCTTGGCAGTCTCGTTCATTTCGCATAAATAAAACAAGACGGGCTCGCATTTCGGTTTGCCATTTGGGTGCCCAAAAACGGTAAATCTTTGCCTCCACCTGTCCCCCCGAACAACCTCCGGAGAGCCAGGAAACCTCTGTTCCGGAAACAGATACCGTGGCGCGACTTTCCGTTCGTCAGCATTGCGACGTCATCGGAGACGGCCTCGGGTGCCCGTCGCCCCGTTAGACGGTCTTCCCACGGCCGGCGTCCGGATGGGGGACGCCGAATGCGGGAACCCCAGTCCGTCCTTGCTCGCGCCCCCGTTCGGGGCTTCGTCGTCGGCCTTTCGGGGTGGTATAGTGTCACCTTCGGAAGGAGGAACGCGCATGACGTCGAGGATGCCCGAGATCGGCAAGGTATCGTCCGACATCTTCGAGCAGGTGATCCTTCCCCGCCTGGGACGGAAGCGCCCGGAGGTTCTCGTGGGGCCGCGCCACGGGGTGGACGTCGGCGTCGCCGACCTGGGAAACGGGCAGGTGATGGTGACCACGACCGACCCGATCTTCGTCGTTCCCCCGTACGGCTGGGAGCGCTCCGGCTGGTTCGCGGTCCACATCCTGGCGTCCGACGCGGCGACGTCCGGACTGCGGCCGAACTTCATCACCATGGACCTCAACCTCCCCCTGTCCATCACGCGGGAGCAGTTCGAGGCGTTGTGGGAGGCGATGCACCGCGAGTGCGACAGGATCGGCATGGCCGTGCTGTCGGGACACACGGGGCGGTATCACGGCTGCGACTACCCGATGATCGGCGGCGCCACCGTGATCTGCATCGGCCCCGGGGACCGGTACGTGACTCCCGAGATGGCGCGGCCCGGGGACGTCGTCATCGTCACCAAGGGGGCGGCCATCGAGGCCGCCGCCCTCTTCGCCGTCACGTTTCCCGGGCGCGTGGCGGAGCGGTACGGCGAGAAGACGGCGCGGGAGGCCGAGGAGGTGTTCTGGCAGATGTCGGTCGTGGAGGACGCGCTCACGTGCGCGGAGGCCGGGGTGCGCGAGGCCGGCGTGACCGCCATGCACGACGCCACCGAGTGCGGCGTGTGGGGCGGGCTCTTCGAGGTCGCCCGGGCGTCCGGCGTCGGGATGACGATCGACAAGGAGAAGATCATCGTGCAGGACCCGGTGCGGAAGGTGTGCGACCTGTTCGGCATCGACCCGTATTCGTCGATCAGCGAGGGGACGCTCGTCCTCGCCTGCCGGCCGCACAAGGCGCAGGAAGTGGTCCGCCGGCTGGGAGACAAGGGGATCCCGGCCACGATGGTGGGCGAAGCCGTGGACGCGCGGAACGGCCTGAGGGTGTTCGAGGCGGGAACGTCCCGCGAACTGGCCCACCCCGAGGTGGACCCCTTCTGGGCCGCCTTCGGGAAGGCCGCGTCGCAGGCCGGATGACCGGCCCCGGCCACCCGGCGACGCGGGACCGCGCAGGAGTCCCCGCGATGGACGGCACGCGCTCCCCCGCCCGCTGGCGGCTCTGCGTGATCACGGACGAGCGGTTGGGCCGGGGCCGGTCGCACGTCGAGATCGCGGAAGCGGCGATCCGGGGCGGGGCCGACGTCATCCAGCTGCGCGACAAGACCGCCGCCGGCCGCCGCCTCCACGACGTCGCGCTCGAACTGCGCCGCATCACCCGCGAGGCCGGCGTTCCCCTCATCGTGAACGACCGCCTCGACGTCGCGCTCGCCGCAGGCGCCGACGGCGTCCACGTCGGCCGGGAGGATTTGCCGGCCGCCGCCGCGCGCAGGATCCTTGGGCCCGGCATGATCCTCGGCGTCTCGGCGGAAACGGTCGACGACGCCGTGGCGGCCGAGCGGGACGGCGCCGACTACCTGGGGGTGGGGCCGGTCTTCGAGGCCCGGGGAAGCAAGGCCGACGCGGCCGAGCCGCTTGGGCTCGATCTGATCGCGCGGGTCCGGCAGGCCTGCCGCCTTCCCATCGTCGCCATCGGCGGAATCGACACGGGGAATGCCCGGCAGGTGCGCGACGCGGGAGCGGACGCGGCGGCGGTCATCTCGGCCGTCGTCTCGGCGGACGACATCGCGGGGGCGACCCGCCGGCTGAAACGCCTCCTGGCCGGCGCGGACCGGATCGACTGAAACGGTTTCTCCGGGGCGGTCATTCCCGGTGCGGCGCGGGCGCCGCGGGGCGGGCGGCGCCGGTCAGTGTCCCCGACCCGGATTCGCCGGCTTCCATTCCCGCGCCCGCCTCCGCGCCTCCGCGATCTGGGCGAGGGTCATGCCGGAGGCGACGCGATCCCGGTTCTCCATCGCGCTCCCGCGGCTGTCGGGGGATTCGAACTTTGCCGCCGCGATCTCGAAGTACATGTAAGCGAGGACCGGGTCCCGCGGGACGCCCTGCCCTTCCTCGTACAGGACGCCGAGGTCGCACAGCGCGTCGGCGTTCCCCTGGTCGGCCGCCTTGCGGTACCACGCCGCCGCCTCGGCACAGTCCCTGGGGACGCCCTGCCCGTTGGCGTACATCATGCCGAGGTTGTACTGGGCTTCGGCGTTACCCTGGTCGGCCGCCTTGCGGTACCACTTTGCCGCCTCGGCGTAGTCCCGGGGAACGCCCTGCCCGGTGACGTGCATGTTGCCGACGAGCGTCTGCGCGGCGGCATCGCCCTGCTCCGCGGCCTGCCGGTACAGCCGGTACGTGGTCTCCGGGTCGAGACGGAGATAGGCGGGGGGGGCGTCGGCGCCGCCGTCCGCGAAGGCCGGCGCGGCGAACGCGGGTGCGACGAGGGCCGCGAGGAGGGCCACGACGACAGCGGGTCTCGGCATCCGCCACCTCCCGGGCGTAGTCAGGAATCTATCACCGGGAACGGCGCCGCGCAACGCTTCCCCCCTCCCCGACAAACCGCTGAATAAGCGCTCCCGTCCTTCCGATAGACGTTCGGGGGGAAATCGCCTTGAAGAATGCCGAACGCAGCGCGGTCATCGTCGTCGACGACGATCCCGTGGTCCTCATGTCGTCGTCCATGCTCCTCAGCGAGCGCGGGTTTTCCGTCTTCGCGCACGCCAGCGCCCACGAGGCCATGGAAAAGGTCAAGGAAAACAACGTGTCCGCGGTGCTGACGGACGTCCACATGCCGGGGCTGACCGGCCTCGAATTCCTGGACCTCGTCCGAACGGTGAACCCCGACATCCCGGTCGTCCTGATGACCGCCTACGGGGAGCTCGACGTCGCCGTCGAGGCGATCCACCGGGGCGCTTTCGACTTCATCCTGAAGCCGTTCAAGCCGACGGTTCTCGCGAACACGGTGACCCGCGCGGTCGAATATCACCGGCTCGCGCAGTTCGAGAAGAACTACACGCAGACGCTCGAAGGCGTCATCCGGAAGAAGACGCGGGAGCTGGCGGACGCCCTGAAGATGCTCGGGAACGCCAGCCGCGAGATCATCGAGCGGCTGGCGGGAGTCGCCGAGTTCCGGGACATGGAGACCGGCAGGCACACGAAGCGGATCGCGCTCTATTCGCGGTTCCTGGCCAGGGAGATGGGGCTGCCGCGCGAGGACGTCGAGGCGATTGCCTTCGCCGCGATCCTCCACGACATCGGGAAAGTGGGAATCTCCGACCGCATTCTTCTCAAGCCGGGTCCCCTCACCTTCGACGAATTCGAGATCATCAAGACCCACACGTCGATCGGCGGAAAGATGCTCGCCAACTCGTCCTATCCCGGCATGCCGATGGCGGCGTCGATCGCGCTGACGCACCACGAGAAGTGGAACGGGACCGGTTACCCGCGGGGAATGCGCGGCAAGTCGATCCCCGTCGAGGGGCGGATCGTCATGCTCGTGGATCAGTACGACGCCCTGCGAAGCCGGCGGCCCTACAAGGACGCCCTCTCCCACGGCGCCTCCTACCGGATCCTCACCGAGGGGGACGACCGGACGAGCCCGGACCATTTAGACCCCGACGTGCTGCAGGCCTTCGTCCGGGCCGCGCCGGAGTTCGACAGGATCTACTCGGAGAATTCCGACGACTGACGCGGGTCGCCCCGCGGCCCCGGGGCCGGCCTGCCGCCTGGCCCCTACCCGAGCTTGCGCCGGATCAGCTCCTGGACCTCCCGCGGATCGGCCTTTCCCCCCGTCGCCTTCATCGCCTGACCCGTGAAGAGCCCCAGCAGGCTCGTCTTGCCCGCGCGGTAGGCCGCTACCTTGTCGGGAAGCGCGGAAAGCACCGCGTCGATCGCCGCGGACAGCTCCGCCTCCGGCAGCGCGCGGTCCACGCCCAGCCGCGCCGCGACCCCGGCCGGCGTGCCCCCGCCTTTCATCATCTCCTCGAAGACCGCCCTTGCCGCCGGTCCCGTGATCGTGCCCCGGTCGACCAGCGCGACCAGCCCTCCCAGGTCCGCGCCGGTGAACGGCAGCTCGCCGACGGCGCGCCCTTTGAGCTCCCGCAGGACGTCGTTGGCCATCCAGTTGGCGACCGCCCTGGCGTTGGGGTGGGCCGCGACCGCCGCGTCGAAGAAGTCGGCCACGCCCGGATCGCCCGTCAGGACGTCGGCCAGCTCCGGCGACAGTCCGAGTTCGGCGGCATAGCGCTCGTACCGCCGGGCGAGGGACGCGTCCGCGGCGCGCGCGCGCGCCCGCTCGTCGGAAAACGTGCCCGCGGACGGCGTCGCCGGCCGCTTCGCGCCGGCCTCGGGGCGGGCGGGCCTCGCTCCCACCGCGGCGCCCCGGAGCATCGTCCCGGCCTTGCCCGCCTTGTAGGTGTCCCGGAGCTCGACGATCCGGTTGAACACCGGCGCCCCCGGCTTCGAGTCGACGGCATCGGCAACGAAGTACCCGTGGCGCACGAACTGGAACCGGTCCCCCGGCCGCGCCTCCGCCAGGCCGGGCTCGGCGAGGCAGCCGCGCAGGACCTCGACGGAGGCGGGGTTCAGGAAATCCCTGAAGGTGTTCCCCTCGACGTCCGCCTCGGGATCGGCCGCCGTGAACAACCGGTCGTAGAGCCGGACCTCGACCGGGACCGCGTGAGCCGCGGACACCCACTGGATGGCGGTCCCCTTCCCCTTCTTCGCGGCGCCCCCCGGCCCGGGCGGCCCGGGCTCGTGCGTGCACCGCAGCTCGAGCGGCTCCCCGGTGGACGGGTCCCTGACGACCGCGTCGCACCGGATCGTGCCGGCGTTCCGGAGCCGCACCGCGCGCCCGGGGCAGAGCCGCAGCCAGTCGGCCGGCGGATCCTCGCGGAAATCCGTCCGCTCGATGAAGAGGTCCCGTCCGAACGGGACCCGCCGGGATCCCGCCTTCCCGACGTCGCGCGGCCAGTACGGCGCCTCGACCCGCTCGACCTTCCCCTCCGGCCAGTTCGTGAGCGTCACCTTGAGCGGCCGCAGCACCGCCATGACGCGCGGGGCGCGGGCGTTCAGGTCGTCGCGGATCGCGTCTTCGAGCAGCTCCATGCTGACCCGGCTGTTGGCCTTGTCCACGCCGATGCGCGCCGCGAAGAGGCGGATCCCCTCGGGCGTGTACCCCCGGCGCCGCATCCCGGCGATCGTCGGCATCCGCGGGTCGTCCCACCCCGCGACCAGCCCCTCCTCGACCAGCTGGAGCAGCTTCCGCTTGCTCATCACCGTGTAGTCGAGGTTGAGCCGCGCGAATTCGTACTGGCGGGGCCGCGGCTCCGGGAAGAGGTTGTCGACCAGCCAGTCGTAGATGTCCCGGTTGTTCTCGAACTCCAGCGTGCAGATCGAATGGGTGATGTCCTCGATCGCGTCCGAGAGGGGGTGGGCGAAGTCGTACATGGGGTAGAGGCACCACGCGTCGCCCCTGCGATAGTGCGTCGCGTGGCGGATGCGGTAGAGGAGCGGGTCGCGCATCTTCATGTTCGGAGCCGCCATGTCGCCCTTCGCGCGCAGGACGTGCGCCCCGTCGGGGAATTCGCCGGCCTTCATCCGGGCGAGCAGGTCCAGGTTCTCCTCGACGGAGCGGCCCCGGTACGGGCTCTCGCGGCCCGGCTCCGTGACGGTTCCCCGGTACCGCCGGATCTCGTCCTCGGCCAGGCTGTCGACGTAGGCCTTGCCGTCCCCGACCAGCCGGACGGCGAGTTCGTAGAGCCGTTCATAATAGTCCGAGGCGAAAAAGAGCCTGTCCCCCCAGTCGAAGCCGAGCCAGCGCACGTCCCGCATGATCGCCTCGACGTACTTCATGTCCTCGGTCTCCGGGTTCGTGTCGTCGAGGCGCAGGTGGCAGACGCCTCCGAAGTCCCGGGCGACGCCGAAGTTGAGGCAGATGGACTTGGCGTGACCGATGTGGAGAAAGCCGTTCGGCTCCGGGGGAAAGCGCGTGACGACGCGGCCCCCGTACCGGCCGGAGAGCGTGTCGCGCCTGACGATCTCCCGGATGAAATCGAGGCGCGCGACGGCGCCGGGAGTCCGCGGATCGATTCGGGAATCAGCCATGGGTCGCTATTACCGATAGCACGCCGCCGGGTGCGAGTCAAACCGGCGCGGCGGCGGCGCCCGGGCGGGCGCCGCCGGACCCTCCCCCTGACGCGTGTTGACTGCGCGTCCCGATTCGGACGAAAATAACCTGATAAATTCGCGGCTGCCCGCCTCCCCCGCCGTAGCGGGAAACGCGGGGCAAGGCGCGCGACCGAGGGCCCCGGAGACGTACTTGAACAGTACGTCGAGGAGCCCGACCGAGCGCAACGCAGCAGACAGGCCCGTATCCGCCGCCGCAGCAGAAGCCCGGCGGGAAATGCGGGCCAAGGGGTGTGAATGCAGAAGCCGGCGTTCCTCGCGATCCTCGCCGCCTCGACCGTGGTGACCGCCTCGTCCCTCGGGGTCTCGGCCAGCCGCTACCTTTCGCTGAAATATTACGCGCCCCCGGCCCCTCCGGCGGCCCGCGCGGCCGCGGGCGCGGCGGGACAGCGCGCGGCGGCTCCGGCCCCCGACCGCTGGACCAACGTCTTCGCCCCCGCGCAGGGAATGAACATCCCGTCGAAGATCGCGAAATCGGGGGAGGCGGAACCGGCCGTCGAGACCCGCTACGTCCTGATCGGAACCATCGCCTCCGACGCGAAGTCGCCGCGGCGCGCCATCGTGTGGGCGGAGGGGATGAAGGAGCCCCGCACGTTGCGGGAGGGCGAAGAGCTCGAGCCCAACGTGCGCGTCGCGTCGATCGCGCGCGACGTCGTGTGGCTCGCCCGCGGAAGACGCCGGGAAAAGCTCGAGCTTCTCCCGGTGGGCTCGAAAGCCCGGGTCAGCATGCCCCCCGCGTCCCCGACGCCCGCGTTCCGCGGCAGGCCGCAGCCGGGGCAGCCGGCGCCGGGCGCCGCCGCGGGAACCCCGTCGCTCCGCGTGACCCAGCTGGGCGAGAATCTCTACGCCCTCGACGACGCGTCGGTCGGGCAGCTGACGGGAAACATCAACCAGTACATGACGCAGGTGCGGATCATCCCCTACTTCGAGGGGAACAAGTCGGCCGGCTACCGGCTGGCCGCGATCCGCCCCGGATCGACGTTCGAGCAGCTCGGATTCCGGGGCGGCGACATCATCCAGCAGGTGAACAACGTGGAGCTGTCGAGCCCGGAGAAGATGTACACGATCTTCCAGAACCTGAAGGACGAGAAACGCGTGACGGTGGACATCGTCCGCCAGGGTCAGAAGAGCACGATCACGTACGAAATCCGATGAGCAGGGAGACGCCGATGAGACGTTTGGCCCCGGTTCTGGCGGCACTATGGATTCTCGCGGCCGGTGCGGTCCCGGCGCCCGCGGCCGACAACGAGGCCCCGGCTCCGCCTGCCGAGGCCGCGCCTCCCGGACCGTCCGCCTCCCCGGCGCCCGCGGCCGACAACCAGGCCCCGGCCCCGCCCGCGGAAGCCGCGACGCCTCCCGGACCGTCCGCCTCCCCGGCGCCCGCAGCCGACAACCAGGCGCCGGCCCCGCCTCCGGCGGCGCCGCCCGTCTACATCTCCATGGACTTCACCGACGTCGACCTGCCCGTGCTGATCAAGTTCATCAGCGAGCAGACGAAGAAGAACTTCATCTTCGACGAGCGGGTCCAGGGGAAGATCACCATCATCTC
>JBLMWX010000134.1:0-20490 GCA_050257455.1 Gemmatimonadota bacterium | reverse complement strand
TCAAGATCCGGTACAACCGCGTCTTCGGGTATTCCATCGAGGTGTCCAAGGCGAACCTCGACCGGGTCCCCGGCGATTACGTGCGACGGCAGACCCTCGTCAACGCCGAGCGGTTCGTCACACCGGAGCTCAAGGAGTTCGAGGCGCGGGTCCTCCGGGCGGAGCAGGAGGCGTGCGCCCGCGAGGAGGAGCTCTTCCTCGCGCTGCGGGAGGCGCTGAAAGGATTCCTGCCCGGGATTTCCGCGGCGTCCGAGGCGGTCGCCGAGATCGACGTCCTGCTGTCGTTCGCGGATCTCGCCGCTTCGTCCGGCTACGGGAGGCCGCTGGTGTCGGAGAGCCGGGACCTCGCCATCGAGAACGGCCGCCACCCGGTGATCGAGCGGATCATCGGCCGCCACGCGTTCGTCCCCAACGACTGCCGCCTCTCCCCCGAGGGGACGCAGGTCGCGCTCATCACGGGTCCCAACATGGCCGGCAAGTCCACCTACATCCGCCAGACGGCCCTCATCGTCCTGCTCGCCCACGCGGGGTCCTTCGTCCCGGCCGACAGGGCGGAAATGGGGATCGTCGACCGCATCTTCACGCGCATCGGGGCCTCGGACGACATCGCGAAGGGGGAGAGCACCTTCATGGTGGAGATGCGGGAGACGTCGCGGATCCTCGCGGGGCTGACCCCGAGGACACTCGTCGTCCTGGACGAGGTGGGCCGCGGCACGAGCACCTTCGACGGGCTCTCGATCGCCTGGGCCGTGGCGGAGTACCTGCACGAATCCGAACACCGCCCCAAGGTCCTCTTCGCCACCCATTTCCACGAGCTCACGGACATCGCGCGGACCGCCCCGCGCGTCAGGAACTTCCACGTGGCGGTGCGGGAATGGCAGGGGGACATCATCTTCCTGCGGCGCATCGACGAGGGGAGCGCGAGCAAGTCGTACGGAATCCAGGTGGCCCGGCTGGCCGGCATCCCGGACGCCGTGGTCGCGCGGGCGCGCGATATTTTGAAAAACCTCGAATCCGCCGAGTATAATGAGTACGGGTTGCCGAGCATCGCCGGCCCCGGGGCCGGCGAGCGTCAGGCCGCCGCGCAGATGGAGCTGTTCCGGGGAGGGCGGTCGCCCGGGGACGACGAGGTGATCGAGGAGATCCGGTCGGCCGACGTCGAACGGCTCTCCCCGCTGGACGCGATCATGCGCCTGGCGGCATGGAAAGAGAGGCTGCTGAAGGGCAGACGGTGAAAGGCCTCGCCCGCCATCTCCTCGCGGTCGTCCTGGCCGCGGCGCTTCCGTCAACGGTTTTCGTGTCTTCGGCTTCCGGCGGCCCGGTCCGCGTCTCCGGCATCCGCTTCTGGACGAACGACGAGTACACCCGCGTCGCGATCGACCTTTCGGGAGACGCCCGGTACGCGGCGAAAGACCTGCCCGCGGACCCCGCGCGCCAGCTCCCCCCGCGCATCTTCGTCGACGTGTTCGGCGCGGATGTCGGCGGGGAAATCGTGAGCCGGCCCCTGGAGGTGCGGGACGGGCTCCTCAAGGTCGTCAGGGCGGGACGGTTCCGGCCCGGCGTCGCGCGGATCGTCATCGACCTGGAGCGCGAGAGCGGCTACAGGACGTTCGACCTGTCGGATCCGAGCCGCATCATCGTCGACATCGAGGGGAAGGCGGGTCCGGCCGCCGCGCCGGGGCGACGGCCGGAGGCGCGCGACTCGGTGCGGGTGATGATCGACCCGGGCCACGGGGGGAAGGATCCGGGAGCGGTCGGCCCGACGGGGCTCGAGGAGAAGGACGTGGTTCTCGCCGTCGGCCGTCTCGTGCGGGAAAAGCTCGGTCGGCTCGGCGGGTGCGACGTCCTGATGACGCGCGAGAGCGACGTCTTCATCCCTCTCGAGGAGCGCACCGCGAGGGCCAACGAGGCGCGGGCGGACATCTTCGTCTCGCTCCACATCAACGCGAGCCGGAACCGGAGCGCGGAGGGGATCTCGACGTACGTCCTGTCGCGGGGGGCCTCCGACCGCGAAGCCCTCGAACTCGCCGCGCGCGAGAACGGCGTCTCCGTGCGCCGGCTCTCGAAGGTCGGGTTCATCATCGACGACCTCCTGACGACCCCGCGGCGGAACGAGTCCCTCAGGCTCGCCAAGACCGTCAACGACGCCATCGTCCGCAGCGTCAGCCGCGGGCACGGGAGTGCCCACGACCTCGGGCTCAAGCAGGCGCCCTTCTTCGTCCTCGTGGGCGCCCGGATGACGGCCGTCCTCGTCGAGACCTCCTTCATCAGCAACCGGAGCGAGGAGGCGCGGCTGCGCGACCCGTCCTACCTCGAGGCGATCGCCGACGGCGTCGTCGAGGCGATCCGGTACTACGCCCGGAAGAGCGCCACCGTCCGCGCGGATCTCTGAGGGGCCGCATGCCCGCGCCTCTCCTCGATGCCGAGATCGCCCGGCCCGACCTCCCGGATCGCGAATTTCTCGATCGGCTGAGGTCGTTCCTTGCGGGCACCCTCGCGTCGGCGCGGGAGGGGCAGCGCGGGGCGCTGGCCGGGGGCGCGCGGGCGTGCCGCGACTACTCCCGCGCGATGGACGCGGCGCTGTCGGCCATTTACGGACGGGCCCGCGCGCGGTTTCTCGCCACGGCGCCGGACCTCGCGTACCGCATGGCCGCCGTGGCCGTCGGGGGTTACGGGCGGGAGGAGCTCTGCCCCCGATCCGACGTGGATCTCCTGTTCATCCATCCCTACAAGGTGGACCCCTACGTGGAGGCGATGACCGAGAGGATTCTCTATCCCCTCTGGGACCTCGGACTCGAAGTGGGGCACAGCGTCCGCAGCGTCAAGGAAACGATCCGCATGGCCGCGGCGGACGACTCGGTCCGCACGGCCCTCATGGATTTCCGGTTCGTCGCGGGCGATGCGGCGTTTTTCGCGGAGGCCGCCCGCGAGATCGAGAGGTTCCTCTTCTTCGCCGGCGCGGACCGGTTCATCGACGCGAAGGTCGCCGAGATGCGGAGCCGGCACGCCAAGTTCGGGGAGACTGTCTACGTGCTGGAGCCGAACGTGAAGGAGGGAAAAGGGGGGCTCCGGGACCTCCATACCGCCGTGTGGGCGGCGCGGATCAAGTACAAGTGCCGGACGCTGGCGGAAATCCGAACGAAGGGAGTCATCGGCGCCAAGACCGAGCAGGGCTTTCATCACGTGCGCGATTATCTCCTCAGGGTGCGCAACGAGCTCCACTTCCTGGTGGGCAAGAAGGCCGACGTGCTGACGTTCGAGCTCCAGGAGTCGCTGGCGGCGGAATTCGGCTACCGGACGCGCGGCCGGGACCTCGGCGTGGAGCGCTTCATGAAGTCGTACTACATGCACGCCGCGACCGCCGTTCACCTCGCGGAGGAGCTCCTCGAGGAGGTGAGCCGGTTTCTCCCCGACGGGACCCGGAGGCCGCTCTTCGCGTTCCGGAAAAAGGCGGTGGGCGGCGGCGGTGTCCTCTACAAGGGGAAGCTCGGGCCGAGCCAGGGGGTTTCCTTTGCCAGCGAGCCGATCCGGATCCTCGAGTTCTTCAGGGCGCTCCAGAGGACGCGCTCCGTCATGTCGGCGGCGGCGAAGAAGGCCATCCAGCGGGCGCTTCCCGCGATCGGTCCCGAGTTCCGGCAGGATCCCGCGGCCGCGCGACTCTTCCTCGAGATCCTGGGCGACCCCCACCGGCTCCAGGAGACGCTGACGGCGATGCACGAATGCCGCTTCCTCGGCCGTTACCTGCCGGAGTTCGCGGCCCTTTCGTTCAAGGTGCAGCGCGACATCTACCACGTGTACACGGTGGACATCCACCTCATCATCGCCGCCAGCGTGTTCGCGAACCTCGTCGCCGCCGCATCCCGAACGGCCGAGGAGGACGCGTTTCTCGCGCTCTACCGCGCGGTGCCGCGCAAGGACCTGTTCACGCTCGCGGTACTCCTCCACGACATCGGGAAGGGCAGGGGACACGGGCATTCGAAGATCGGCGCGGAGATCGTGGCGCGCGTCGGCGAGCGGCTGGGACTGCGCCCGGCCGAGATCGCGGACCTCGTCTTCCTCGTGGAGCACCACCTGCTGATGGCGCACACGTCGCAGCGGCGCGACCTCCACGACATCGAGCTCATCCTGTCGTTCGCCGACACGGTCGGAGGGCCGTCGCGCCTCGAGCGGCTCTACCTTCTGACGTACGCGGACCTGCGCGCCGTGGGCCCGGAGGTGTGGACCGGGTGGAAGGCGATGCTCCTGGCCGAGCTCTACGAGAAGGCGAAGAACGTCCTCGAGACGGGGGAGCTCAAGAGGCCTTTCGAGGAGCGGGCGCGGCGGCGGCGCGAGCAGGTGCGGGAGATGCTGTCGGACTTCCCGCCGGACGACGTGTCGCGGTACCTCTCCCGGTTCGGCGACCGGTACTTCCTGGGAACCCCCGACGGGCGGTTCGCCGCCCACCTGCGCCTCCTGGGGGGGTTCGACGGGATGACGCCGCTCGTCGACACGGTCGACCACCCGGGCTCCGGCGTCTCGGAGTTCATCATCGCATGTCCCGACGAGCGGGGGCTCTTCGCGAAGATCGCCGGCACCCTTTCGGCCAACGGCGTCAACATCCTGAACGCGACGATCGCCACGTCCCTGGACGGCGTCGCGCTGGACACGTTCTACGTGAACTACATGGGGAGGAGCCTCGCCGGCGACCCGAAGCGGGAGCGGGTCGTCGCCGACCTCGCGGCCGTTCTCCGGGGCGAAAAGGACGTCGCGGCTCTCGTCGCGGAGCGGGCGGCATCCCGCTTCCTCCGCGAGAAGGTGACCAAGTACCGGCCGACCCGCGTCGTCTTCGACAACTCGGCGTCGTCGCGGTACACGGTCGTTGACATCTTCACATACGACCGCATCGGCCTCCTGTACGACATCACCCGCACGCTCGCGGCCCTCGGGATCGATATCGGGCTCTCGAAGATCTCCACGAAGGCGGACCAGGTGGCGGACGTGTTCTACCTCGCGGATGCCGGCGGGCGGAAGATCCTGGAGCCCGGGAGGCTGGACGAGATCCGCCGGGCGCTCCTCGCGGCGATCGGCGAATGAAGGCGGGAATCCTCTCCGACACCCACGACGCCCGGGCGAGCGCCGACCGGGCGCTCGACCTGCTTCTGGCGGAGGGGGTCGGCGTCATCGTCCACCTGGGCGACGTGTGCGCCGGGTTCACGCTGGCCCGGTTCCGCGCGTGCGGCATTCCCCTCATCGGCATCTTCGGCAACAACGACGGCGACAGGCGGGGAATCCAGCTGGCGTCGGGCGGCGTCTTCGTCCCCGGTCCCCACAAGGCGGCGCTCGACGGACGCAACGTTCTCATGGCGCACGCGTTCGACGAGCTCCAGGACGAGATCGCGGAGCGCGGGCGGTACGACCTGGTGCTCTTCGGACACACCCACAGGCCGCTCGCGATGAAGGTGGGGCGGGCGCTGGTCGTCAACCCCGGGGAGGCGTGCGGGTACCTGAGCGGGAGGCCGACGTGCGCCGTCGTGGATCTCGATGCCCTCGAGGCGCGCATCCTGGACATTCCGCCCGCGCCGGGCGGGTAGGCACGCCGTGGACGTCGACCGGCTCGCCGACGGATTTCTCCTGCACCTCGCGACCGAGCGGCGGCTGTCCCGCAACACGGTGGACGCCTACGCATCCGACCTGCGCCGGTTCGCGGCGTTCCTCGGCGACGGCGGGATCGCCGTCCGCGACTTCGATCGGCGCCGCTGCCTCGAGTTCCTGTCCTCCGTCCGCGGAGAGGGCCTCTCGGCCCGGAGCGCGGCGCGGCACGTGTCGTCGCTCCGGTCGTTCTTTCGATACCTCGTCCGGGAGGGCGTCCTCGCCGGCAGTCCTCTCTCGGACGTCAGGGGGCCGAAGCTCGGGCGGCCCCTCCCGAGGTACCTGACAGTGACCGAGGTGGAGCGGCTCCTCGACGCCCCGGACCGCGGGACGCCCGAGGGGATGCGGGATCGCGCCATGCTCGATCTGATGTACGCGTCCGGGCTCCGGGCCACCGAGGTCGTGACGCTCCGGCTCGAGAACGTGGACATGAACGCGGGGTTCGTGCGGATCCTCGGGAAGCGG
Organism: Gemmatimonadota bacterium; assembly: GCA_050257455.1. Classification (GTDB taxonomy): domain Bacteria; phylum Desulfobacterota; class Deferrimicrobia; order Deferrimicrobiales; family Deferrimicrobiaceae; genus JBLMWX01. Next base: position 14,397 of record JBLMWX010000134.1, on the reverse strand, counting down.
GGAAAGGAGCGCGTCGTCCCGGTGGCCCAGGCGGCGCTCGAGACGCTGCGCGACTATGTCCGGACGGGCCGGCCGGCGTTTCTGCGGGGCCGGACGGCGACGAACGCGCTCTTCCTCTCGCGGCGGGGAAGGCGGATCACCCGGCAGACGCTGTGGAACAGGATCGCGCGGTGGGCGAAGGCGGCGGGAATCCGCCAGAAGATTTCCCCCCACGTGCTGCGCCACTCCTTCGCGGGGCACCTGCTCGCGGGCGGCGCCGACCTGCGGGCGGTCCAGGCGATGCTCGGGCACGCCGACATCGCGACGACCCAGATCTACACCCACGTGACCCCGGAGCGGCTCCGGGAGATCCACGGCAAACATCACCCCAGGGGATGAGCCGACCGGCGCGCGGCGGCGCCGGCGTGACCGGAAGCGGGGAGGAGGGGCCTACTTCGTCCTGATCACGTCGATCGCGATCTGGATGGAGTCCTGCGGCGAGGAGCCGTAGGTCTGCCTGGCGACGCGCAGGAGGCCGAGGAGGCTGTTCCCGCGGTCCTTCTTCCTGCGCTCCACCACCGTCCCGATCGGCACGCGCGTCTTCTTCACGTAGTCAATCCGATAGACGGTCACGCTTTTCATGGGCGGAACCTCCGGGGCCTCCGGCCGAGACATCCGTGCCGGGACAAAGAAAAGCAACGGACATGCCACCCCGGGCGTTTCGGGCCGGGAGCGCATCCGCACGATTTCCCACGAGTTCGTGGACCTTCGGGGAGCCGGATACGAGTAACCGCTGCCGGTACCGGAAAAGTTTGGAAATCATTTTTCCATTCTGCGAACCGCAATGCCCCGAACCGGCCCGGTGGCGGCGCGGCCGCGCGCGCGCCGCGGCCCTAATTTTCTGTCATCGCCATCCGAAATGTCGGATACTTGGGGCTGAATGGACGTCATCACGACGCACGTCAACGCGGACTTCGACACGATCGCCTCGATGGTGGCGGCAAGAAAGCTCTATCCGGGCGCGATCCTCGTGCTGCCCGGCTCCAAGGAAGAGAGCGTCAAGGGATTCCTGCTGCAGTCCGCGCTTTACGCCCTCGAAATGCGCAAGGCCCGCGACATCGACCTGTCCGGGGTAACCCGCCTGATCCTCGTCGACATCCGGAACTCGTCGCGCATCGGGGTGTTCCGTGAACTCATCGGGAAGCCGGGGGTGGAGATTCACGTCTACGACCACCACCCGGAGGCGGAAGCCGACATCCGCGGCGACGTCGAAGTGGTCCGGCGCGTGGGCTCCACCACGACGATCCTCGTCCAGCTCCTCAAGGAGAAAGGGGTCCCCATCACGGCGGACGAGGCCACGGTGATGATGCTCGGCATCTACGAGGACACGGGTTCCCTCATCTTCCCGTCGACGACCGTGGACGACTTCCAGGCGGCGGCATACCTGCTCTCCCGCGGCGCGAACCTGGGCGCGGTGGCGGACATCCTGGCCAAGGACCTGACGGCGGCGCAGATCGCGCTCCTGTACGACCTCATCCAGGGGTCGAAGGCGTACACGGTTCACGGGGTGGAGGTGGTGATCGCCGAGGCGCGGCGCGAGGACTACGTGGGGGACCTTGCCGTCCTCGTCCACAAGCTGCGCGACATGGAGGGCGTGAGCATCCTGTTCGTCGTGTGCCAGATGGGGGACCGGGTCGTGCTCGTCGGCCGAAGCCGAAAGCCGGAGGTGGACGTGGCGGCGGTGATGCGCGAGTTCGGGGGGGGAGGCCACCCTTACGCCGCGTCGGCCAACGTGAAGGACGCGACAATCTTCCAGGCCCGGGAGAAGATCCTCCAGGTGCTGGCGGAGAAGGTCATCCCCCGCCGGGCGGCAGCGGACCTGATGGCCACCCCGCCGCGGAGCGCCGCGGTCGACAACACGATGATCGACGTCCACAACCTGCTCACGCGTTACAACATCAACGCCGTGCCGGTCCTGCGGGGGAGCGACGTCGCGGGGATCATCACGCGGCAGGTGGTCGAGAAGGCGCTCTTCCACGGGCTCGGGGAAGAGAGCGTCGGCGAGTACATGAACACCGACTTCGAGACGGTCTCCCCGGGCGAGGGGATCGAGCGGGTCCAGGAGATCATCATCGCGAAGAACCAGCGGCTGGTCCCCGTCGTGTCGGACGGGGCCATGGTGGGCATCATCACCCGCACGGGCTTCCTGCGCTTTCTCCACGACGTGCGGGACGTGGTCTCGCCGGGCCCGGAGGAGGACGTGCCGGTGGAGGGGTTTCTCACCCGGCGCAAGAACGTCTCCAACCTGATGCGGGAGCGGCTCCCGGAAAGGGTGTGCGACCTGCTGGCGTCCGCGGGGGCGGTGGCCGAGCGGGGCGGGATGAAGGCATACGTGGTCGGCGGGTTCGTGCGGGATCTCGTCATGCGGATCGACAACCTCGACGTCGACATTGTGATCGAGGGGGACGGGATCGCCTTCGCGGAGACGTTCGCGGCGGAGCACCCGTGCCGCGTGCGCGCCCACCACAAGTTCGGGACCGCCGTTCTCGTCTTCACGGACGGGTTCAAGATCGACGTGGCGACGGCCCGGGTGGAATATTACGTCGAGCCCGCGGCGCTGCCGACCGTCGAGTACAGCAGCCTGAAACTCGACCTGTACCGGCGGGATTTCACGATCAACACGCTGGCCGTTCGGCTGAACCCGGGCGTCTACGGGGAGCTGATCGACTTCTTCGGCGCCCAGCGGGACATCAAGGAAAAGGCGCTTCGCGTCCTGCACTCCCTGTCCTTCGTCGAGGACCCGTCCCGGATCCTCCGGGCCACGCGGTTCGAGCGGCGCTTCGGGTTCACGATCGCCAAGCACGCGGTGAACCTGATCCGCAACGCGGTCCGGCTCGACCTCATCGGACGCCTTCCGAAGCCGCGGCTTTTCGGGGAGCTGGAGCAGATCCTCCGGGAGGAGGAGCCGGTCGGGATCCTCAGGCGGCTGGCCGAGTTCAACATCGGCCCCTCGATCCACCCGGGGATCGCCCTCGACAAGGCCCAGATCGCCCTGCTCGACGAGACGTCGGAGATCCTCGTCTGGTTCTCCCTTCTCTTCCTCGAAGAGAAGGTCGAGAGGTGGGCGGTCCTGTTCCTGTCGCTTTTGGATCCGCTGCGGCCGGAGGAGGCGAAGCGGTTTGCGGCGTCCCTCGGCGCCGGGCGGCGGATCCGGGAGCTGGTGCGGATCGCGAAAGACGAGATGCCGGGACTCGTGACGAAGCTCCTCTCCACGCGGGCGATCTCCCGGAAGATGATCTACGACGCGTTCGTCCCGGTGCCGACGGAGGTCATCCTTTACATAATGGCCAAGTCGAAACACCCCGATATCAAAAGGTATATTTCGCTCTACTACACGCAGCTCAAGAACGTTCGGCCCCAGGTCCGGGGGGACGACCTCCTCGCTCTCGGGTACCAGTCCGGGCCCCGATTCAAGGAGATCCTCGACGACGTCCTCGAGCGCAAGTTCATGGGCGAGCTCCGGAACAAGGCCGAGGAGATGTCGTTCATCCTCGCGCACTACCCGAAACCCTGAGGAGTTCCAGGGGCCGCGGCGGGCTCGTCGGCCGGCGTCGCGAGGGCTGCGACGAGTTGAAGGACGTCCCTGAACTTTTCCTGTGTTAGAATGTCCCTTTTCAAGGGGGGAACGATTTGTTCGACGTCTCGGGCATCCTTCAGAGCCTGTCCATCAATGCCATCCCGCTGATCCTCGCGATCACGTTCCACGAGGCGGCGCACGGGTACGTGGCGGAGCGCAAGGGGGACCCGACGGCGCGCATGCTCGGACGGGTGACGCTCAACCCCCTCGCCCACGTCGACCCGGTCGGGACGATCCTCCTCCCGGCGATCCTGATCCTGATGAAGAGCCCGTTCCTGTTCGGGTGGGCCAAGCCGGTCCCCGTCAACTTCCGGCTGCTGCGGAACCAGAAGACCGACCCCGTCTACGTGGCGGCCGCGGGCGTGGTGACGAACCTGATCCTCGCGTTCGTCTCGGGGCTGATCCTCCAGGGGATCGGGCTGCTGGACCCGGCCTCGCTGCGCAAGGCGATGTCCTACGCCCGGCTCGGCGCCTTCCCCTCGGGCGGCGGCGGCGCGCAGACGGTGCTCGTGCCGCTGGCGCTCATGTGCGTCGCGTCCATCCAGTGGAACGTCGTGCTTGCGATCTTCAACCTGATCCCGATTCCCCCGCTCGACGGCGGGCGGATCGCCGTCGGGCTGCTCCCGTACGGCCCGTCGCAGGCCCTGGCGTCGATCGAGCGGTACGGGATGCTCATCCTGATCGTGATCCTGATGTTCGACCCCTTCGGCGTCATCCGGCGGATCCTCTACCCGCTGATGAACCTTCTCTTCTCCCTGTTTCTCGGCGGATAACACGTAGGGGCGGCCCGTCAAGGAGGGACGATCTTGCGCAAGCGCGTGCTGAGCGGAATGAGGCCGAGCGGGAAGCTCCACCTGGGGCATTACCTCGGCGTCCTCGTGAACTGGAAGAAGCTCCAGGAGGACCACGAATGCTTCTACTTCGCGGCGGACTGGCACGCGCTGACCACCGAGTACGACCACACCGGCGTCATCCGTGAGAACGTCGACGACATGATCGTCGACTGGATGGCGTGCGGCATCGACCCGAAGAAGTCGACGATCTTCGTCCAGAGCCACGTCGTGACGCACGCCGAGCTCCACCTCCTCCTCTCGATGATCACGCCCTTGCCGTGGCTCGAGCGCAACCCGACGTACAAGGAGCAGCTCCGCGAGGTGACGACGCGCGACCTCCACACGTACGGGTTCCTGGGCTACCCGGTCCTGCAGGCGGCCGACATCCTCCTGTACGACGCCTCGCTCGTCCCCGTGGGCATCGACCAGGTCCCCCACCTGGAGCTCACGCGCGAGATCGCGCGGCGGTTCAACTTCCTGTACCGGGAGGCGTTCACGATCCCCGAGGCGTACCTCACGGAAACGCCGAAACTCATGGGGATGGACAACAGGAAGATGAGCAAGTCGTACGGGAACGCGATCCTCTTGTCGGACAGCGCCGAAGAGGTCTGGAAGAAGGTCAAGCCGATGGTCACCGACCCGGCCCGGGTGCGCCGGTCCGACCCGGGCAATCCGGACATCTGCAACGTGTTCTCGTACCACAAGATATTCTCGGACCAGGAGACGATCGACAGGGTCGACGCCGGGTGCCGGACGGCGGGGATCGGCTGCATCGAGTGCAAGAAATGGATGTACGAGCGGATGGAGACGGTCCTGGCGCCGATCCGCGAAGAGAGGAAGCGCATCGTGGAGAGCGGGGTGTCGGTCCGCGACGTCCTGGCCGAGGGGACCGGGCGCGCGAGGACGGTCTCGGCGGCGAAGATGCAGGAGGTGCGCGACGCAGTCCGGATCTGACGACCAGAACGGGGCTCCCTTGCCGGGCGGCCCGGGACCGGCGGAGCCGCTCCCCGCGAACGGGCATCGCGCGGGGATCGGGGTCAAGCTCGAGATCTTCGAGGGGCCGCTCGATCTCCTCCTGCACCTGGTGCGCGAGAACCGGTTCGACATCCTCGACATCCCGATCTCCCGGATCACGGAGCAGTACCTCGCCACCCTCGACGTGATGAAGGCGCTCAACCTGGACGTCGCCGGCGAGTTCCTCGTGATGGCGTCGACGCTCCTGTACATCAAGTCGCGGTCGCTTCTGCCGCGCCACGACGACGAGCTCGAGCCCGAGGAGGATCCCGAGATCATGCGGGCCGAGCTCTCACGGCGCCTCGTCGAATACGGTAAGATCAAGGAGGCGGCGGCGCGTCTCGCGGAGCGGCCGATCCTGGGGCGGGACGTCTTCGTCAGGGACTTTCTCGGGGAGGAGATCCCGGCCGCGGAGGTGCCGATCGCGGAGCTTTCGCTCGCCGATCTCATCACCGCCTTCCGCGAAGTCCTCGCGCGGCTCCCGGAGAAGGACGCCCACGAGGTGTTCGTGGAGCGGCTCACGATCGCGGACGCGATCGCCTTCCTCCTGGACCGGCTCCGGGAGGACGGCGCGATCCGGTTCGACAGGCTCATGGGGGAATTCACGACGAGGAACGAGGTCATCGCGTTCTTCCTGGGGATACTCGAACTCATCAGGCTCAGGACGGTCAAGGCGTACCAGGCGACCTCGATGGGGATCATCACCATCGTGCCGGCCGTCCGCGAGGGGGACCATGGAAGCGGAGAGGACGAACCGGACGCCGGATGAGGCGGGTCCCGGCGCGGCGCCGCCGGGCGGGGGGGCGGACCGGGCCCGGCGCGCGTCGATCCTGGAGAGCCTCCTGCTCGTCTCGACCGAGCCGCTTGGCTGGGAGAAGATCGGGCAGATCCTGGGCGGACTCACGCGGGCGCAGGTCGACGAGGTCGTAGCGGCGCTCAAGGAAAAGTACCCGCCGGAGTCGTCCGGCATCCTGGTCGAGGAGATCGCCAAGGGCGTGCAGCTGCGCACGAACCCGGCGAACCAGGAGCACGTGCGGCAGCTGTTCGAGGGCAGGCCGGCCCGGTTCACCCGGCCGTCCCTCGAGACCCTCGCCGTGATCGCCTACAAGCAGCCGGTGACCCGCGCGGAGATCGAGCAGATCCGCGGCGTGGACTGCGCCGCGCCGCTCAAGACGCTGATGGAGCGCCGACTCGTCAAGGTGGCCGGGAAGAAGGACGTTCCCGGCAAGCCGTTCCTGTTCGCGACCACCCGGGAGTTCCTGGAAACGTTCGGCCTCGCGGGGCTTTCGGAGCTTCCCTCGATGAGGGACATCGAGGAATTCCTCGCGGCGGCGAGCGGGAGCGCGGTCTCCGAAGCGGCGTCGCAGCCGGGCCTGTTCCGGGAAGCGGAGCCCGGCCCGACCCGCGGGGAGGGGTACGAGATCGCGGAGGCGCTGCGGGAGACGGAGCACGGCGAGCCGCTGGTGACGACGCACGACGACATCCCCGAGGGACTTTCGCACGACGTCCTGGCCGGGGAGGCGGGGCGCCTCTCGGAGGGTGACGCCGGGGAGCCGATCGAGGCGCGGCCCGCGTGGGAGCCGGCGTCCACGGTCAGGGAGATCCGCGAGCGGCAGCGGCAGGCGGAACGCGGCGCCGTTTCGCCGGACGAGCTCGCGGGGGCCCGGGACGACGCCTCCCTGGGCGTCGCGGAAGGGGAGCACGCCGAACCGCTCGTCACCGCTTTCCACGAGCTCCAGGAAGGGGTCTCGGACGAGGTCGGGGCCGCGGCCGCCGCGATGGAAGGGACGCCGGCGCCGGACAAGGAGAGGGCCGGCGCGGATCCCGGCGGCGGCCGGAAGACCGACGAGACGGATGTCTGAGGAGCGGCTCAACCGCTACATCGTCCGCGCAGCCGGCGTGTCCCGCCGAACCGCGGACGAGATGATCCGCAGGGGGCGCGTGACGGTGGGCGGGCGCCCGGCGACCGACCCCGGGGCGCTTTTCGATCCCGGCCGCCGGGAGGTCCGGATCGACGGCAACGCGGTGGTCGCCGCCGAGGACGAGAAGATCTACGTGATGGCGTACAAGCCGGACAACGTCGTCACGACGATGAAGGACAAGGAGGGGCGCAGGACCGCGGCGTCGCTTGTCGGCGACCTTGCCGCGCGCGTCTTTCCCATCGGCCGCCTCGACTACCACACGACGGGGCTGCTCCTCTTCACGAACGACGGGGAGCTCGCCTACAAGCTGACCCACCCGAGATTCGGAGTCGAGAAGACGTACGTCGCCAAGGTGATGGGCGTCCCCACCCCGGGGCGGCTCGGCATCCTGCGGCGCGGCCTGCCGATCGAAGGCGAAATGACCAACCCGGCGCAGGTGAAGCTCCTCGAGGCCCGGGAAGGGAAGGCGTGGGTCTCGATCCGGATCGCCGAGGGGCGCTACCACCAGGTGCGCAAGATGTTCGACGCGATCGGCCACCGGGTGATGAAGCTGCGGCGCACCGCGGTCGGGCCCCTGGAACTCGGCGACGTCGAGCCGGGCGCATGGCGTTACCTGACGGGGAAGGAAGTGCGTGAGCTCCTCTCATACGTGGAGGAGAAGGAGGGGGAGGGCAGGGGCAGGCGCATGGTGACGCCGGGGGAAATGGAGGCGGCGCAGGATCGGCTTGCGCGGCTTCGGAACCGCGGGCCCGGGCGAGGCGCCGGGGGGCCGGGGGGCGCCGCCGGGGAGCGGAAGGGCCCGCGCCAGCCGAAGCCGTCGTGGAAGCGGAGGTCCGGACGTCAGTAGCCGACGTGGCAGTCGGTGCAGAGCTCCGTCCAGTCGATCCTCTTTCCGTCGACCTTGACGATCCTCACGAGCTTGTAGGTATTCCCCTGGGCGTTCCGGTGGAAATGGCAGGTGTCGCAGGTGATGTACCCGTCGAAGAGGGGGAGCGTCTTCGGCGCCCTGAACTGGCTGCGGTCCCATGTGTCGATGTTGCTCGGGTGGTTCTGCCCGTGCAGGGAGCCGGGCTTGCAGCAGGAGTACTCGTGGCAGACGTGGCAGGTGTCGTCGATCGTGTCCTTGGTGAGGAAATAGTCCCCCGCCTGGCCCTCCTCGGCCGTCGGAACCTTCGAGTGACAGCTCGGGCAGTTCGCCGGCTCGACGTGCGGGTTCACCAGCGCCCGGGCGGAAGAATCCGCGGCGGCAAGCAGCGCGACCGTCAGGAGGAGGAGACGCAGCGGCGCGGGAATCAAGGGCAGAGCTCCTTTCCGGGGCACGCCGTCCTCGCGGCGTCGCACCCTGCGGCCACATGACGCACTATAGATCGTCCAGGATTCGTTATAAATCTTGACGGAGTTGCGATCGGGGTGATAACCTACAAAGTCTTGACGCGGGGTGGAGCAGCCAGGTAGCTCGTCGGGCTCATAACCCGAAGGTCCCAGGTTCAAATCCTGGCCCCGCTACCAAACATTTCAAGGGGTTACGGGCAACCGTAGCCCCTTTTTAGTTGCCAGGTCGATCACTGTGCCGAAAGCGTGCCGTGAACCGCCATTCATCGCTCTTTCAGCCCTTTCCGGAAGCGCGTTTGGGGCCGGCGCCGGCAGCGCCCCGATCTCCTCGGCAAGCCCCGCAACGAACCTGATCCAGAGCTTGTTGCCGAGGTCGTTCACGTCAAGCGGCGCCCGCTTCCGCGTTGTGGACACGGACGCGGCCTCGCCGGCCGAGGCCAGCCGAGCGGGTCGAGCGTGTCCATGTCCCGGTCGGAGGAGAGGGTTTTCGGCGGGCCCTCGGTTCCCTGCGCACGGCCCTCCCGCGCCGCAATAGCGCGCATCGCGAAATCGCGTGGAGCCACTTGAGCGCCGACATCGCGCTGGGCCGTATCCGGGTGCCACGTGGCGGGAACGGCGGCACGTCCGCACAGAAGCAAACGATGTTTTTCGGCTGCTGAAACGATTCCACATTTTTGTCGTCAAAGGTGTGGCAACCGGTCCCCCAATCCGGTCGTCCGACGCTCCGGCGGGGCGCTCTTCATGGCGAACGCACGTGTTGGTGCGGGCGACGTCATCGTGTAATATGTCTATTACAAACGGCAACATGTCAAATGGTAGGCGCGGATGGATCGAGCGATCATTCTGGAAACGCGCGGGCTCCGCAAGGAGTTCAAGGGGTTTGTAGCGGTCAACGATGTCAACCTCCGTGTAAAACGCGGTTCCATTCATGCGCTGATCGGTCCCAACGGAGCGGGCAAGACTACGGTATTCAACCTGATTACTAAATTCCTCTCGCCCACAAGCGGCAGGATCCTGCTGAACGGCGTCGACATCACGGAGGAGAAGCCGGCGCAGACGGCGCGGCGCGGCGTCATCCGCTCTTTCCAGATCTCGGCGGTATTCCCTCACCTGACGGTGCTGGAGAACGTCCGGATCGGCCTTCAGCGAGCGCTGGGCACCTCGTTCCATTTCTGGAAGCCGGAGCGGACGCTGAATTCGCTGAACGAACGCGCGATGGAACTGCTCGACGCGGTGGGTCTTGCGTCCCACGCCTCCGTCGTTGCCGTGGAACTTCCGTACGGCCGGAAACGTGCGCTGGAGATCGCGGCGACTCTGGCCATGGACCCGGAACTGATGCTCCTGGACGAGCCGACGCAGGGGATGGGGCATGCGGACGTGCGGCTTGTCGCGGACTTGATCCGCAGGGTGTCCGCGAACCGTACCATCCTCATGGTGGAGCACAACCTTCCCGTGGTGGCCGACCTCTCGGACGTCATCACCGTCATGCAGCACGGCGCCGTCCTCGCGGAGGGGCCTTACGCCGAAGTGTCGCGGAACCCCCAGGTGCTCGAAGCCTACGTCGGGAACTCCCATGAGTGAACTCCATGAAACACCGGCCGGCGGCGTCAGCGCGTATGCGCCCCGGTTCGAGTACCTTCGCGTCACGAACCTGCACGCCTTCTACGGCGAGTCGCACATCCTGCACGGCATCGATTTCACCGTGAACCGGGGCGAGGTGGTGACGCTCCTGGGCCGCAACGGAGCCGGGCGAACGACGACGCTCAAGGCCATTCTCGGCCTGGTGGAAAAGCGCACCGGCTCGATCATGGTGAACGGGAGGGAGGTGATCGACGTACCGACACACAGGATCGCCCACCTGGGCATCGGCTACTGTCCCGAGGAGCGTGGCATCTATGCGAGCCTCACCGCGGAGGAAAACCTTCTCCTGCCGCCGGCCGTGTCGAGCGACGGCATGTCCGTCGAGGAAATCTACGAGATGTTTCCCAACCTCGCGGAGCGGAAACACAGCCAGGGCAGCCGGCTTTCCGGCGGCGAGCAGCAGATGCTTGCGATGGCCCGGATCCTGCGCACCGGCGCGAGGCTGCTTCTGCTGGACGAGATCACGGAAGGGCTCGCCCCCGTGATCGTCCGGACCCTGGGAGGCGTGATCCGGACCCTGAAGGAGAAGGGGCTGACCATCGTCATGGTGGAACAGAACTTCCGCTTCGCGGAGCGGCTGGCGGATCGCCATTACGTGATGGAACACGGCCGCATCGTGGAGATGGTGGAAAGTGCGGAGCTCGAGTCCAGGATCGGCGTCCTGCATGAGTACCTCGGAATCTAACCGCAGACGAAGCAAGGGGGGCAGGAGATGAGACGGAAACTTCTTTGCGTGCTGGTTTGCCTGGCGTTTCTCGGGAGCATCGTTCCCGCCGCCGTGGCCGCACCGCCGAAGATCTCCGACGGAGTGGTCAAGATCGGCGTGCTGACCGACATGTCCGGGGCGTATTCGGACCTTGCCGGTCCCGGGTCGGTGATCGCGGTCAAGATGGCGGTCGAGGACTTCATCGCGAAGGAAAAGCCGGCCTTCAAGATCGAGGTGATCTCGGCGGACCACCAGAACAAGGGGGACATCTCGGCGAACATCGCGAGGGAATGGATCGACCGGGACAAGGTGGACATGATCGCCGACCTGGTCACCACGTCCACCGCCCTGGCGGTCATGAAGGTCGCCAAGGAGAAGGACCGGATCACCATGGTGTCCGGCGCGGCCTCCACGCCGATCACGAACGAGCAGTGCACCGACACGAACGTCCACTATACCTATGATACTTATGCGCTCGCGGTGGGGACCGGGCGAGCGGTCGTGAAGCAGGGAGGAAAGACCTGGTTCTTCATCACCGCCGACTACGCGTTCGGAAAGGCGCTGGAGAGGGATACCACCAAGGTCGTTCTGGAAGATGGCGGCAAGGTGCTGGGCGACGTGCTGGCTCCGTTCCCGACGCAGGATTTCTCGTCCTTCCTCTTGCAGGCGCAGTCCTCGGGGGCCCAGGTGATCGGCCTGGCCAATGCCGGCAACGACACCATCAACTGCATCAAGCAGGCGGCCGAATTCGGCATCACGCCGAAGCAATCGCTTGCCGGCCTCCTGATGTTCATCACGGACATCAACAGCCTGGGGCTTACGGCCACCCAGCATATGTACCTGACGACCGGCTTCTACTGGGATTATAACGATGAAACCCGGGCCTGGTCGAAGCGCTTCAACGAGAGGAGAGGCCGCATGCCGACCATGGTGCAGGCCGGCGACTATTCGATGGTGTACCACTACCTGCAGGCGGTGAAGGCCACGGGGACCGACGACACCAAGACGGTCATGGCGAAGATGAAGGCGACTCCGATCAACGACTTCTTCGCCAAGAACGGCAGGATCCGCGTCGACGGGCGCATGGTGCACGACATGTACCTGGCCCAGGTGAAGTCGCCGGCGGAGTCCAAGTATCCGTGGGACTACTATAACATCCGGGAGGTGATCCCGGGCGACAAGGCATTCATGCCGTTGTCCGAGAGCAAGTGTCCCCTGGTCAAGAAAGGGAAATAAACGCGGCGGCGGGCGGGACGAAGGCATCTTTCATGCTTCGTCCCGCCCTTTCCTTAAGAAGGCCGTGATTTCCGGCTTCGGGAAGGCGCGTCCATGACCGACATCTTCGGGATTACGATCCAGGGCCTGTTCGGCCAGCTGCTGATCGGCCTGATCAACGGATCCTTCTACGCCATCCTGAGCCTGGGGCTCGCGGTGATCTTCGGCATGATGGACATCATCAACTTCGCGCACGGCGCCCAGTTCATGATGGGGGCGTTCCTCGCGTGGATCGGCATGACCTACCTCGGAATAGGTTATTGGTGGGCATTGCTGCTCTCGCCGCTGGTGAGCGCGCTCGTCGGAATCATCATCGAGCGCGCCATGCTCAGGCGGCTGTACAAGCTCGACATCCTCTACGGACTACTGCTCACCTACGGCCTGGCGTTGATCATCGAGGGCCTGTTCCGGTATCGCTTCGGCGTCTCGGGCGAAAGCTACCCGGTGACCGAATCCCTGACGGGCGGGACGAACCTGGGCTTCATGTTCCTGCCCAAGTACCGGGGCTGGGTCGTCGTCGCCTCGCTCGCCGTGTGCGTGGCGACCTGGTATGCCATCGAGCGCACGAAGCTCGGCTCCTACCTGCGGGCCGGGACCGAGAACCCGCAGCTGTTGCAGGCCTTCGGGATCAACGTGCCGCTGATGATCACGCTGGTCTACGGGTACGGCGTCGCCCTCGCCGCCTTCGCCGGCGTCCTCGCGGCGCCGATCTTCAACGTGACCCCTGTCATGGGGTCGAACCTCATCATCGTCGTGTTCGCGGTCGTGGTCGTCGGCGGCATGGGATCGATCCTGGGGTCCATCGTCACCGGCATCGGGCTTGGCCTGATCGAGGGGATCGTGAAATCCGGGATGATCGCCAACCTCCTGGCAAAGCTCTTCGATCCCGTGCCCGTCTTCCGTTGGCTCATCTATCCCTTGAAACTGCTCTTTTCGCCGGAAGCGTCGGCGGTGACGATCTTCGTCATCATGGCGGTGGTCCTGCTGGTGCGGCCGGCCGGGCTGTTCGGCAGGGAGCGATAGGACGTGCCGGGGATCAGGCGCGATCGCGCCGCGTGGGGCCTGCTCGTCATCGCCGGCGGGGTGGCGCCGTTCCTGGTGTACCCGGTGTTCGCCATGAAGATCCTGTGTTACGCCCTCTTCGCGTGCGCCTTCAACCTGCTGCTCGGCTACACGGGGCTACTGTCCTTCGGGCACGCGGCCTTCCTGGGCTCCGCCGGATACATCGCCGGCTATACCGTCAAGGAGATGGGGATCCCGCCGGAACTGGGAATCCTGGCCGGCACTGCCACGGCCGCGGCTCTGGGCTACCTCTTTGGCAGCCTGGCGATCCGGCGCTCGGGCATCTACTTCGCCATGATCACCCTGGCGCTTGCACAGATGATGTACTTCGTATCGCTCCAGCTGCCGTTCACGGGCGGCGAGGACGGCCTGCAGGGAGTTCCGCGGGGGACGCTCTTCGGCGTGCTGGACCTGCGGCAGAGCCTGAACATGTACTACTTCGTGTTCGCGGTGTTTCTGGTCGGCTTTGGCATTCTGTTTCGTGCGGTCCACTCCCCGTTCGGGCAGGTCCTGAAGGCGATCCGCGAAAACGAGGCGCGGGCGGTCTCCCTCGGATACGACGTGGACCGGTTCAAGCTGGTGGCGTTCGTGATATCGGCGGCGTTGTCCGGGTTGGCGGGCTCAACCAAGGCCCTCGTCTTTCAGCTGGCGTCCCTCACGGACGTCCATTGGCACACCTCGGGGGAGGTGGTCCTGATGACGCTGCTGGGGGGAATGGGCACAATGTTCGGCCCGATCGTCGGGGCCGGGGTGGTGGTCAGCCTGCAGCACTATGGTGCGGATCTCGGCGAATGGGTGACCGTGATCACCGGCGGAATCTTCGTGGTCTGCGTGCTTGCGTTCCGGCGCGGGATCGTCGGGGAGTTCGCCGCGATGTTCCGGAAATGACCCGCGGGTCGGGAGGTGGCGCGGACCGACAGGACCGGCACCGGACTCTCGCGCGCAACGAGTTCCGCATCGCTCCCGCCCGCGGGAACCAGGATTCTCCTGTACATG
>JBLMWX010000133.1:0-3327 GCA_050257455.1 Gemmatimonadota bacterium | reverse complement strand
CGTTGGTGAGGACCGGGTCGGCGACCGACCGGGGGACCGACGGGAGCGCTCCCTGGTGGAGAACGAACGCCGCGCCCTCGGCGGCGCGCCGGCAGGCGGCGAGGTCGCGCAGGTCCCCCTCGACCAGCTCGAACGCCTTTCCGTACTTGTCGGCGAGCCCCGCGAGGTTCTCGCGCTTGCCGGTCAGGAAATTGTCGAGGACCCGGACGCGGCGCCCCGCCGCGAGCAGCGCCGAGGCGAGGTTCGAGCCGATGAAGCCCGCCCCCCCCGTGATCAGGTAGGTCATCCGCCCTCCCCAGCCAAGTTCAGGGACGTTCTTCAACTTTGCGACCCGGCTGCAGGCCCCCGGAACGAAAAGTTCAACAACGTCCCTGAACTTTTCAGAGCTTGACGATCTTCTTGCCGTTCCTGCCCTTGAGCGCGTTGCGGGCGTCGACCACCACCTTCGCCTCCCGGGCGACGAGGCGCCAGTCGAAGGCGTCGTGGTCGGTCACCACGACGACGCAGTCCGCCTTCCGCAGCGCCGCCGCCGAGAACTTCTCCCCTTTCAGCGCGATCCCGTGCTCCGACAGGACCGGAACGTGCGGGTCGCAGTACGCGAGCGCCGCCCCCTTCCGCTGCAGGAGCTGCATGATGTCGAGCGCGGGCGACTCCCGCACGTCGCTGATGTTCTTCTTGTACGCCACGCCCAGGATGAGCACCCTGGCCCCGTTCACCGGCTTCCGGAACCGGTTGAGCGCGTCGGCGACCTTGCCGACCACGAAGTGCGGCATCTGGCCGTTGATCACCCCCGCGAGCTCGATGAAGCGCGACTCGAAGCCGTACTGCTTCGCCTTCCAGGACAGGTAGAACGGGTCGAGGGGGATGCAGTGCCCGCCGATCCCCGGGCCCGGATAGAACGGCATGAACCCGAACGGTTTCGTCTTGGCGGCGTCGATCACCTCCCAGACGTCGATGCCCATCCGGTCGCACATGAGCGCGATCTCGTTGACCAGGCCGATGTTGACCGAGCGGAAGGTGTTCTCGAGCAGCTTGACCATCTCCGCCACGCTCGCCTTCGAGACCGGGTGGACGCTCTCGAGGACGCCGCCGTAGAGGGCGGCCGCCATCTTCGTGCACCGCGGCGTCACCCCCCCGACCACCTTCGGGATGTTCTTCGTCGTGAACCGCGCGTTGCCGGGGTCGACCCGCTCCGGGGAGAACGCGAGGAAGATGTCCCGCCCCACCTTCAGACCCCCCGCCTCGAACATCGGGACGAGGACCTCGTCGGTGGTCCCCGGGTAGGTCGTGCTCTCGAGGACGATCAGCATGTCCTTGTGGAGATACTTCGCCACCTGCTCGGCGGCGCTCACGATGTACGAGAGGTCCGGGTCCTTGGTCTTCCGCAGGGGGGTGGGAACGCAGATATTGACCGTGTCGGCCTCGGCCAGGGCCGAAAAGTCGGTCGTCGTCCGCAGGAGGCCCATCTCCACGGCGTTCTTCAGGGACTCGGAGGGGATGTCGTCGATGTACGACTTGCCGGCCCGGAGCGCCCGGACCTTGGCGCCGTCGAGGTCGATCCCGATCACCGGGACCCCCGCGTCGGCGTACTCCATCGCGAGCGGCAGCCCGACGTACCCGAGCCCGAGGACGGCGGCCGTGAAGTTCTTCCGTTTCAGGCGGGAGTAAAGATCGCTCGGGGCTTCGATGTCCGCCATGCCGGACCTCCTCGGGAAAGGGACTCGCGCGGATGACGGGACCGGGCCCCGCGGGGCGTCACGGTCTCCCCAAGGGGCTTTTCGCCTCCCGGCCGCTCGAAGTTCAGGCGGATTTGAGCTTCCGGATCTCCGCGACGAGCTCCGGGACCGCCTTGAAGAGATCGGCCACGAGCCCGTAGTCGGCCACCTGGAAGATCGGCGCCTCCTCGTCCTTGTTGATCGCGACGATCACCTTGGAGTCCTTCATCCCGGCCAGGTGCTGGATCGCCCCCGAGATCCCGAGGGCGATGTAGAGCTCCGGCGCGACGATCTTGCCCGTCTGCCCCACCTGCCAGTCGTTCGGCGCCCACCCGGCGTCGACCGCGGCCCGCGAGGCGCCGATCGCCGCCTTGAGCTCGTCCGCGAGCTCCTCGACGAGCTTGAAGTTCTCCTGCGCCTTGATCCCGCGGCCAGCCGAGACGACCACGCGCGCGTCGGTGAGCTCCGGGCGGTCCGACTTCGTCTCCTGCCGGGAGACGAACCGGGTGCCCCCGGGGTCCGCCGCGACGGAAACCGCCTCCACCGGCGCCTTCTCCCCCGACGGGGCCGCCGCGTCGAAGGCGGTCTGGCGCACGGTGAACAGGAGCGGGGCGCCCGACATCGCGACGGTGGCGACCGCGTTGCCGGCGTACATCGGCCGCCGCACGCGCAACGCGTCGCCCTCCTGCGACAGCCCCACGATGTCGCTCGCCAGCGGCGCATCGAGGAGCCCCGACAGCCGCGGCATGAAATCCTTCCCGAAGGTCGATGCCGGCGCGAAGACGGCGCCGTACCCCTTCTCCTTCACGACCTGCGCCACCGCGGGCGCGTACGCCGCCGCGAGGTACGCCGCGAACGCCGGCCCCTCGCCGAGAAGGACCCTGCGCACCCCGTACCCGGCGACCGTGTCCGCGACGGCGGCCGCCCCCTGTCCGAGGACCAGCGCGTCCACCGCGCCGCCGGACAGCCCCGACAGCGCCTTCGCCGCCGTGATCGCCGACAGCGTCGGCTTCTTGAAGACCCCGTCCTGATGCTCGACCACGACCAGGATATCCGCCATCTCCTCAGACCTCCGGAAAAAACTGGGGAAAAAGTTCAGGGACGTTCCTGAACTTTTCGACCCTTGAACCTCAGAGAGCCTTGGCTTCGTTGTGGAGCTTCGCGACCAGCTCGGCGACGTCCGCCACCTTCCGGCCCCCGACCCGCTCCTTCGGCGGCGCCAGGGAGAGGACCTGCACCTTCGGCGACGTGTCGACGCCGAGCGACGCCGCCGCGAGGACCTTCAATTCCTTCTTCTTCGCCTTCATGATCCCCGGCAGCGACGCGTACCGCGGCTCGTTGAGCCGCAGGTCCGTCGTCACCACCGCCGGGAGCGCCACCTCGATCGTCTCCAGCCCCCCGTCCACCTCGCGCGTCACGTTCGCCGTCTTCCCGTCCGCGGCGAACTCCACCTTCGACGCGAAGGTCGCCTGGGGCCACCCGAGGATCGCCGCCAGGATCTGGCCCACCTGGTTGTTGTCGTCGTCGACCGCCTGCTTCCCCATGATCACCAGGTCCGGCTTCTCGAGCTCCACCGCCTTGGCCATGAGCTTCGCGACGCCGAGGCTGTCCA
>JBLMWX010000132.1:0-2634 GCA_050257455.1 Gemmatimonadota bacterium | reverse complement strand
GCCGCCCTCGTCGCCGCGCGGAAGGCGCGCGAAGACGATCTGTCGATCTACTCCCGGTACGACAGGGTGCTCGACGCGCTCTCTCCGCTGATCGCGATGGTCCGCGAAAGCCGCGAGCTCGAGTGCACCGGCCTCGTCATCCAGGCGCAGGAGCGCGACGTCGCGCCGGTCCTGAGCCAGGCCCTCGCCCGCCTGACCGGCGGGAACCACGAGATCATCTACCGGGAGGTGGACAAGGACACGCTTGCGGCCCTCCTCGTGTTCCCGAGGGAGAAGGCGGCGGAGGCCAAGGCGCTCCTCTACGGCAAGAACATCGGGGAGCTGCGCCTGCCCGCCTCCGTGGCGGACAAGCCGGTCGGCGAGGCGTTCGCGATCATCCGGGCGAAGCAGCGGGAGCTTCCCGCGGAGATCCGCGAGATCGACGCCGAGCTCACGGACCTTTCCCGGCGCCGGCGGGAGCCGCTCGTGCGGCTGCGTCTCTGGCTCGAGAACCGGATCGACCGGATCCGGACGTCCGCATCCTTTTACGAAACCCGCAAGACGTTCGTCCTGCACGGCTGGGTCCCGCGCGACGGGCTCCGGGATGTCCGGGACGCGCTGGCCGCGTCGTTCGGCCCCCTCGTGGTCGTCGACGAGCTTCCGATCGCGCGGCCGGACGAGGAGGACGTCCCGGTGGCCCTTCGCAACCCGCGCTGGATCCGCCCGTTCGAGGTCTTCACCCGGGTCCTGCCGCTGCCCCGTTACGGGACCATCGATCCGACGCCCCTCGTGGCGGTCTTCTTCCCCCTGTTCTACGGCGCGATCATCGGGGACGTCGGCTACGGCGCACTGCTCCTCGGGCTGGCCCTCCTCGCGCGGCGGCGCTTCCGGTCGGATCCGCTGGTCGCGGACCTGGCGTCGATCTTCGCCGTCTCGGCGCTGTCCGTCGTGGGGTGGGGGTTCGCCTACGGCGAGTTCTTCGGCGACCTCGGGGAGCGGGCGGGCGTGCGGCCCCTGCTCCTCCACCGGATGAGGGATTTCACGACGGCCATGCTTTTCGCGCTGGCCGTCGGGGCGGTCCACGTCCTTCTCGGCGTCGGGCTCGGCATCGTGACCGCGTTGCGGCGCGGGCGATGGGGCGACGCGGTCGCGAAGGCGGCCGGCTTCGTCCTGGTAGTCGCCGCGCTCGTCCTCATCGCCGGGGTTGCGGGCGTCCTTCCCCGCCCCGCGGTCCGCCCCGCGGGCCTCGTCCTCCTCGCGTGCCTCCCCGTCGTCTTCCTGGCGGGCGGTCCGAAGGCGGCGATGGAGCTCCACAACCTGATGAACGTCTTTTCGTACCTGCGGATCATGGGGGTCGGCGTCGCGTCGGTGGCCCTCGCGTTCGCGGCGAACCGGATCGCGTTCACGGCGGCGCCGCTCCTCGGAATCCCGGCCGCGCTGGTCCTGCACGCGGTGAACCTCGCCTTCGGTGTCCTGTCCCCCGCCATCCAGTCGATGCGGCTCCATTACGTGGAGTTCTTCGAGAACTTCTTCGTCGCGGGGGGACGGGCGTACAAGCCGTTCCGGAGCTTCGCGTGACGGCCTTTCGAAAAGGCCGGGAGAGGAGGATGCGATGACGATCGGGTTGATCGCGCTGGCGGCGGCGCTCGCGATCGGGCTGTCGGCCCTGGCCACCGCCTGGGCCCAGGCCCGCATCGGGGCGGCGGCCGTCGGGGCCATCCTCGAAAAGCCGGAGTCGCTGGGGACGGTGATCATTCTCCTGGTGATCCCCGAGACCCTCGTCATCTTCGGGTTCACCGTCGCGATCCTCATTCTCACGACCCTGAAATGAGGGAGGGATGGGGCACGAGGACCTGGTCCGGCACCTGATCCGGGACGCCGAGCTCCGGAGGGAGGAGATCCTCGGCCGCGCCCGCGGGGAGGCCGTGCGCCTCCGGGCATCCGCGATCGCGCGCGCCGGGGAGCTGGAACGGGAGTCGCGCGAGGCCCTGGCCCGGGACGTCGCGCGCGCGCGCGCCTCGAGGGAGAACCGCGCGCGCATCGAGGTCCGGGCGATGCGATTCAGGGCCCGGGCCGCGCTGGCGGCCGAGATCCTCGCCGGCCTCGAGGAGCGGCTGGCGCGACTTCCCGGGGACGCGGCGTATCCGGGCATCGTGGCCCGGCTGTACGAGGAAATCCGTGCGGAGCTCCCGCCGGGAGAGGCGGTCCTGCGCGGGGACGCGGCGGCGCTGGCCGCGCTCCGGTCCGTCGCGACCGGGCCGCGGTTCCGGTTCGAGCCCCTGCCGGAGGGGGAGCTCGGCGGCGTCGAGGTGTCCTCGGCCGACGGCGGGTTTCTCGTCCGGAACACGCTCGGATCCCGGCTTTCCAAGGCGATGCCGGAGCTGCTGGCGGAGATCGACCGCCTGCTGGGGGCCCCCGATGAGCGACCTCTTCTACCTTAACGCCCGCGTGCGGGCGATGTGGGGCGCCCTGCTGTCCCGGAACGATTACGCGCGGCTCCTCGCCCTCCCCGACCTCAAGGCGGTCGCGGCGGATCTCCGGGACGGGCCCTACGGGCGCGACGTCGGGCCGGCGGCGGGGACGGCCCCGGAGGCGGCGCTGATCGACGAGGGATTGCGGCGGAACGTCGCGGCGGCCTTCGCCAAGCTCCACGCG
>JBLMWX010000131.1:0-5272 GCA_050257455.1 Gemmatimonadota bacterium | reverse complement strand
GCGGTCCTGCGCCTCGACGTCTCCGAGGCGGAAGGGCGGGGCATCGCGGACAAGGTCTCGCGCCTCCCGGGGGTGGCGTCGGCCCTCTACAAGAGCCCCGAGGACGCCTGGAAGGAATTCGCGGCCGCCTATCCCGGCCTCGAATCGCTCCGCGACGCCGGGGGCAATCCCCTCCCCGGGTACGTGGAGATCCGCCTGCGCCCCGACCGCCTCTCGGAAGAGGGCGTCGCGTCCGTGGAGACGGCGCTGCGTCCCCTCCCGCAGGTGGACGATCTCCTGACCGGGGGGAGGACGGCGTCGCGCCTGCTGCGCGTCAAGCGATGGGTGGACGCGGCGCTCTGGGCGGGGTTCGCCCTCATGGCGGCCGCGTTCTTCGCGGTGTTCGTCGTCCAGGAGAAGGCGCGCGCCCTCGGGCACGCCGCCGATTTCGACTTCGTGGCGGCGCGCGGGGCGTCGGCCCGCGGGGTGGCGCTGCGGCGCGCCGGCGCGGCCTCCCTGTGCGGCGGATTCCTGGCGCTCGTGTCGCTCGGGGCCGCCGCCGCGGCGTATCATCTCCTGGGCGCCCGCTATTCCCTCGTCGGCGCCGCCGTCGGGTCGCCGCTCGATCTTCTGGTCCCGGACGCGGTCGCCGCCCCCGTCCTGTTCATCCTCTCCGCCGCGCTGCTGTCGGGCGCGGCGTCGGTCGCCGGATGGCGCGCCGCGCGGAGGTAGCCGCCGTGCGCGCGGTCGCGGCCGCCGCGTTCGCGTTCCTCGTCCTCGCGGTCCTGGCCGCGGACGCGGGGGCGGCCGGCGCGGCGGGGGCGCGCGAGAGCGTGAGCCGGCTCCGGAAGGAGAAGGCCCGCCTCACGGAGATCCGGCGGAAGGCGGAGAAGACCGCGGCCGAGCTCGCCGACACCATCCGGCGGGAGAAGTCGGCGCGCGACCGCGTGGGCGCCCTCAGGTCGAAGCTTGCGCGGCAACGGCGGCTCGTCGCGCGGATCGACCGGAAGCTCGAGGAGCTCGGGGCGGACCTTTCGCGCGCGGAAGGGGAGGTCCGCGAGCTCGAGGCGCAGCGCGACCGGGCCCGCACCCGCCTGCGGAGCACCGCCGCGGTCGTCTTCCTGCAGGCGAGGGACAGGGCCGGCGTCCTCCCGCCGCGGGAGACCCGCCTCCGGCGCTTCGCCCGGCTCGCCCTCGTCTCCGCGTCCGGCCGCGTGACCCGCCTGACGGAGGACAAGGAGCGGAAGGAGGACCTTGTCTCCGGGATCGAGCGCCGCCTCGAGCTGTCCGAGCGGAAGATCGAGCGGGAGAAGCGGGTCGGGGATGCGCTCCTGTCGCAGAGACGGGCGGAGGAGAAGTCCCTGGCGGACCTTTCGGCGCGCAAGAAGCGGAAGGAGAAGGAGCTCAAGCGCCTGAGGGCGCGGGTCGCCCGGATGGAGTCCCTCGTCGCCCGGATCGAGCGAAGGATGCGGGACAGGGACCGGCGGCGGAAGGCCGTTCCCGAGAAGGACTGGCCGTCGCTGTTCTCGCGGGTCGCCGGCGGGCTCGTTCCCCCCGTGAACGGGAAGGTCACGGTCCGCTTCGGGCGGCAGCGCGACCCCGATTTCGACGTCGAGGTGGAGAGCCACGGCGTCGAGATCGAGACCGGGTCCGGGAGCGCGATCCGCGCCGTCGGGCGCGGCGAGGTCGTGTTCTCCGGGAGCGTCTCCGGGTTCGGGAAGGTCCTGATCATCCAGCACGGCGCGGGCCTCTTCTCCGTGTACGGGAAGGCCGCGTCCTATTCCGCGGAACGGGGCCGGATCGTGGCGCGCGGCGAGGTCGTGGGCCGACTTCCCCAAAGCCCGGGCGGAAAATCGGTGTTATACTTGGAACTCAGGGCCGGGGGAGCCGCCGTCGATCCCGCGTCGGTGATCTCGCTCGGACCGCACTGATCTCAAGGGATTTCCGGGAAAGGCGAAGGAGGCGGCGAATGTTTCGTGCGGCGAGGCGCCCCGCTCGGGAGGGGAGCAACCGGAGGAGGTGGCTGGCCCCCGCGGCCGTCATCCTCGTGTTCATCGTGGGCTTCCTGTCCGGGGACATCACGGCGTCCCGGCAGTGGGCCCAGGCCAACGCGGTCTTCGGGAAGCTCAAGATCTTCGGGGACGTCCTCTCCGTCATCCAGGCGAGCTACGTGGAAGAGCCCAACACGGACGAGCTGATCCAGGGCGCCATCAAGGGGATGCTCCAGACGCTCGACCCGCACAGCTCCTACCTCACCCCGGACATGCTGAAGCAGGTCGAGGTCGAGACGAAGGGGGTGTTCGGCGGCCTGGGCATCGAGATCGGCGTCAAGGACGGCGTCCTCACGGTGATCGCCCCGATCGAGGACACTCCCGCCTTCAGGGCGGGGCTCAAGGCGGGCGACAAGATCGTCAGGATCGAGAAGGAGTCGACGCGCGACATGACGGTCACCGACGCGGTGAAGAAGCTGCGCGGCGAGCCGGGGACGAAGGTCACGATCTCGGTGATGCGCGAGGGCCTCACCGAGCCCCGCGACTACACGATCACGCGGGACATCATCAAGATCAGGAGCGTCAAGTCGAAGGACATGGGGGACGGGATCGCCTACGTCAAGCTGATCCAGTTCCAGCAGGACACGAGCGCGGAGCTGGAAAAGGCGCTCGAGGCCGCCGGGAAGGGGAAGGAGGGCATCCGGGGGCTCGTCCTCGACCTGCGGAACAATCCCGGCGGGCTCCTGGACCAGGCGGTCAAGGTGTCCGACGAGTTCATCGAGTCGGGGCTCATCGTCTACACGGACGGGCGGATCGAGTCGCAGAAGTACAAGTACTTCGCCCACAAGGAGGGGACCTACACCGCGTTCCCGATCGTCGTCCTCGTCAACGCCGGCTCCGCCTCCGCGTCCGAGATCGTCGCGGGGGCGCTCCAGGACCACGGCCGGGCGATCCTGCTCGGATCGAAGACCTTCGGAAAGGGATCCGTCCAGACCATCCTTCCGCTGGAGGACGGCTCGGCGCTCCGCCTGACCACGGCCCGCTATTACACGCCCAACGGGCGTTCGATCCAGGCGACGGGGATCGAGCCGGACATCGTCGTCCGGGACGGCCGGGAGGCCCCGGAGGGGCACCCGTCCCTCAGGGAGAAGGACATCGAGCGGCACCTCAGGGGCGAGGGCGAAGGGGAAGGGGACGGCGGGTCGAAGTCCGACGAGGAATCCGCGGCGCCGAAGAAACCGGCGAAGGAAGGCGGGGCCGGCGGGACGAAGGACGAAGCGCCGTCCATGATGGGGCCGCGGGACGACGGCAAGGATCCGCAGCTCGAGCGGGCCGTCGAGCTCCTCAAAGGATGGGAGCTCTTCAAGTCCCGGTACCTGGACAAGCCCAAGGCGTCCTGACGCCCGCCGCCCGGGAGCGTATGAACGAAGAGGGGGGTCGGCCGCGGTGGCGTGACCGCAGGGCATGGCGGATCGGAATGCTCATGCTCGGGGCGTTCCTGGCCGGACTCCTTGCGGTCGCTGCGGCGCTTCTCATCCCCGGCCGCCGCCCGGAGTCCCCGTTTTCCCAGCCGCTGCCTGCCCCCATGAAGATCGGCCAGAGGCCCGACCCCGGAAGCGCTCCCGCTCCCCCGGCCGCTTCCGGACTTCCCGGCGAAGGCCGCCTCGCGGTCGTCGTGGACGGCCTCGGGTACGACCCGACGGCCGACGCGGAGTGCCTCAAGATGCCGGAGAAGGTCTCCGTGGCGGTCATCCCGTTCGGGCCCTCGTCGCGCCGCATCGCCCAGGCGGCGCGGTCCCGCGGGTTCACCGTCCTCATCAGCGTGCCGATGGAGCCGGAAGCTCCCGTTTCCGACAGGACCGACGGGTTCCGGATGCGGCGCGGGATGTCCCGGGACGCGATGGGGGCGCTCCTTTCGCGGATGGCGCAGGATGTCCCGAGCGCCGCCGGCGCAAGCAACTTCATGGGATCCGCCTTCACGGCGGACCCGGAGGCGATGGGGACCTTCGCGGAGCTTCTCCGGGCGAAGGGGCTCTACCTCGTCGACAGCGTGACGACGGCGAAGTCGAAGGCCGTCGAGGCGGCCCGGATCGCCGGCATTCCGGCGGCGCGCCGCGACGTCTCCATGGACCCGGAGCTCTCGCCCGCCGAGATGCGCGGCCGGTGGGACAAGGCGGTCTCCATCGCCCGCGAGAAGGGCGCCGCGGTCCTCCTCTGCCGCGGGAAGCCCGAGACGGTGCGCTTCGTCGCGGGGCTTCTCCCGGGGCTCCGCGCGCAGGGGGTCCGTCCGGTGACCCTGGACGAGCTCCTGGCGGCGCGGAAGGAGTGACCTTGGACGGCGTCCTCTCGGTCACGGAGCTCACGGCGCGCATCAAGTCGTGCCTCGAGGGGGCGTTCCGCGCGGTCCGGGTGGAGGGAGAGGTCTCCAACCACAAGGTCTACCCGTCGGGACACCGGTACTTCTCGCTCAAGGATGCGGGGGCCCAGATCCGGGTCGTCCTGTTCCGCGGCCGGGAGCGGTTCGTCGTCGGCGACGTCCGGGACGGCCAGACGGTCGTGGTCACCGGGTCGATCGGCGTCTACGAGAAGAAGGGCGAATACCAGATCTACGCCCAGTCCGTGGAGGTCCGCGGGCTCGGCAGCCTGCTCCTCGAGCTCGAGCGGAGGAAGAAGCGGCTTGCGGCCGAGGGGCTCTTCGACGCCGCGCGCAAGCGGCCCCTTCCCCCGTTCCCGGCGCGGATCGGCATCGTCACGTCGCGGGCCGGAGCCGCGCTGCGCGACATGATCCGCGTGGCCCGGCGCCGGTGGCCCGCGATCGGGATCACCCTGGCGCCGGCCCTCGTCCAGGGAGAAGGGGCCGCCGACGACATCGCGCGGGCGATCGGCGCGATCGCCGCCCGCGGGGGGATCGACCTGCTCATCGTCGGGCGGGGCGGCGGATCGGTCGAGGACCTGTGGGCGTTCAACGAGGAGGCGGTCGTCCGGGCGATCGCGGCCGCGCCCGTGCCCACGATCAGCGCCGTCGGCCACGAAACCGACTTCACGCTCGCGGACCTCGCGGCGGACCACCGCGCGGCGACGCCCACGGCGGCGGCGCAGATGGCGGTGCCGGACCGCGCGGAGATGGCAGACCGCGCGGAGGCGCTCGAGGCGCGGTGCCGGAAGGCCGAGCGCTACGGGCGGGAGACGTCGCGCCGGGAATGGCGCATCGCGGCCGGCGCGCTGTCGGACCCGCGGCCCCTTCTCCGTGCGCGCCGCTACGCGGCGGCGGCGCAGACGGACGCGCTCGGCGAAGTCCTTCG
>JBLMWX010000130.1:0-8187 GCA_050257455.1 Gemmatimonadota bacterium | reverse complement strand
GAACGCGTCCTACCGCGACGGCAGCCTCGAGTTGCACCCGGACGTCAACATCGGCATCGTGGTCGCGCTGGAGGCCGGGCTCCTCTCGCCGGTTCTCCGGAATGCGGACAGGAAATCGTTGAAGACGATCGCGGCCGAGTCGAGGGCGCTTCAGGAGCGCGCGCGCGCCAACAGGCTGCGGCCGGAGGACCTGGGCCCCGGCACGTTCACGATCTCGAACCTCGGCATGTTCGACGTCGACGCGTTCGTCGCGGTGATCAATCCCCCGGAGGCCGCCATCCTCGCGGTGGGCGCCGTCAGCCGCCGGCCGGTCGCGGCCGGCGGGGAGGTCCGGATCGCATCGCTGATGAAGGCCACGCTGTCGGTGGACCACCGCGTCGCCGACGGCGCACAGGCGGCCCGCTTTCTGGAGGACTTCAAGGGGCGGATGGAGAACCCGGTCAGCCTCCTGACCGGGTAGGCGCTCCGCGAACCGCCGGGAGAGCCGGCTTGCGGTCTTTTCAGGGGGTGACGCGGCGGGCGGGGGTGAGGATGGCGCCGGCCAGCGTCTGCCCCGGCGCGAGGGATGCGCCCGGCCAGAGGATGGATCGTGAGACGGCGGCCCCTTCGCCGACGGACGCGTCTTCCTCGATCACGACGTCCGGACCGACCGTCGCGCCCGGGGCGATCTTCGCCCTCGGCGAGATGAAGACGGGGGGCGCGATCGTGACTCCCGGAGCGTCCGCGCGCGGCAGCTTTCCCTCCTGCGCCTTCTCGACGAGCAGCGCGAGGGTCCCGGACAGGTAATCCGCGGGCGAGCCGAATTCCCGGAAGGTTCCCGAGGTCAGGAAGCCGAACACCGGGGCGCCCGCGGCGACGAGCGGGCGGTACGTCTCGCGGATGACGCACGACGCCCTTCCGGGAGGGATGCGGGCCAGCAGGTCGGGCTCGACGATCTGGCAGCCGGTGTAGAACCCGGAACGCGCTCCCTCTCCCGCCTCGCTCCCGAACCCGGTGATCCGAGAATCCGGGGCGATCCAGACGGGCGTGTACCGCTTCGCGGGATCCGGGAAGAGGACGAGCGTGGCGAGCGCCTTCCTCTCCCGGTGGAAGGCGAGGGCGGCGGCCAGCGGGAAGCCGACGATGGTGTCGCCGTTGGCCGCGACGAACGTGCCGCCGGAGAGAAAGCCCCTCGCGTTCCAGATCCCGCCCCCGGTGCCGAGGATGACCGGCTCCATCGCGTATTCCACCCGCATCTTGCGGCCCGCCCATGCCGTCACGCGCTGCCGGATCAGCCTGGGATGGGTATGGAGGTTGAGAACGAATTCGCGCACCCCCGCCCGCGAGAGGAACTCCATGTTGTAGGTGCACAGGGGCCGCCCCAGGACGGGGACGACGGGCTTGGGGAGCTCGTACGACAGGGGCCGAAGGCGCGTCCCCAGGCCGGCGGCGAGGATCATCCCCCTCAAGGCGGCGCCTCCTCCGCCGCCTTCGCGGCGAGGAGCGACAGGATCGGGCGCAGCCTCGAGGCCAGCGGGCGCATCCGGGGGTTTCGCTCGAAGTTCGCCGAGAGGTGCGCGACCGTCGGGGGGATGAAGCGGAGGTAGAATGTCTTGCCCCGGTTCCGCGCCTGGTTTCCGAACGTCCCGATCGCCTTGACGTTTCGCTGGAGCGCCGCGAGGTCGAGACGGTAGGCGAAGTCGGCGCGGTCCCCCGCCGTCCGCTTCAGCTCCGCCGGCGCCGCGTGGCGGTAGACGTACGTCAGGTGGTCGACCACCTTTTCCGGGAGCGTCACGTACGAATCGCGGAGAATGGAGCAGAGATCGTAGAAGACATTGCCCATCCGCGCGTCCTGGAAGTCCAGGATGCGCAGGTCCGACCGGCCGCCGGGACGCGCGGGGGGCACGACCATCACGTTGCGGCTGTGGTAGTCCCGGTGCGCGAGGACCCGCGGGAGCCCGGCCAGCTGTTCGAGGACGGGCAGGAACTGGTCCTCGATCGCCCGCCGCTCGCTTTCGGGGAGGGCGATCTCCCCGTACTCCCTCACGGCATGTTCGAAGAAGAAGTCGATCTCCTCCGCGAATTTCGGAACATCGAACGCGAGGCGCGCCGGAATCGCGTCCCGGTCGAGCGCCCGGGTTCCCTCCCACTGGATCCGGACGAGGATCTCCATGCATCGCTCGTAATGGGGGAGGAACCCGTCCGGCGTCTTCGCGGCGGCGACCGCCCCCTCGAGCATCACGTCGCCCGCGTCCTCCAGGACCAGGAGCTTGGCCTCGGGCGCCGCGTGGTAGATCTCCGGGACGGGCACGCCGGCCTTGCGAAGGTAACGATGGACGTTCACGAAGGGGAGCTCCGCCCCGGGGGCGACGTCGTCCGGGTACTCCATGAGGATGAGCGAGGCAAGCGGGGAGCCGGGCGCCATCCGGACGCGGGAGTAGCGCCGCGTCGAGGCATCGCCGGCCAGCGCCGAGATCCCGGCGACCCGGGCCGGCTCCTTGAAGACGGCCGAAAGCGCCGCCCGGACCGCGCGCTCGTCCGCCATGCGCCTATCGCCTCCCGTCGAGATAAAGGTCGAGCGCCGCCCGGCATTCGGCCAGGAGCTCCTCGAAGCTGCGGTAACGCGGGTTCTCGCCCCGGACGCTGTCGCGAAGCTCCACCGTCAGCGGACCGGGAAAGCCCGCGTCCCGGAGCGCGTCGAACACGGGGCCCCAGGGGATCGAGCCGCGGCCGGGCACCAGGTGGTCGTCGCGCTCCCCGTCGTTGTCCGAGGCGTGGACGTGGATCAGGCGCGGCGCCGCGGCGCCGATCGCGGGCAGGATCGCGCCTTGGATGTTCGCGTGGCCGAGATCGAGGCAGACCCCGACGCGGTCCGGGGGGTAGCGCGCGACGATGTCGAGGATGACCTCCACGCGGCCCGAGGGAAGCGGCGTGTTCTCCACGGCCAGCCGCGTGTCGGGGGGCACCCGGTCGAGGAGCTCGTTCATGGAGCTCAGGAAGGCGCCCCAGCGGCGCGGGAACCAGTCGGCCGCGGGAAAGCCGGTGTGCACCACGAGGGTGCCTCCGCCGTTGCGCGCGAGCCACGCGCCGGCGGCCGCCGTGGCCGCCACGGATTCGAGCCGGTGCTCCTCGTCGTCGGACGAAAGGGAGAACCAGCGGTCCTTCCGGTAGGTGCGCACGTCGGGGTAAAGGGGCGCGTGGAGACTCGCGGTCCGGACGGCCCGGCGCGACAGCACGGCGGCGATCCGGTCCGCCGCTTCGGGGTCGCGGTACGGGAAGTGGGGGGGCATCGCCCAGAGCTCCGCGCACGGGAAGCCGAACCGGGCGAACAGCGACGCGATATAATCGTCGATGTCGTGGAACGCGAAGAGATGTGTCGAGAGCGAGGTCTCCATGCGGCGCCCCCCGGATTCCCGAGAAAACAAACCGGATGATAACATATCGGGACGATGGCCGACGATCGCGCGGAGGAGTCGGGAAGGCATGAATCGTCCGACGGAACGCTCCCGGAGGAGCCGTTGAAGAGCCGCTGCGCCCCGAGGGCCCCGCGGGCGATCCTCTTCCTCGCCGCGGCGCTGCTGTTCGCCTTCGCGCCGCCCGCCTGGCCGAAGGACGACTCTCCCGACGGGCTGTTCCGGGAAGCGTGGACCCTTCTCGCCGACGAGAAATTCGACCAGGCGAGGGCGCGGCTCGCGAGGATCGATCCCGCGACCTTTGACCTCGGCGATTACGTTCTCTACTTCCGGGGCTTGTGCCTCGCGGGGGACGGCGACATCGCGGGCGCGTCGGCCGCGCTGGACGACCTCAGGAAATCGTATCCGGATTCCCCGCTCGTCCCTTACCTGGCGCACGAGTTCGCCTACGCCGCCGTGAAGGAGGACGACCTCGCGGCGGCGCGGACGTTTTTCGAGATGTCCCGGGGAGCGGTCTCCGGGAACGGGCGCCGGGCCGCGGCCGGATACATCGCGGCGCGGCTGCTCGAGCAGGACAATGCGGCGACCGGGACCCCGGAGGCGCGCGAAGGGCCGGCGACCCATTCCGCGCGGGCCGCGTGGGCGCACGTGGACAACTTCGCGGCGTACACGGTCCAGGACGGCGGGATCCGGTCGATGGAGCGGATCTGGACGTGGAAGTCGGACGGCTCCCTCGCCCGCCTGGACCTGCCCGTGGCCTTCTTCGGGAAGCTGGCCAAGGCGCTCGCCATGGCGGGCGAGAACGACAGGGCCCGGGCGGTTTACAGGGAGGCGATCCGGACGTATCCGTCGTCCGACGACTACTACGCGGTCCTCCTGGATTATGCCGAGTTTCTCCGAAGGCAGCGGGACACCCGGGAGGCCAGGGATCTCCTCGCGAAGTACTCCGGGGGCGCCCCGCCCGCCGTCAAGTCTGAGATCGACTTCCTGTTCGCGCGGGTGGAGTGGAAGGCGGGGCGGACCACGAGCGCCCGAACCCGGTTTCTCGAGATCGCCGAGGCCGGCGTGCCTCCCGCCATCGCGGAGCGGGCCAGGTACCAGGCGGCGTGGATCGCGGAGGAGGAAGGCGACGTCGATGCGGCGGCGGCGGAGTTCGGACGGCTCCGCAACGCCCGGGACGAGTCGATCCGCCAGGAGGCCGCCTTCCGGCACGCGTTCGCCCTCTATCGCCTCAAGCGGTACCCCGAGGCCGTCGCGGCGTTCGAGCAGGGCGAGAAGGTCGGGTTCTCCCCGGTGGAGAGGGCGCGCCACGCGTACTGGAGGGCGCGGGCGCTCGCCGAGTCGGGGGAGCCGGAGCGGGCGCTCGCCGCGATGCGATCGCTCGCCGCGGATCCCTCCGCCGGACCCTTCGCGCTCTTCGCGATCCGCTCGCTCGGCCGGGACCCGTTCGGGCTTCTGAACGCCCCGTCCGAAGGCGCCACGAAGGGGTGCGACGGCGACAGGGACAAGCTGTGGGAGACGGTCCGGAAAGCCGACTGGACCGCCGCGGACGCGGAAAAGGTCCGGCGGGCCGAGAGGCTGATCGCGCTCGGCGTCGTCGATTACGCGGTCCTCGAGGCCGAGCGGATCGACCGGGCAAACGTGCGCAAGGTGCTCGGCCTGGCCGAAGGGGGGATCCCCGCGCTCGTCCGGTACCTGGCCGGGGACCTGAAGGGGGCGATCCGCGAGACGAGCGGGCTTTCGCCCGATCCCTCGTCGGCCGGGCTCATCGACCGGATGCAGTTTCCCCTGGCACCCGAGTACGTGGGCGACTGCGACCGGAAGATCTCCGGCGTGGACCCCCTCGTGCTCCACTCGATCATCCGGCAGGAGTCCCAGTTCCAGGCCAACGCGCTCTCTCCGGCGGGAGCCGTCGGGCTCATGCAGCTGATGCCCGGCACGGCGGCCGAGGTGGCGCGGAAGGAGAAGAAGCGCAGGCCGAGCCGCAAGGATCTCCTCCGCCCGGAGCGGAACGTCGCGATCGGGGCGGCCTACCTGGCGCGCCTCCTCAGGGCCTACGACGGGGATTTCGTGAGGGCGGTCGCGGCGTACAACGCGGGAGATCCGGCGGTGGCACGATGGTGGGAAGGCTCGGACGGGGACACGGCGCTCTTCCTCGAGCGGATGACGTATCGGGAGACGCGATTCTACGTGAGGCGCGTCTTCTTCAACCTTCTCCAATATTACCGGATCTATCGACCGGAGATGCTGGCGCGCTTCCTGCCCAGCGCTCGCGAAGACGCGCTGCCAGCTCCCGGTGCCTCCGGCTCCCCACCTGGCGCAGGGTCGCCCGCCCCGATTCCCGCCGCGCCGGGATCTCCCGAAGGCGCGACACCCGGCGGTTAGCGGCTTCGGCGGCCGCACGGTACGCCGCGTCGTCCCGGCAGGCCCGCAGCAGCGAGTCGACCGCCTCGTCGTGCAGCGCCTCGTCGCCCCGGCAGACGAGCAGCGCGTCGCATCCCGCCCCGAGGGCCGCGACGGCCGCCCCGCCGATCCCGACGTGACCGGTGATCGCCTTCATCTCCAGGGCGTCCGAGAAGACGGCGCCGCGGAAACGGAGCTCGCCGCGCAGGAGGTCGGTCAGGATCTTCCGGGAGAGCGTGGCGGCGCGGTCCCGGTCGAGCGCGGGGTAGAGGACGTGCGCCGTCATGAGGGCGGGGATCCCGGCGCGGATCGCGCGCCGGAACGGAAGGATGTCCCGGGCCATGAGCGTCTCCCGGGAGCCGCGCACCACCGGGAGCTCCCGGTGCGAATCCGCGTCGGTCGCCCCGTGGCCGGGAAAGTGCTTGCCCACGGGGACGACGCCGCGCGCGATCATCCCGCCGGCGAACGCGATCCCGAGCCGCGCCGCGGAGACGGGATCGGAGGAGAGGGCCCGGTCTCCGATGACCGGGTTGCGCGGGTTGGTGTCCACGTCCAGGACCGGGGCGAAGTCGATATCGATCCCGACCGCGGACAGCTCCGCGGCCATCGCGCGCCCGGCCGCCTCCGCCAGCGCCGGGGCGCCGCGGCCGAACGACCCGTAGCAGCGCGCCGGGGGAAACTGGGTGAACCCGTCGTCCTTGAGCCGCCTGACACGGCCTCCCTCCTGGTCGACGGCGATGAAGGGCGCCGGCCGCCCCTTTCCGGCGGCGGCGCGGATCTCGCGGCACAGCTCCCGGACCTGGCGCGGCCCTTCCACGTTTCTCGAGAACAGGACCACCCCCGAGACGGTTCCGTCGCGCAGGCGCCGGGCAAGGAGTGGGGGCACCGATAGCCCGTCGAATCCGACCATCAGGCACGGAAAGGGAGTGCGGTCGGTGTCTGGCGGCATCGCGGACGTCTCCTTGTTCCATGTCCCGTGAGCGGGCTTCCGTCTTCATTACCACAACGCGGGAGCGATGCCAAACGCCTTGAGTCCCCGCTCCCGATGTTATACCCTGTCGCCTTCGGGGCGACCGGCGCCGGCGCGCGCGTCGTTCCAGACCACGAGGGAGATATGCCGATGAGTCGCCTCGCAGGGATCGTCGCGCTTGCCGCGACGCTGGGGTTCGCGATCGCGGACGGACCGGCCTTGGCCGGCGGGGACACGATGATGATGAAGAAGGCGCACGGGGGAACGGTCGCCGCCCCGTCCGGGCCCGTTCACGTGGACAAGGCGACCGGCGCCGATGCCCATACCGTCGCGGAGCTCCACGCGAAGGGAGCCGCCCTCGCCGGGAAGAAGATCGCGGTCCGCGGAAAGGTCGTGAAGGTGTCGCGCTCCATCATGAACCGGAACTGGGTCCACCTCCAGGACGGAAGCGGGGACGCGGCGAAGGGGACCCACGACGTCGTCGTGACGACCCAGGACTCTCCGGAGGTCGGCGACGTCGTCACGGCCCGCGGCGTCCTGGCGAAGGACAAGGATTTCGGCGCCGGCTACGTCTACGCGGTCATCGTCGAGGAAGCGACCGTCAAGAAGTAACCGCTGCGACTCGACGGAATCATCGTGCCCGGGGCGGACCCCGTGAGGCGCCGCACCCCCGGGGGCTCCCCCTGCGCTCCAGGCCGCGCCGGACCGGCCTCGCTCCTGAACGTGCCCCGCGGTCATCTCCCAGTGCTCATGCGCCCTTCGCGGACTTCGCAGTTCCTCGGTCCCGAGGGGAGTACGGCATCCGCTGTGCGCCTTGTAAGGAACGACGGGCAGGCAATTCTGCGAGGCGCCCGCCGGTCCTGAACGTGCGGCCTTGCGCTCGGGGGACCCCCGCAGGCCTGCAGCGCCTTCGGCGTGGCGGACGATCCCATGACGGAAATGACGACGCGGCTTCAGTCAGGAGGTCGCTGAACGACGTCCCGGCGATCGCCACCCCTTCCCCTTACTTCACGGCTCCCATCGTGAACCCGGCGATGAACCGGTCCAGGAAGAACGTGTAGACGACGGCCACCGGGATGCTCGCGAGGAGCGCCCCGGCCATGAGCGACCCCCAGCGGAAGACATCCCCGCGCACCAGCTCGGTGGGCACCCCGATCGAGACCGTCTTCTTGGCCGAGACCGAGATGAAGGTCAGGGCGTAGATGAACTCGTGCATCGTGAGGGTGAACGCGAACACGACGATCGTCAGGATCCCCGAGATCGAGAGCGGCAGGACGACCTTGACCATCGCCCCGAGCCGGCTCTCCCCGTCGATCATCGCCTGCTCCTCGATGTCCTTCGGGATCGACTTGAAGAATCCCATCAGGAGCCAGGTGCAGAACGGGATCGTGAAGGTCGGGTAGACGAGGATCAGCGACCAGA
>JBLMWX010000129.1:0-3362 GCA_050257455.1 Gemmatimonadota bacterium | reverse complement strand
AGTACGCGAAGAACCGGTTCCTGGTCCCCGCCCTGGCCCCGCTCGTCTACAACGCCGGGATCATCGCCGGGGGCCTCGCGCTCGGGCGCGCCTACGGCATGGACGGCTTCGCGTGGGGGGTCCTCGGCGGCTCCTTCGTCGGGAACTTCGCGATCCAGGTCCACGGGGCGCGCCGGGCGGGCCTGCGGTTCGCTCCCCGCATCGACCTGTCCGACCCGGGGCTGAAGGAATTCGTCCGCCTCTCCATCCCGATCATGCTCGGCTTCTCCCTCGTCGTCGTGGACGAGTGGATGACGCGGATCTTCGGGTCGTTCCTCATCGCGGGCGCGATCACCTGGCTCAACAACGCGCGGCGGCTCATGCAGGTGCCCGTGGGGATCTTCGGGCAGGCGTCGGGCGTGGCCTCCTACCCGTTCCTCGCCGCACAGGCCGCCCGGGGCGAAAAGACCGCGATGTGGCACACCCTCTCCGCCACCCTGCGCTGGGTGTTCTTCGTGTCGTGCGCCGCCGCCGCCGCCGTGAGCGTCCTCTCGCGCGAGGTGGTCCTCCTCGTCTTCAAGCGGGGGGCCTTCACCGTCGAGGACACGCTCAAGACCGCCTCGGCCCTGGCGGTCTTCGCCGTCGCGATCCCGCTGTGGTGCTCCCAGGCGATCGTCTCGCGCGGGTTCTTCGCGCTCCGGGACACCTGGACCCCGACCCTCGTGGGAACGGGCGCGTTCCTGCTCGCCCTGCCCGCCTACTACGTCCTGGCGCAGTCGATGGGCGTCGCGGGCCTCGCCCTCGCCAGCACCGCCGGCATCTTCGTCTACGCGGCCGCGCTCTACGGCATCCTGATGCGGAGGACGATCGGGGCGCAGGGGATCCGCGACATCCCGGAATACCTGAAGATGGCCGTCGCGGCGCTGGCCGCCGCGTTCGCGGGGTCCCGCGCGCTGGAGTCGGCCTCCCGGTGGGTGTCGTGGGAGACGTTCACGGGGTCGGCGATCCGGCTGGTGGCGGCGGGGGCGGCCGTCTGCGCCGCCTACTTCCTGTGCGCCCTCCTGTTGCGCTGCCGCACGGCCCGCGCCATCCACGGCCGGAAGGACCTCTTCCATCCGCCGGAAGCCGGGCCCGTCGAGGGGCCGACGGTGCCGCCCGCGGCCGGCGTTCCGGGAGACCCGCCCTCTACAGGATCATGAACGTGTCGCCCCCCGCGAGGGCGCGGCGCAGCCCCTCCCGGTCCGCCGCGTTGAACCCGATCCGGCAGTCCCTCCGGCCGAAGGCGGACTTCGTCCCGCCGACGATCCCCACGCGGGCAAGCTCGATGCGGCGGGTGGGGAGCCCGAGGGCCCTCTTCCCCCGCTGGCGCAGCTTGAGCAGGACGAGCCCGGCCCAGACCTTGCGCGCGCGGCCGTCGCAGACCACGCCCACGATCCGGACCGGCTCCCGGCCCCCCCGCCCGGCGTGGCGGCGCACCTCGGCCAGCGCCCGCGCGGTCGACCGCGCCACGACGACCGCGTACCCGCTCCCGGCCGCCATCCGCTCGATCGCGTCCTGCTCCCCCCTCGAAAGGCAGAACGGCAGCAGCAGGATCCTCTTCATCCCCCCATCGCCCCCCGGAGACGCGCACTCGACAGTTCATGATACCCCTTCCGCCGCGGAAGCGGGCGGGGGCGCGCCATGATCCGGCGGCTCGCGGACGCGATCTGGCTCGTCGAGGGGGGAAAGGGGGGCCGGTACCCGTTCTCCCACTCCCTCTACATCCGCGACGGCGGCGGCGTCCTCGTCGACTGCGGGTCCGACCTCGACGAGATCGCCCGGCTCCGGCGGGAGCAGGGCCTGGCGGCGGTCCTCATGACCCATTACCACGAGGATCACTTCCTGTTCCTTCACCGGTTCCCGGACATCCCCGTGTGGGCCTCGGACGGCGACGCGCCCGCCCTCGAATCGTTCGACGTGTTCCTCGACTGGTACGGCGTGTCCGGGACCGCCGCCGAGGCGTTCTTCCGGGGCCTGTTCGCGGAGAAGTTCCCCTACGCGCCGCGGGCGGTCGCCCGCCGCCTGAGCGACGGCGAGCGGCTCCGGTTCGGACGCACCGAGGCCGTCGCGATCGTCGCGCCCGGGCACACCCCCGGGCACCTCTGCCTCCACTTCCCCGACGACGGCATCCTGTTCATGGGAGACTACGACCTGACCGCCTTCGGCCCCTGGTACGGGGACAGGCCCGGGAGCATCGACGCCTTCCGCCGGTCGGCCCGGCGGCTGGCGGGCATCGGCGCGCCCCTGAACGTCGTCTCCCACGAGGAGCCGGTCCACCGCGGGGACATCCGGGCCAGGACGGAGGGGTACCTCGCGGTCATCGACCGCCGCGAGGAGGCGCTGCGGGGGGTTCTCGCGCGGCCGCGCACCCTGGAGGAGATCGTCGCCGCGCGGATCGTCTACGGGAGGGAACGGACCGGCCCCTGGTTCGATTACGGGGAGCGGGCGCTCATGTCCAAGCACCTGGAGCGGATGGAGGCGTCCGGGGACGTGGTCGTCCAGGACGGGCGGTACGCGCTCCGGCGGTAGGCAGCCCGGGAACGCCCGGGTCACTTCTCCCTGAGGACGGCGTTCAGTTCCCGGGCCACCCGGTTCGGATCGAGCCCCCTGTGCCAGGAGGTGTAGATGATCGTCTCCATCCTGTTGGAACGGCACTGGAGGCATTCCGCCCCGAACAGATCCCGGATCTTCTCCCGAAGGGCCGGGTAATCCCTCAGCACGTCGCCGACAAACATCTCCGGCCGGATCGGACCTTCCTTCGTCATCGCGCCCTTCCCCCCCCGCGTTTCTTCCTTCCGATTATAGCAGGGCTCTCCCCTTCCGCCCGGACGTTCAGGATGTAGTACGTCGCGGAGCCGAAGGCGACGACCTCGCCGTCCGCGCTGCGGACCTCGGTGGAGCCGACCGCGATGGTCCGCCCGAGACGAAGGATGACGCCGAGGGCGGTGATCGTCCCCGATCCCACCGGCTTGAGGAAGTTCACCTTGTACTCGACGGTCGTCATCCGCGAGGAGAGCGGCATGACGCTGCGCAGGGCCGTGGCGACCGACATGTCGACGAGCGCACCCATCACGCCGCCGTGGAGCGTCCCGGACGAGTTCCGCAGGAGCGGGCGGACGCGGCACTCCATCACGCTCCGCCCGTCCGCGGCGGACAGCAGGCGCATCCCCATGAGCTTCACGAACGGGAAGGTGTTGACCCGCTCCTTGTAGAACGCCTCGTCGAACGTCTTCATCCGCCCTCTCCCTCGTAGACCCTCCACATGTCGTCGTCGTCGAACACCTTCTCCGACGCGTCGTCGTGCATGGCGTCCCTCTCGACGTCGCGATAACGCCCGCGCTCCG
>JBLMWX010000128.1:0-11546 GCA_050257455.1 Gemmatimonadota bacterium | reverse complement strand
GGTCCGGGGGGGATGGGCGTGGGCCTACCGGCGTCACCTCTTCGCCCCTTACGCCTCGGAGTTCATCGGCGCGGAACGGGACGCGCGCGCGAAACGGCGCGGGCTCTGGCGGGACGCCAACCCGACGCCGCCCTGGGAATTCCGGTGGCGGACGCGGTAACGGGGAACCGGCCGTCGGGCGCGCCCCCGGAACCCGGGTCGGCGCACCGGCGTCTCGCTCCGTTCGGCCTTTCCCTGATCCTCTCCATGGGCCTCGCCGCGGCGTGCGCGGCCGCGGCCGACTGGACCGTCGAGTTCCGCGTCGGCATCCCGTTGGGATTTCCGTCCCCGATGACGATCCGCCAGGCGGGGCAGCCCGATCTCAAGCTGCGCGCACGCTTCCGGTCCCGGCCCTTCCGGAGCCCGATCTACTATGGCTGGCGGATCGGGCGGTGGGAGGGGCACCGGGGGTGGGAGGTCGAACTCGTCCACGACAAGCTTTACCTGGTCGACGGGCCCGCCGAGATCGGCGCGTTCGCGATCAGCCACGGCTTCAACCTCCTGACCGTGAACCGGGCGTGGGACCGGGAAGGGGTCGTCGTCCGGGTCGGGGCGGGCGCGGTCGTCGCGCACCCGGAGAACACGGTGCGCGGGAAGGAGCTTCCCGGGGACGGGGGGCTGCTCGGGCGGGGTTACGACCTGTCGGGCCCCACGGTCCAGGCCGCCCTGGAGAAGAGGATCCGCGCCCGTGGCGACTTCTTCCTCCCGGTCGAAGGCAAAGCGACGGCGTCGTTCGCCCGCGTCCCGGTCGCGGACGGGACCGCCGACGTTCCGTACGCGGCGCTGCACGCCCTGGCCGGGGTCGGGATCGGCGGCCACCCCGACTGACGGAACACCCCGGAGTGACCGGGCGCGGCGCATCGCGCGACGCCGCAACTTTCGCCGGCCTGTCCCCCGCCGCGATGTCCGCGACGCCCTCGAAAACCGCCCGTCCCGACGGGCGTCGCGGCGCGATTCGATAACACATTCATGTTGATTGTCAAGACCTTATGGGCATTCAGCCGGCGGCGAGGCCGCGGCGGCGGACCGCCGCATGACGGAAAACCGTCACCTGGCGCCGACGCGAACAAAAATTGTTAGGCGGGAGCGCCGGCCCGCAAACATATTTCACAATAAAAACAACCTTATATACATCAAACACCCCTGGTACGGGAATTGCTTCTTTGAGCGTCGGCGTCGCGGGAACTCTGCCGTCTGCCCGAAAGAGCTGCGATTTCGCGCGGGGCGGCAGGGAAAGGAGGCAATCGATGGACGGCCTGAAGAAGTTCCTGAAATTGATCGTCACGCCCATCACGATCATGATGGTCCCGCACTCCAGGACGAAGACGCTGAGCATCAGGGTGCCGTTCGTCGGGATTGCCCTGTCCGTCCTCCTGTTCCTCGTCGGAACCGCGTACATCGGCACCGTCTCCGTGCGCACGATCGAATACTACAACATGCGCGAGCGGCTCTCCTACCTGTCGACCCAGTTCCTGGAGCTCAAGACGACGATGTACTCCCTCAAGCTCGCGGAGAACGAGTTCCGGAAGCTGTTCTCCCTCAAGTCGAAGACCGCGGTGCTCGAGCAGGCGGACTTCTCCGACACGGGATCCCTCGACATGGAGCTCCTGAGGACGCAGATCTCGGAGTCGATGGAATCGGTGATCGACATCAAGAAATACATCGCGGACCAGAAGGACCTGTACCTCGCGACCCCGCTCGGGTTCCCCGCGCCGGGGCGCATCTCGTCGGGCTACGGCTACCGCGAGCACCCGAAGTCCGGGGAGGAGAAGTTCCATTCCGGGCTCGACATCTCCGTTCCCCTGGGGACCGAGGTGAAGGCGACGGCGGACGGGATCGTGAGCTTCGCGGGGTGGACCCCGGGAGGCGGCAACACGGTCGTCGTCGAGCACGGCCACGGCTTCAGCACCGCGTACGCCCACAACAGGAAGATGCTCGTCAAGATCGGGCAGCGCGTGGCGCGGGGCGAGGCGATCGCCCTCTCGGGGTCGACCGGGGTCTCGACCGGCCCCCACATCCATTACGAGGTGTGGCGGGACGGCCGGCACGTGAACCCGAACACATACCTCACGAGGAGGTAGGGATGTTCAAGAAATCCGTCCAGAAGCTCGAAACCATCATCGGGAACGAATCGACGGTCACCGGCGAGATGAACATCAAGGGGACCCTCCGGGTCGACGGGATCATCGAGGGGGACATCTTCGCCGATTGCGTCATCGTCGGCGAGAGCGGCAGGATCCGGGGGAACGTCAAGTCGCGGAGCGTGGTCGTCGGCGGCCGGATCGAGGGGAACATCGACGCGACGGAGATCGTCGAGCTCAGGGGCAAGGGGCAGGTCACCGGGGAGATCTCCACGGTGAAGCTCGCCATGTCGGAAGGCGCCGTCTTCGACGGCCGCTCGAACATGAAGCGGGCGGCGTCCCTCGAGGAGGGTGCGGAGTCCCGGGGCAAGATCAAGTCGATCGTGCCGTCGTCGAACGCGTCGTAGCCGCCAGCGCCTCCATCCGGAAGCGCGCGCCGGGACGGGCCGCCGGGGGGAGGCGGCCCGTCTTCGTTCCTTAAGGATAGAGCCCCCGGAAACGCATGGCCTCGGCCACGCGGGCGATGCCGATCATGAGCGCCGCGATCCGGTAACTCACCTTTCTCTCCTCCGCGAGGGCGATCACCGAGCGGAAGGCGGACAGGATGATCCGCTCGAGCTGCCTGTTCACCTCCGCGATGTCCCAGAAGAACTTCTGGGTGTCCTGGACCCACTCGAAGTACGAGGCCGTGACGCCCCCGGCGTTCCCCAGGACGTCCGGGATGACGAACGTGCCCTGCCGGGCGAGGATGTCGTCGGCGTCGAGCGTGGTCGGCCCGTTCGCCCCCTCGGCGAGGATGCGGCATCGGACGCGCGGGGCGTTCTCCGCGGTGATCTGCCCGGCGGTGGCGCACGGCGCGAGCACGTCGCACGGAATCTCGAGGATCTCCCGGTTGCCGACGGGGGTCGCCCCGGGGAACTCCGGGACCTTCCCCCCCGCCTCCACGTGGCGGACGAGCGCGTCCACGGGAAGCCCGGCCGGGTCGTAGGCGCCTCCGTACACGTCGCTCGCCGCGAGAACCCTGACCTGGCGTCTCCAAAGCTCGAGGGCCGTCACGGCGCCCACGTTCCCGAAGCCCTGGACCACCGCCGTCGCCTTCTCCGGCCGGATCCCGAGCCTCTCCATCGCCGCGAAGATCGTGTTGCACAGGCCCAGCCCCGTGGCCTCGCGCCGCCCGAGGGATCCGCCGACGACGACCGGTTTCCCCGTGACCACGCCCGGCACGGAGAACCCCATCTGCATCGAATAGGTGTCCATCATCCACGCCATCGTCTGGTCGTTCGTCGCCATGTCGGGGGCGGGAATGTCCTTCTCGGGCCCGATGAGCATCACGATCTCGGACGTGAAGCGCCGCGTCATGCTCTGCAGCTCCCGGCGCGACATCGCGCGGGGGTCGCAGCACACCCCTCCCTTGGCGCCGCCGAAGGGGATGTTCATGAGGGCGCATTTCCAGGTCATCCACATCGCCAGGGCGGTCGTCTCCTCGAGGGAGACGGTGGGGCTGTACCGGATCCCGCCCTTCCCGGGCCCCAGGGTGATGTTGTGGTGTACGCGGTAGCCCGTGTACGAGACGACCCGCCCGTCGTCCATCCGGACCGGCACGGTGACGACGAGCGCGCGCTTCGGGTAGCGGAGCCGGTCGGCGAGGTTCGGGTCCAGCCCGAGGATCGCCGCGGCCCGGTCGAGCTGCGTCACCGCCTCGCGGAGCATGTCGTGCCCTTCCGTGGTGTCGCCCCAGTGCGGAAACGGCATCGTGTCCCCTCCTTCGGCCGGCGCCCGGAACGCGCGGACGGCGGCGCATCGCGCGGGAAGGCGTCCCCCTCCCCCCGCGCCCGTCTCCGTCATCCTACCACCGGCGCCGGCATCGTGCGGCCTTCTCGCGACGCGGCCGGATGGTTTACGATGTATGGTTATGTGCGCGCCCGAACCGACGTGGCGGAGGCTTTGCCGCGGGGACCTCTCCTGGGAGACGCTCCGCGTCCGCTCCCGGATCCTCGGGCGGATCCGCGCGTTCTTCGCGGCCCGGGGGTTCCTCGAGGTGGACCCCCCGATCGCCCTGCCCCATCCGAACATCGACCCGAACGTCTTCCCGGTCCGCGTCTCGGACGCGTCGGGGCGCGCCCGCCCCCTGTTCCTCCACACCTCGCCCGAGCTCTCGATGAAGAAGCTCCTCGCCGCCGGTTCCGGGGACATCTTCTACCTCGGCAAGGTCTTCCGCGACCGCGAGGGGTCCCCCCTCCACAACCCGGAGTTCACGATGCTCGAGTGGTACCGCGCGGGCGCGAAGGCGACGGCCGTGATGGCGGACGTGGAGGGGCTGTGCCGCGACCTCGCCCGGGAATTCCGGGGCGGCGAGGAGATCCGCCGGGACGGCGGCGCGATCCCGCTCGGACGGCCCTGGGCGCGCTGGGAGCTGTCCGACGCGTTCTCCGAGCTTCTCGGCGCGGACCCGGCGGACGCGGCGGCCCTCCGGGCGGCGCTCTCCCGAAAGGGGGCGCGGCCGGGGCGGGGCGAGGCGTGGGAGGACCTCTTCTTCCGCGCGTACCTCGACGTCGTCGAGCCCGCCCTGCGGGGGCGGGGCGCGGTGTTCCTCACGGGGTTCCCCGCGGCCCTCGCCGCGATGGCCCGGCGGCGGGAAGGCGCGGGCGGCGTCTGCGAGCGGTTCGAGGGGTACGTGGCCGGCATCGAGCTGGTGAACGGCTACGAGGAGCTGACCGACCCGCGGGAGCAGGAGGAGCGGCTCGCGGAACTCGCGGCCCGCCACCGGCGTCTCACCGGGGAGGCGCTCGCGCCGGATCCCGACTTCCTCGACGCCCTGCGGGCCGGGCTGCCCCCCTGCTCCGGCGCGGCGCTGGGGGTCGACCGGCTCGTCATGCTCCTCGCGGAGAAGGATTCCATCGACGACGTGTCCTACCGATGAACGCCGGCCCCAACCTCCTGTTCCTGCTCTCCTTCGGGCACCTGTGCACCGACATCGTCCAGGGGGCCATTCCCGCCCTTCTGCCGTACCTGAAGGACCGTTACGCGCTCTCGTATGCCGTCGCCGGGTCCCTCCTTCTCGCGGCGCACCTGACGTCCTCGGCGATTCAGCCGCTGTTCGGCTACTTCACCGACCGCCGGCCGTTCCCGTTTCTCCTTCCGCTCGGCTGCCTCGTCTCCGGCGTCGGGATCGCCCTTCTCCCGTTCTCCCCCGGGTTCCGGTGGGTGGTCGGCGCCGTCGCGTTCACCGGCCTGGGCACCGCCGCCTTCCATCCCGAGGGGTTCAAGGCCACGGCGTGCATCGTCGCGCGGAAGCGCGCCACGGGCATGTCGCTCTTCTCGGTGGGCGGCAACCTGGGGTTCGCCCTCGGCGCGCCGGCCGCCATCTTCCTCGCGTCCCGGTTCGGCCTTCCCGGGGCGGCCGCGCTGCTCGCCCCCGCCGCCCTCGCGGCGGCGCTCTTCCTTCCCGCCCTGCCGCGCATCCGCGAGCGGATCGCGGCGGCCGCCGCGCGGCCGCTGCCCGCGGCGGCAAACGGCGACGGGCGGCCGCTCTACGCGGTGACCCTCATCATCCTGATCGTCGT
The DNA here is from genome assembly GCA_050257455.1 of Gemmatimonadota bacterium. Classification (GTDB taxonomy): domain Bacteria; phylum Desulfobacterota; class Deferrimicrobia; order Deferrimicrobiales; family Deferrimicrobiaceae; genus JBLMWX01. The sequence continues at coordinate 5,863 of JBLMWX010000128.1, read as the reverse complement.
CTTCAGGTCGTGGACGCAGCTCGGCCTCGCCACGTTCATTCCCTTCCTGTATCGCGCCGAGCTCGCGCGGAACCCGGGATACGTGGCGACGCTGCTCTTCCTGTTCCTGGGAGCGGGCACGATCGGCACGCTCCTGGGAGGACCGCTCGCGGACCGCGTCGGCCACCGGCGGATGCTCTTCTGGTCCCTCGCCCTGCAGGTCCCCCTCCTCTCCCTGTTCCTCGCGGCGAAGGGAGGGGCCGTCTTCGTCCTCGCCTTCGCCGCCGGCGCGACGATCGTCTCGACCTTCTCGGTGACCATCGTCATGGCGCAGGAGCTCTTCCCCCGGCGGATGGCGACGGCATCGGGCGCGATCGCCGGGTTCGCGATCGGCACCGGGGGGATCGGGGTCACCCTCCTCGGGGCGGTGGCGGACCGGTACGGGGTCCCGGCGGCCGCGCACGCGATCGTTGCGCTCCCGGCGGCCGGCGCCCTCCTCGCCCTGCTGCTCCCGCTGCCGTGGGCGGTTCCCGCGGAGGCGGCGGCGTGAGGAGGGTCATCGACGCCCACGTTCACCTGTACCCTCCGCGGCGTCTCGGAGGGCTCATGCGCTGGGTGCACCGGGGCGTGCCCGGGCACCCGGTCCCGGTCGACATCACGGTGGACCAGGTGGTCGCCGATCTCCGGGCGGCGGGCGTGGAGTCGTTCTTCGCGGCCGTCTTCCCCCTCGCGCCGGGGGAAGCGCGGGAGCTCAACGTCTTCAACGCGGAGCTCGCGCGGCGCGTCCCGGGGATGATCCCCTTCGGCACGGCGCACCCGGACGACGCGGACCCCGCGGCGGTCGCGGCGGAAGCGCTGGGGCCGCTGGGGCTCAAGGGGATCAAGCTCCACCCGATGATGATGAAGATGGCGCCCGGCGACCCGGCGATGACGCGCATCTGCGCCGTCGCCCAGGAGGCGGGACGCCCGTTCCTCGTCCACACGGGTTTCGAGGAGGGGTACGGGCGGGCGCCGGAGAAGGAGCAGTGGGAGGCGCTTTTCGGAGCGTATCCCCGCCTCACGTTCATCCTCGCGCACGCCTTCTTCCCCGACCTGCCGTACGCCTTTTCGCTCCTGCCACGGTTCGGCAACGTCCTCCTGGACCTGACGAACGTGATCGGGATGCTCCGGTGGAGCGACGGGCCGCTCCCGTTCGGCATCTCGCGCTCGCCGTGGGGAACCGGGGAGTTCGCCGCGGCGCTCGGCGCGAACGCCTCGCGCGTCCTCTTCGGCAGCGACCACCCCGCCGGGATGGGGACGATGGAGGAAATCGTCCGGCAGGTCGAGACGTTTGGACTGGAAAAGGACACGGTCGAGAGGATACTCTACGGGAACGCGCGGGCGCTCATCGACCGCCTCGGGCTCGACTGAGCCGGGCGTTTCCGCCCCCGCCGACCGTCCGGGAGGAGCCAGGGATGGGTGAGAACGCGAACGGGGCCGGCGCCGCCGCCCCGAGGAACGGGCGGAGGAAGACCGCGCTGGCGATCTTCGCCGCCGTCTGCCTGGTCACGGTGGCGGCGGGCGGCTGGTACTGGTGGCACCGGCAGACCCACATCGCGACGGACGACGCCTACGTGGAAGGGAGGATCCACCCCGTTTCCTCGCGCGTTCCGGGGAAGGTCGTCGAGGTGCTCGTCGACGACAACCAGCCCGTGAAGGCCGGGCAGCCGCTGTTCCGGATCGACGCGGAGCCCTACGCCGTGAGAGAGTCGGCCGCATCCTCGTCCCTGTCCGCCGCCGCCGCCGACGTCGCCGCGGCGCGCGCCGACATCGTCGCCGCCCGGGAGGACCTCGCCGCGGCGCAGGCGCAGCTCGGGCAGATGAAGGCGGCCGTCGAGGCCGCCCGCTCCCGGGTCACCCTCGCCGACGCGCGCCTCGCCCAGGCGCAGCGGGACGCGGACCGCGCCCGGGCACTCTTCGAGCGCCACTCGGTCAGCCGGGAGCGGTTCGAGCAGGCCGGGACGGCGCGGGACGTCGCGAAGGCGCAGGACGACGTCGCCCGGGAGGAGCTGCGGCTGGCGGAGGCGGCCGTCCCGACGCAGGAGGCCCTGATCGCCCAGCGCCGGGCGATCCTCGCCCAGCGCGAGGCGCGGGTCGGGCAGCAGGCGGCGACCCTGAAGTCGCGGAAGGCCGCGCTCGAGGAGGCGGCGCTCAACCGGAGCTACACGGAGGTCAAGGCCCCGACGGACGGCTACGTCACGCGGAAGACGGTCGAGGCGGGGCAGGTCGTGTCCGCCGGCGAGCCGCTCCTCGCGGTCGCCTCGCTGTCCGACGTCTGGGTCGTGGCCAACTACAAGGAAACCCAGATCGAGAAGATCCGCCCCGGGCTCCCGGTCGACATCGAGGTGGACACCTATCCCGGCAGGACGTTCCGCGGCACCGTGGACAGCATCATGGCGGGGACCGGGTCCGCCTTCTCCCTGTTCCCCCCGGAAAACGCGACGGGCAACTACGTCAAGGTCGTCCAGCGGGTCCCGGTCAAGATCGTCCTCGCGAAGGGAGAGGACCCCGGCCACATCCTGAGGATCGGGATGTCCGTCGTCCCCACGGTGCTCACCCGGTAGGACCATGAACGGGGGGAAACGCCTCGGCAACGCGGTCGGGGCGATCCGCGAGAGCAAGTGGATCGTCGCCGTCACCGTGATGCTTCCGACGCTCATCGAGATCATCGACACGAGCGTCGCCAACGTCTCCCTCGACCACATCCGCGGGTCGCTCTCGGCGGGCATCGACGAGGCGACCTGGGTGCTGACCTCCTACCTCGTCTCCAACGCGATCGTCATCCCGATGACCGGCTGGTTCGCCCGCACCTTCGGCCGGAAGCGGTACCTCCTGTTCTCCATCTTCCTCTTCACGGCCTCCTCGTTCGCCTGCGGATCGTCCACGAGCCTCGGGATGCTCGTCTTCTTCCGGGTCCTCCAGGGGATCGGCGGGGGCGCCCTCCAGCCGCTCTCGCAGGCGATCCTCCTCGAGTCCTTCCCGCCGCGCGAGCACGGGATCGCGATGGCCATCTTCGGGATCGGCGCGATGTTCGGACCGATCGCCGGGCCGCTCATGGGCGGATACATCACGGACACGCTGTCGTGGCGGTGGATCTTCTACGTCAACCTTCCGATCGGCCTGTTCGCCGCCTTCATGGTGACCCTGTTCATCCGCGACCCCCCCTACATCCGGCGCGCCGAGAGGTTCAAGGTGGACACCTGGGGGATCGCCCTGCTCGCCGTCGGCATCGGCTGCCTGCAGATCCTGCTCGACAAGGGACAGCGGGAGGACTGGTTCGAATCCGACTTCATCCTCCTCCTGGGGGCGATCGCGATCCTGTCCCTGGTCCTGTTCGTCATCGTGGAGCTCTACTTCGCCGAGACTCCAATCGTCGACCTGCGCGCGTTCCGGAACATCTCCTTCGGCACCGGCAACGTCGTGATGTTCATCGCGTTCTTCAACCTCTTCGGAAGCATCGTCCTGCTCCCCCTCTACGGGCAGATCCTGCTCGGGTACACGGCCTTCCTCGCGGGGCTCGTGCTGTCGCCGGGAGGGGTCGCCACGCTGCTGACGATGCCCATCGTGGGAAAGCTGATTATCAAGCGGAACCCGAAATACCTCCTGACGTTCGGGATCGCCGTGTGCGCGCTCTCCACCTGGCTCATGTCCCGCTTCAGCCTGGAGGCCGACTTTGCGTCCCTCATGTGGCCCCGGATCTACCTGGGGGTGGGCATGGGGTTCCTGTTCATCCCGCTGACGACGCTCACGCTGTCGTCCATCCCGAGGCCGCAGATGGGAAACGCCACCTCGATCTACAACCTCCTGCGCAACCTGGGCGGCTCCTTCGGCGTTGCGTTCGCGACGACGATGTTCGCGCGGCGGGCCCAGGTCCACCAGAGCCACCTGACCGAGCACCTGACGGTCTTCGACCGGGGGTTCCAGGCGGCCGTGCAGGCGGGAAAGGCGGTCCTGCCGGCCCGCGGCGTCCCGGAGGGCGCCGCCGAGGGGGCCGCGATGAAGATGCTGTACGGGCAGGCGGTCAAGCAGGCCACGGCGATGGGATTCAACGACGCCTTCTGGCTCCTCTCCGTGCTGATGGCGTGCGTCCTGCCGCTGGTCCTCCTCCTTCGCCGGCCCGCCCACCAGGAGGAGCCGCCGCCGCCCGCCCACTGACGGGCGGCCCGTCCCGAAGCGGGGGATCGGCCCGAAGGCGGGGGCCCGCCGGGGCCGCGTTGTCCGGCCCCGGCGTTGCGCTATAATGAAATCCTGAAGGCCGCCCGAGACCCGTCGTCCGTCCACGCCTCCGACAGGTCCCGCGTTCCGGGATCCGCGAAGCAACCGCTTCCCGCGAAAGGAGGACCCCTCGATGGAAACCTACATCATGCTCACCCGGATGTCCCCGGAAGCCGTCTGCGAGCCGAAGTCCGTCGAAAAGGTCGAAAAGAAGGTCTTCGAACGCATCAAGAAGGCGTGCCCGGAGGTCCGGTGGATCGGCAGCTACTCGGTCCTCGGGCCCTACGACTACCTGGATATCTTCGAGGCGCCCGACGGGGAGGCCGCGACCAAGGTCGCGCTCCTGGTCCGCTCCCTCGGCCATTCCACGACCGAGACGTGGGTCGCCACCAAGTGGGACCGCTTCGTCCAGCTGGCCAGGGAGGCCGCCTGAAGCCGCCGTGAACGGGAGGGCGGCGGCCCGCCCTCCCCAGCGAAGGGAGGGATCCCATGAGCATCCCCGGCAAGCTCGCCCGGTTCCTGGAGGAGCGCAGGATTCCGTACAAGGCCGACACCCACCCCGAGGTCTTCACCGCCCAGCAGGCGGCGCAGGCGTCCCGCGTCCCGGGCCGCGCCTTCGCCAAGGCGGTCCTCGTGAACGTGGACGGGGCGCTCCGGATGGCCGTCCTCGCCGCGACGGAGCGCGTCGACCTGCGCCGGCTCCAGGAGTGCCTCGGCGCCAAGAAGGTCCGGCTCGCCGCCGAGGCGGAGTTCGCGCCCGCGTTCCCCGACTGCGACATCGGGGCGATGCCGATCTTCGGCTCCGTCTACGGCGTCCCCGTCCTCGTGGCCAGGGAACTGACCGAGAACGCGGAAGTCGCCTTCACCGCCGGGACCCACAGGGACGTGGTCCGCGTCGCGATGAAGGACTTCCTCGAGGTCGAGCAGCCGAAGGTCTGCGACCGCGAGGCGATCCTCGCCTCCTAGGCGGCCGGGGCCCGCGCCGCACCGGGAGCGCCGCCGCCGGAAGGCGGCCGACGGTCCGGCGGCGTTCGCCCCGAACGCGCGGCGGGCTATAGAGGGCGCCGATCGGCAATCGGACGAAAACGGAGGCCGTTCGTGGAGAAAACCGTCCGCCGCGCCCTTCCGGTCATCCTCGTCGTCGCCCTGGCGGCGAGCCAGCTCGTGCCCGTGACCCGCACCAATCCCCCCGTCGAGGGCGAGATCCGGGCGCCGGCGCCCGTGCGCGCCGTCCTGAGACGCGCCTGCTACGACTGCCATTCCCGCGAGACGGTGTGGCCCTGGTACTCCCGGATCGCGCCGGCTTCCTGGCTCGTGGCGCACGACGTGAGCGAGGGGCGGGCCAAGCTCGACTTCTCCGCCTGGGACCGCCTCGACGCCGGGCACCGGGCGAAGGCGATCCGGAAGATCCAAAAGGAGATCGCGGACGGCGAGATGCCGCCCTGGTACTACGGGATCGTCCACCGCGCCGCGGCGCTGTCCGCCGATGACCGCGCGAAGCTCCGCGAGTGGGCGGCGGGCGCGCTCCCGGGAGCGGACGGGGGCGGGGGGTGACGTCGCGCACGCGGCGCCTTCCCGGCGGGCCGGCCGTCCGAGGGGCGTCGCCCGCCGGGCGAGCCCGTGTCCCGGC
>JBLMWX010000127.1:0-34855 GCA_050257455.1 Gemmatimonadota bacterium | reverse complement strand
CACCTTTCAGGGGACATCCCCGGTCACGCAGGGCCTTTCGGCGATCGAGTTTCACGTCGAGGGGTGTCCACCGCCACGCAGGATCGTCAGGTCGTCGCGGTGCACGACTTCGGGCGGGACGTCCTCCCCGAGAATCGCCCGTATCTCCGCTGTCTTCTTCCCTTTCCCGCGCTCCACCTGTTCGTGGGACCATGCGGCGATTCCGCGGGCGAAGACCCGCCCCTTGCGGTCGCCGATCGACACGGCGTCGCCCCGCCCGAACTTGCCGGTCACGCCGACGATCCCGGCCGGAAGAAGGCTCTTCCCCCGCTCGAGGAGGACCTTCCGCGCCCCGTCGTCGACGACGATCGTCCCGTGGGGGTGCCGCGCGTAGGCGATCCACATCTTCCGGCTCCGCCCCTTCCCGGGGCCCGCCGGCAGGACGATCGTCCCGACCGCCCTGCCGGCGAGCACGTCCGTGATCGTTCGCCGGGAGAGGCCCGAGGCGATGACGACCGGGGTCCCCCACGCGCTGACGAGACGGGCCGCGGACAGTTTCGAGGCCATCCCGCCCGTGCCGACCGACCGGCTCCGCAGGCCCCCCGCCGCCCGGAGCATGTCGTCGTCGACGCGGGCGACCACGGGGATGAGCCGGGCGTCCGGAAAGCGGTGGGGATCCTTCGTGTAGAGGCCGTCGCTGTCCGTCAGGAGGAGGAGCAGGTCGGCCCCGACGAGCTGGGTCACGAGGGACGCGAGGTGATCGTTGTCCCCGAGGCGGATCTCCTCGGTCGCCACGGTGTCGTTCTCGTTGATGATCGGGACGATGCCCCGGGAGAGAAGGGTCTCGATGGTGTTCCGGGCGTTGACGTACCGCTCCCGGCTCTCGAAATCCTCGTGCGTGAGCAGGAGCTGGCCGACCTTGCGCCCGCGCCTCTCGAATGCCCGCTCGTAGGCGCGCATGAGCGTCGTCTGGCCGACGGCCGCCGCCGCCTGCTTCAGGGCGACGGTTCTCGGCTTGTCGGCCATTCCGAGCTTCCGGCGTCCCGCCGCGACCGCGCCGGAGGTCACGACCACGACCTCGATGCCCCTGGCTTCCCGGAGCCCCGCCACCTGCGCGGCCAAGCCCCGGATCGTCGCCTCGCGCAGCCCCCGGGACGGGTCGGTCACCGTCCCGCTTCCGAGCTTGATCACGACCCGCCGGACCTTCCTCGAGAGGAGGATCTCCCTGCGGATGCCCGCCTTGTCAGATGTCATGCGATGGACGTCTCCGGAGGGCCACCAGTCCGTCGAGGAGGGAGGCGATCCCCTCGCCGGTGACCGCGGAGATATAATAGGCATCCTCTTCGGGGAAATTCAACAGGCGGCAGGCGCGCTTCGCCGATTCCCGAGCCCCCGTCACGTCCATCTTGTTGAACGCGAGCAGGGTCGGCCGGCCGGCGAGATCGGGCCGGAATCGCTCCATCTCGCCGCGGACGACGCGGAACGCCTCGACGATCGCTTCGGCCGGCCGGGTCGCGTCGATCACGTGGACGAGTCCCTCGGTCCTCTCCGCGTGCCTCAGGAACCGGTGGCCGAGTCCCGCTCCGCGGTGCGCCCCCTCGATCAGCCCGGGCAGGTCCGCGACGACGAACTCGGTGTCCCGGTGGCGGACGACCCCGAGGACCGGGGACAGCGTCGTGAACGGGTAGTCGGCGATCCGGGGCCGGGCGCGGGAGATCCGGGACAGCAGGGTCGACTTGCCGGCGTTGGGGAGCCCGACGAGCCCGATCCGGGCAATGAGCTTGAGGACGAGCCGGAGGCGGCGCTCCTCGCCCGGCGTCCCGGGCTCGGCGTTCTCCGGGGCCCGGTTCGTGGCCGTCGCGAAGCCGGCGTTTCCCCGCCCGCCCCTCCCTCCCGCCGCGACGACGACCGTTTCCCCGGCACGCGTGAGATCCGCGAGGACCGCGCCCGTCTCGTCGTCCGTCACGACCGTCCCGGGAGGAACCGGGACCACGAGATCGTCGGCGTTGCGGCCGTGCCGGCACTTGCCCATCCCGTGCTGCCCGCGCCTCGCCTTGAGGATCGTGCGGTACCGGAAATCGAGGAGGGTGGACATGTGCCGGCTGACTTCGAGGATCACGGCGCCGCCCCGCCCCCCGTCGCCCCCGTCGGGCCCGCCGCGGGGAACGTACTTCTCCCGGCGGAAGCTGACGCATCCGCGGCCGCCGTCACCCGCGCGGACGGTGATGACGGCCTCGTCGATGAAATGCATGTCGGGTGGAAAGGTGCGTTCAGGCGACGGAGAGGACGGACACCCTCTTGCGGTCCTTCCCGAACCGCTCGAACCGGACGATGCCGTCGGCCAGGGCGAACAGGGTGTGATCCCGCCCGACGCCGACGTTCTGCCCCGGCCGCACCACGGTCCCGCGCTGCCGGACGATGATCGCTCCGGCGGTCACGGTCTCCCCCCCGAACGTCTTGACGCCGAGCCGCTTGCTCTGGCTGTCGCGCCCGTTGCGGGAGCTGCCGACCCCTTTCTTGTGTGCCATGACAGGACCTTCCTTCCCGGCGGATCAGCCGACCCGGATCTCCCGGACCGACAGCGCCGTGAACGGCTGGCGATGCCCCTGCTTGCGGGCGTAGCCCTTGCGCCGCTTGAACTTGAAGACCACGATCTTCCTGGCCTTGCCGTCCCCGAGGGACACGCAGACCACCTTCGCGTTCGGAACGTTTGGGGTTCCGACCGTCGTTCCCGAGTCGGACGCGACGAGGAGGACGTCGGTGAGCTCCACGGTGTCCCCGGCCGCGACCGCGAGCTTCTCGACCTTGACGACGTCGCCGGGGGCGACGCGGAGCTGCTTTCCCCCGGTGCGGACCACGGCGTACATTATGGGCAAACCTCCGTCCGGTATCGTTGGGAATAAATAAATATAGGGGCGGCGGCCTCCCCTGTCAACAGGGAAATGGTATAGTCAAGGGGAGGCCGGACTCGGAGGTCGGACACGGTGCACGACGTTCTCGTGGTCGGGGGGGGGCCGGCCGGCCTGATCCTCGCCCATTTCCTGCAGGAGCACGGGATCGACTATCGCGTCCTGGAGCGCGGCAAGATCGCCCAGTCGTGGCGGATGATGCGCCAGGGCATGCTCCTGCTGTCCCCGTCGGTCCCCGGCACCGACTGGACCTCGCTGACCCTCGATGATCCGCTGTGGGCGCTCCCCGGCGCGCAGCGCCCGTTTCCCAGCCGCGAGGATTTCCTCTGTTACGTCGACGCCTTCGCCCGGGATCACCGGCTCCGGATCTCGGAGTACTCCGACGTCTCCGGGGCGGCGGTCGTCCCCGGCGGCTTCCGGCTCTCCGCGCCCGCGGGGGAGCAGCGGTGCCGTTTCCTCGTGCTGGCGACCGGGGCCTCCACGCGGCCCTTCCTCCCCACCATCCGCGGCCTGGCGGGCAACCCGTTCGTGATGCACTCCTGCGACTTCGTCCACTGCATGGCGTATTCCGGGAAGCGGGTCCTCGTCATCGGCGGCGGCAATTCGGCCGCGGAGATCGCGATCGCGCTCGCCGGGACGGCGGCCGTTGCGCTCTGCACGCGGGGGCCGATGCGCTATTTCAGCGAGACGGAGGACCTCGAGGACATCCGGGGATCCTCCGAAAGCGTCCTCAAGGAGCTCATCCGCTTCGGGATCGTCGATCTCCGGGAAGACGACCCGGCCGTTTCCGTCCGCGACCGCCGCGTGACGTTCCGCAGCGGGGACGAAGGGGAGTTCGACCGGATCATCTGCGCCACCGGCTACCGCCCCGCGTGGCTCCCGGTGGAGGGCGGCGCGGCGAAGGCCGGTCCCGACGGGTTCCCGGTCATCTCCCCGACGGGCGAGTCGACCGTCCCCGGACTCTATTTCTGCGGGTCGCTCGCCCGGTTCCACAGGCGGTGCGCCTTCATCCACGGCTTCCGCAACTACGTCGAAAAGGTCTTCTGGGACATCGCCGACAAGCTGTAGCCCCGCTGCCGCCCCGCCCGCGCGGCGGCTCTGTCCGTCAAAAGCGGTCCGCGGCGCCGGGAGACGCCTTCCCGTTCCCGGCGGCGAACTCGGCAAGCCGGTACTGGATCGCCTCGGCGACGTGCGGCACCCCGACCCGGGCTTCGCCCGCCAGGTCTGCGATCGTCCGCGCCACCCGCGCCACCTTGCCCACGGCCCGTCCCGACAGCCCCATCCGGTCCGCGGCGCGCACCAGCAGCGCGAGCGCCTCGGAGGACAGGAAGGCCGCCGCCTCGGAGAAGCGCAGGCGCGCCGCGCCGTTCGTTCGCGCGGCGCGGCCGGCGTAGCGCGCCGCCTGGATCGCCCGCCCCGCCGCCACCCGTGCCCGGACCGCTCGGGTCCCTTCGCCGGTCTTCCCGCCCGCCCAGTCGTCCCCCGACATCGGCGGCACCGTGACCGCGAGGTCGATCCGGTCCAGGAGGGGGCCGGAGAAACGCTGCGCGAACCGGGCCACGGTCTCGGGCGAGCAGCGGCAGATCCGGCGCGGGTGCCCGTGGTTGCCGCACGGGCACGGGTTGGACGCCGCCGCGAGGAGGACGCGGCAAGGATAACGATGGAAGCCCGCCGCCCTCGCGATGCGGATCTCCCCGGCCTCGAGGGGCTGGCGGAGCGCCTCCCGGGCGTCGCGCCGGAACTCGGAAAATTCGTCGAGGAAGAGGACCCCGCCGTGCGCGAACGTGATCTCCCCCGGCCGCGGCGGGGTCCCGCCGCCGACAAGAGCCGCCGCGCTGATCGTGTGATGGGGCGCGCGGAAAGGCCGGGACGTGAGGAGCCGGGGCCACGGCGGCTCGCCCGCCGCGCTGTAGATCTGCGCCGTCTCCAGCGCCTCGCCCTCCTCGAAGTCCGGGAGGATCCCGGGCAGCCGCTCCGCGAGCATCGTCTTTCCCGACCCCGGCGGTCCGACGAGCAGGATCGCGTGGTTTCCGGCGGCGGCGATCTCGAGCGCCCGCCGCGCCACGGCCTGGCCGACCACGTCCGCGAGATCCGGGTCCGGGACGGCGTCTGCGGCCGGGTGCGGCGCGCTTCCGGCGGCGCGGGGGCGGCACCGCGCCGCGGGGGGAGGGCCGCCGCCGGCCAACGCCGTCGCGGCGTCGCGCAGGGAGCCGGCCGGGATGACGTCGAGACCCGGGACGAGGTCCGCTTCGCCGGCGTTGGCGGCGGGGACGACGATTCCGGGAAGCCGCATCGCCTTCGCCAGGAGCGCCTGCGGGAGGACCCCCCGGACCGGCTTGAGGGACCCGTCGAGGGAAAGCTCTCCGGCCAGCAGGTACCGGCACAGGGCCTCGCCCGGAACGACCCCCTCGGCGCAGAGGATGGACAAGGCGACGGGGAGGTCGAGGAGGGCGCCGTCCTTCCGGACGTCGGCGGGAGCGAGATTGATCGTGATCTTGCGTCCGGGGAAAGGAAAGCCGCTGTTGCGGATGGCGGCCCGGATGCGGTCCGCCCCCTCCCGGACGGAGCCGCCGGGCAGGCCGACCAGCGTGTAGGAGGGGAGCCCCTTCGAGATGTCGGTCTCCACCTCGACGGGAAGGGCGTCGATGCCGATCAGGGTGGACGAGAGGACGCGGACGAGCACCGCGGCATCCTTTCGGCGCGGAATAGGCGATCGTCCGAGCAATCCGCGTACCATCGCCGGTCCACTTCCCGCGGGCGCTTCCTCCGCGCGCTCCCCGGTCGGGACGATCCGGTTGCAGGCCGGTTTCGTGACCGTCGCGGCCGTATTCCGGACCGGCACCGGGTTGACTTCGACCCGCTTCCGCTGTGTATTGAATTCGGGGGTCCTGGAGGAGTGAACCGCCAGCCGGGCCGTCCGGGGTGGACACGTGGGCGACTTCACCGCATGGCACACGCTCGAGCCCCGCGAAGCCCTCCTCCGGCTGGGCGTCGACGGCGGCGCCGGCCTGAGCGACGAAGAGGCCGCGAGGCGCCTCGCCGGGTTCGGTCCCAACGAGCTTGCCGAGCGGGGCGCGCGCTCCCCCGTGTCCATCCTCCTCGACCAGTTTGCCTCGGTGATGGTGGGGGTCCTCGCCGCCGCGGCCGCGGTGTCCGTCGCCATCGGCGAGATCCGGGACGCGGCGGTCATTCTCGCGATCGTCGTCCTCAACGCGCTTCTGGGGTTCCGCCAGGAATACCGGGCGGAGAAGGCGATGGCGGCCCTGAAGAAGCTGGCCGTGCCGACCGTCCGCGCGATCCGGGGCGGGCGGGCGATCGAGCTCTCCGCCCGGCTGCTCGTCCCCGGGGACGTCTTCCTTCTCGAGGCGGGCAACCGCGTCCCGGCGGACGGCCGACTGCTGGAAGCGGTCGGCCTCAAGATCCAGGAGGCCGCGCTCACCGGAGAGTCGGTTCCCGTGGACAAGAACGCCCGTGCCCTCCCGGGAGAAGATCTGCCGCCCGCCGACCGGACCAACATGGCGTACATGGGTACGCTCGTCACGTACGGGCGGGGCCGCGCGGTGGCCACGGGAACGGGGATGAAGACGGCCCTGGGCGCCGTCGCGGGGATGCTCGAAGCCGTCGGCCGCGGGCCGACGCCGCTGCAGCGCCGGCTCGCCGGCCTCGGGCGGACGCTCGCCGTGGCGGCCCTCGCCCTGGTCGGGGTCATCTTCGTTCTCGGGCTCGCCCGCGGCGAGGGGGTGCGGCTCATGTTCTTCACGGCCGTCAGCATGGCCGTGGCGGCCGTTCCGGAAGGGCTGGCGGCGGTCGTGACGGTGGCGCTGGCCCTGGGCGCCCAGAGAATGCTCCGGCGGCACGCGCTCATCCGGCGGCTCCCCGCGGTCGAGGCGCTGGGGCCGGTGACGGTGATCTGCGCCGACAAGACGGGAACGCTCACGGAGAACCGGATGCGCGTCGTCGTCGTGGAAGCCGGGGGCGACCGGGTCGATCTTCGGTCCGCCGCCGGGGACGCCCCGCGCGCGGCGCCGGCCGGCGCGCCGGACGCGCGGCCGGCGCTGGCGATGCTCCTCGCGGCCGGCGCGCTCTGCAACGACGCGCTGCCGTCGGGCCGGGACGCGGCGCCCGGCGGCTTCGCGGGCGATCCGACCGAGGCGGCGCTCGCGGACGTCGCGGCGCGACACGGCTTCGACAAGGGCGTCCTGGACGCGACGTTTCCGCGCGTGGCGGAAATCCCGTTCGACTCCGACAGGCGGCGGATGACCACGGTCCACGAGCTGCCGCCCCCCGGGGCACGCCTTCCGCAAGGTCTGGAAGGCCTGGGGGAACCTCCGGGCGGGCCCGCGGCGCGCCGCGTCGTGTTCACGAAGGGCGCGGTCGACGGGCTTCTCGAGGCGTGTTCCGCGGTTCTGCGCGACGGTCGCTCCGTGCCTCTCGATGCGGCGGGGAAACGGCGGATCGTCGAGGCGAACGAGGCGATGGCGCGCGAGGGGATGCGCGTCCTCGGGCTCGCCTTCCGGCTCCCCGACGCCGTCCCCCCCGAACCGGGCGCCGGGACGCTGGAGAGCGGCCTGACCTTCCTCGGGCTGGCGGGGATGGCCGATCCCCCGCGGCCGGAAGCCGCGCCCGCCGTCCGCGCGTGCATGGAGGCCGGGATCCGGCCGTTGATGATCACGGGGGACCATCCCCTGACGGCGGAGAGCGTCGCCCGCTCCCTGGGGATCGCGGGCGGGGAGGTCCTGTCGGGAAGCCGGATCTCCGCGCTCGACGACGCCGCGCTCGCGGAGGCCGTCGACCGCGTCTCGGTCTTCGCGCGCGTCGCTCCCGACCACAAGCTGAGGATCGTGACGGCCCTGCAGGGACGCGGGCACATCGTGGCGATGACGGGGGACGGCGTGAACGATGCGCCCGCCCTGAAGAAGGCCGACATCGGCGTGGCGATGGGAGCGGCCGGGACGGACGTGGCCCGGGAAGCGGCCGACATGATTCTCCGCGACGACAATTTCGCCACCATCGTCGCGGCGATCGCGGAGGGGCGGGTCGTCTACGACAACATCCGGAAGTTCCTGCGCTACATCCTGATGAGCAACGCCGGCGAGATCCTGGTCATGCTCGCGGCGCCCTTCCTCGGGATGCCCCTTCCGCTGCTTCCGCTGCAGATCCTCTGGGTCAACCTCGTGACGGACGGCCTTCCGGCGCTGGCCCTGGGCGTGGAGCCCGCCGAGCGCGACGTGATGCGGCGCCCTCCCCGGCCCCCGTCGGGGCGGATCCTGTCGGGCGACATCGCGTCGGACATCCTCGCGGGAGGGGCCCTGATGGGACTGGCATCGCTCGCCGTGGGCTACTTCTACTGGCGGGCCGGCGCGGAGACGTGGCGGACGATGGTGTTCACGACGGTCACCCTCTCGCAGATGGGCAACGTCATGGCGGTCCGCTCCGAGCGGGACTCGCTGTTCCGCATCGGGGCGTTCACGAACCGGCCGCTGCTGGCGGCGGTCGCGCTGACCGTCGCCCTCCAGATGGCCCTCGTCTACCTGCCGGGGCCGGGACGCATCTTCGGGACGGTGCCGCTGTCGCTCCCGGACCTGGCGCTGAGCGTCGTCCTGAGCAGCCTCGTCTTCTGGGGCATGGAGCTGCGCAAGCGGATCCGGCGGGCGGGCGGCGGGGGGAGCGCGGCTCAGCGCTCCACGGCGTAGCCGAACCCCGAGGGACGGACCTTCACGCCGAGCGATTCGAGCTGCGCCCTGGCCAGCTCGCGGATTCCCCCGACCCTGTCCTCGAGGAACGCCGCGAGGCGGCCCGCGAAGTCGTCCGGGAGTCCGTCCGCTCCCCTGCGGCTCTCCACGGCCCGGGAGAGCCAGGCCTGGAACGCGAGAAACCTCACGCGGTCGTCCGCGTCGGCCAGGCCGGCGCGCTCCCACGCCTCCCCCGGCTCGGCGGCGAGGAGGCCGCGGAACGCCTCCAGTCGCAGCTCCGGGTCGCTCGCGTCCCGCCACGCCGCGCGGAACAGCGGCGCGGAAGAGCGGGGCGAGATCTCCGCGAGGCCCCGGACGGCATAGATCCTCACGAGGACGGCGTCGTCCCGTTCGGCCACGGCGCGCAGCACGTCCGCGGCGTCGGCCGCGCGGGCCGCGACGAGCGCCCCGGCGGCCAGGGCGCGGACCTCCGGCGACGGGTCCCGGATGACGGCCACGACGAGCGCGGGCTGCTGCCCCGCGCCCCCGATCCGGCCGAGCGCCCGGGCGCACTCGGCGCGCACGAACGGATCGGAGTCCGCCAGAAGCGCCTCGGCGAGGCGTCCCGCGGCGGCCGCGTCCCGCAGCAGGCCGATCGCTTCCGCCGCCGCGCGCCGCACCGCCGCGGCGGGATCGCCCGCGAGGCGGGCGGCAAGGACGGGGCCGGCTTCCGCGTCCCGGACGATCGCGAGGGCGCCCACGCTCCGCTCGCGGACCCGGTCGCTCGGATCGGCCGCCGCCCACTCCCGGAGCAGCGGGACCGCTTTCGGGTCCCGGTCCCACATCGCCTGTTCGATCCGCGACAGCCGCTCTCCCGCGTCTTCCGGCGCAGCGGGGGGCGACGGCGGCGGGGGGCCCGGCGGCGCCTGGGCCGGGAGGGGAGGGGCGGCCTGTGCCGCCCGCCCGGCGGCGGCCGGGACCGCCGCCGCGAGGGAGAGAAGCAGGGCGGCGGCGCGCGCCGCGAGAGAGGCCGGGGTCGCCCTCAAGCGCCGGCTCACATTTCCGGGAGGAACCGGAACGGGAAGACCACCCGGACCGGCCCGCCGCGGGAGGCCGGGAACTTCCAGTGCTTCATCCGCGTCAGGACCGCGGCCTCGAGGGCCGGCCAGTTGACGCTGCTCTGCCGGATTTCCGTCGTGTCCACGGAGCCGTCCGGAAGGATGACGAAGGCCACCGTGATCTCGCCGCTGAGATTGGGATTCGCCAGCAGTTCCCTGTTGTAGACGTAACGGATCCCGCTCTGGTACTGGCGGACGGTCGACGCGATCGCCCCCGGGCTCCGGTGCTGGTCGTCGATGGCGCCGCTGATCTGGCCTTCCAGGCCGGCGTCCGTGCGGAAGACCCGCGAGGCCAGCGCCGCGGGCGGCCTCGCGGCCGCATCCACGCTCCGGCCGATCCCGGGATTTGCGGGCCGGGGCGGCGCCGGCGCCTCGTCCGGCCGGCCGGTGGGACGGTAGTCCGCCGCGCCGGCGGGGCCGCGCGCGGCGAACCGGATGTCGTCGGGAACGCTCACGCCCCGATCCGCTCCCCGCCCGCGTGCGTCCGCGCCGCCGAGCACCCTGAGCAGCCCGCGCCGGGCCACCCGGTCCCGGATCGATTCGCGGGTCGCGGGCTCCCGGACCTCCGGCGTCTGCCGCGCCGCGGGGACGCGCGTCGCCGGCGCGCCGAGATCGGGGATCTTCGGCAGCTGCCCGGCGGGGATGTCCGCGATGTCGACGGTCAGGACTTCGTCGACCGTCGTCCGATCGGGCTGCCAGTAGGGGCTCGTGAGCAGGCCGGCCAGGTGCATGGCCGCCGACGCGACCAGGGCGATCCGGAAGAATCCCCGGGAGTCGGGGATCGCCCGGAACGGGATCCCCTGGAACGGGAGCTCCGCGTTCATCGGGGCGCCCTCACGATCCCGGCCCGTCCGCCGAGAGCTTGTCGTCCTGCAGGATGCGCGCGGCCGGGTCCGGCTCCGGCGGCATCGGCAGCAGGCGGAATTTCGCCCGTGGGAGGAAGAAGAGGATCGCGGGACGCTCCGCGGCGCCGACGATCTTCACGGCGTCCAGCCGGGCCTCCTCCGGTTTTTTCCCGGCGCGGCGGGCCGGCGGCGCCGCCTCACGCTTCCGGGGAGTCCCCGGCGCGGCCGGCCGCGGGGCTGCCGGCTGCCGGTCCGCCGCGAAGGACAGCGACGCGGCGAGGACGAGGGTCACTCCCGCGGCGATGCGGACCGCCCGAGTCGCTCGGACCATCTGCGGACCTCCTCCGTTCTCCA
This sequence comes from Gemmatimonadota bacterium, assembly GCA_050257455.1. GTDB lineage: Bacteria > Desulfobacterota > Deferrimicrobia > Deferrimicrobiales > Deferrimicrobiaceae > JBLMWX01. Next base: position 23,978 of record JBLMWX010000127.1, on the reverse strand, counting down.
ACCTCCCAATTTAACATAAGTATCGTAACATTCCAGGGCTCCGGCGCGATCGCCCTCGTAGGTCTCGCGGAAGAGTCCGAGGTTGAGCCAGGCGGCGGCAAGCTCCGGATTCTCGCGCACGGCCCGCTCGAGGAAGGCGCGGGCCGCGTCCCAGCGTCCCTGTTCGGCCTGGACGATTCCGAAGTTCGTCAGGAATTCCGCCGTGGCCGGCTCCCGGCCCACCGCCACCGCCAGGACCATCTCCGCGCCCGCTGCGTTCCCGCCTCGGTACGCGGCGTAGGCGGCGAGGTTGAGCCGGAGCGCCTCCATCAGGGACATCCCGGGAGGGACGGGCCCGAGGTCCGGGACCTTTGCGCCCTCGCGAGCCCATGCGAACCGCGACGCGACCACCGGGAAGAGGCCCGCGACGCCGGACGGCAGCGATTCCGCGAGCGTTCTCGCCGTCGCCGGATCCCCCTCCCGGAACGCGAGGACGGCCAGATTCCAGGAGAGGGAGGGGGTGGCCACTCCCCGGTCGCGAAGGGAGCGGAGCAACGTGGCGGCTTCGCCGCGCCGCCCGGTCTCCATGAGGGCCGCCGCCGCGTTGGCCGAGAGCTCCGGCGGATTCCCGGGCGCGGGCGCGGACCCTCGCGGGACGACCTGCGCGAGGAGGGTCTCCATCTGCTGCCGGTCTCCCCGGAGAAGCGCGATGCCGAGGAGATTGGCGAGGGGCGGGCCGAACCCGGGTGCCTTCTCCACGGCCCGCCTGTATTGCGCGGCGGCTTCGTCGAGTTCGCCCGCGAGCTGGAAGAGGACGCCCTGGTTGTAGACGGCATCCGTCCCCCACCGGCTGTCTTCGAGGTTCCTCCAGAGCGGGATGAGCTCCTGCCCCGCGCCGCGCGCGACGGCCGCCTGCGTCCGGCCGCACGCCTCGGCGTATTCGCCCAGCCGGTCGGGAGCCCGGGGAGCCGTGACCGCCGCGCGCGCCGCATCCGCGCGATTCGCGTCCCGTTCGCCCCGTCCCGCGCCGGGCTCCCGCCCGCCCGGCGTCCGGTCCGCGCGCCCGACGGCCGCAGCAGGCGGCGCGGCGGCCTCCCTCCTCACCTCCGCGGGCGGTGCGGGCACGAGGACCGCCAGCGGGGCGCCGCAGGCGGCGAGGCCGAGCGCCGCGGCGAGGGCGATCGCGAGCGCATGCGGGGTGCGGCTCACCGGCCCTCCCTCACGATGATCCCGAGAAAATCGGGGACCGGGACGACCGGGAACGCGTATTCCCACCGCCGCGCGAACAGCGCCGGCCGCAAGCCCTTCAGCCGCGCGACGCTCCGGTCCACCCAGGGGGACGAGAGGCCGGCCGCCACCGCGTTCCTCAGGTTTCTCCGGTACGCGTCGACGGCCTGCTCCTCGAGCGGCGCCGCCTTCTCCTCGAGGAGGAACACGTACTCCTCGCGCTCCGCGTCGGAGAGCCCGCGCGGGGCCGGGGAGGCGAGGATCGCGCCCCGGAAATCCTCGAACCCTTCGCCCAGCCGGTGAAGCGCGGCCGGGGCCGTCTCCGGGTCGCCGATCCGGATCGCCGCCACGTACAGCTCCGCGGCGGCTTCGAGGGCGGCCCGCTTTTCGGCGAACGACTTCTCGAGCGGCGGCGCGATGGACAGGGCCTTGTACCGCGCGAACCGCAGCTCGGCTCTCGCGAAATACGCTTTTCCCGCGATCCCCGGGGCGGCCTCGGGCGCCGCCTCGTGGGCCGCCGTCGCCTTCCCGTAAAGGTCGTCCGCCTCGTCGCTTCTCCCGTCCGCCCGGGCGCTCTCCGCCGCCCGGAAATAGCAGGTCACCCGCAGGGCGGGAGGGGAGTCCGCGAGCGCCGCGACCGCGGCCAGGTCCTTGCGGGCGCGGGGCTCGTCGACGCCCGCGAGGAGGCCGGCCGCGCGCAGCAGGAGGGGCCCTTTCTGCGAGCCCGCCTGCCCGGAATCCGCAAGTTTCTCGTAGCGCGCCGCCGCCGCCGCCTTCTCCCCGGTCTTCTCGTAGAGCGACGCCAGCCATTGGGTCGCGTCCCGCGCCAGGCCGGGATCGGCCCCGGCGGACTCGACGGCGAGGAAGGCGGCGATCGCATCGTTCGCGTTTCCCGCCTCGGCGGCGGCGGCGCCGGCGCGAAACAGCGCGGCGGGCGCGATCTCGAGGGAGGGGAATTCGCGAGCCAGGCCCGAAAAGATCCGCGCCGCCTCGGCCGCGGCGGCGGGGGGCAGGCGCTCGGCCCGGCGGAACATGGAGAAGCCGACCCATCGTTCCGCATCCTTGCGCTCCTCGGGCGGCGGCGATGCCGCGAGCAGCGTCCGGAACGCCGTTTCCGCGCGGCCGTAATCTTCCGTTTCGAACCGGGCGGATCCCGCCAGGCGCAGCGCCTCGCGCCGGGCGGCCTCCGCGACGAGGAGGGACGCGGCGCGGTCCGCATCCCGGGCGGCGTCCGGGAACCGGCGCGCCCGGAACGCCGCGCGCGCCCGATCGAGGAGGATGTCGGGGAGGCGGTCGCCGCGGGGGAACGCGCGCTCGTATTCCCCGCAAAGCCGGATGACGTCGTCGAGTGCAGCCGCCCGGCGCTCCGGCGGTTCCCCTTCGGCCAGCGAGGCGGCGTCCTTGGCGCACTGGACGGCCATGTACCGGGACGATTCCCCGCGCGCGGCTCCGGGCCGTCGCGCCGCCGCCTCGAACGCGGCGCCGGCCTCGCTCTTGCGCCCGGCCTCGAAGAGGAGCCATGCGCGCTGGTAGGAGACCTCGTCCGCCCCGGGAGCCGCCGGGAAGCGCGCGCGGTACGCGTCGTAGAGGGCGAGAACCGACTCGCGGGACGCAGGGACCCCGCGGACCGTTCCGGGCGCGCCCTCGCGCGTCCGCGCGTGGAAGTGGAACGCGGCGCTGCGCAGTCCCTCCTCGGCGATCACGTCGGCCCGCGCGATGTCGCCCGGCGTCCTGCCCGGCGCCGCCTGCCACCGGCTTCCCGGTCCGAAGAGAACGTGGTAGTTCCCGCGGCGCGCGAAGGACTCGTCCGCGCGGCCGGCCTTCCGGAGGGCCTCCGCGGCGGCGACCTCCGCGTCGATCCGTCCCTCCGCGAGCGGATACGCCGCCCCGATCCTGTCCGCGATCGCCGCCGCCTCGTCGTAGCGGTTCTGGGCGTCGAGAACGGCCTGGACCCCCAGTAGCAGCGCGGGGCCGTGCGCCGCCGCCCCCCGGGCGGCGAGAAGCGCCCCCGCCCGGTCCCACAGGTTGGCGTCCACGAGCGCCCGGGCGGCCATCTTGAGGGCCTCGCCCGCGATACCCGAACTCCGGGGGCCCGGCGCGGCCTCGAGCGCCGACAGGAAGAAGTCCGCCGACTCGCGCGACCGTTCCGTCAGGACGAGGGTCCATCCCAGCTTCAGCCAAGCCGTCGCCCGGACGTCGGCGGGGGCGCCCGGTCCGACCTCCCGGTAGTGAGCCTCCGCGAGCCGGAACTCGCCCCTGTCGAAGGCGCGTTCCCCGAGGCGCAGGTGGATCTCGTCGGCGTGCCGCGTCTTCGGGTACCGGGCGAGCATCGCCTCGAGGACGGCCGCCGAGTTGTCGGGGGCCCCCATCTCCTGCCAGCACAGCGCCAGGCCGTAATGGGCCGGCTCGGCGTACGGACTCTCCGGGAATTCCTCGACGACCTTGCGGAACAGCGCGGCGGCAGCCGCGTAGTCGGGATGCCCGGCTCCGGAGCCGTCCGGGCCGTAGAACCGCGCCTCCGCATCCTCGAAGCCGAGCTCGGCCAGGGCGTACGTCGCCTCGTCGGCCGGCGCGCGACGCCCGCCGGGAGGGGAAAGGACCGCTTCCCAGTGGCCGCGCGCCTCGGCGAGAATCCCCGCGCGGTCGGCCGGCGCGCGGCCGGGCGTCTCCCGCTTGTCCGCGTTCAGGATCCCGGTCGCCGCCCGCGCCGCGAGGTACCGGAGCGACCGTTCCTCGCCGGCGACCGCCGCCGCAAGCTCCCGCCGTGCCCCGCCCAGGGCGTTCTCCGCCGCCGTGCGCGCCTTCTCCCGGAGAGCGCCGAGGGCGGCGCCGTCGGCGGCGAGCCGCGCGGCATACCGCGCCGCCGCCTCCTCCCATTGCGCCAGCCCGGCGCGCGCCGACCGCAGCGGGCGCGCGGCTTCGTCCGCCCTCCGCGCGCCTTCCAGCGCCTCGTCCCGCGCCCGGTCGACGCCATCGAGAATCCCGGACAGCCGGTCGGCGTACGATGCCTTCCAGCGATTCAGGATCCTCCCGCGCAGGAACGCCGCCCGTCCCTCCAGGACCCGGACCTCGTCGTCGGCCCGCTCGGCTTTTTTCCGGGCGAAGAGGAGCATCCGCCGGTCGTCCGGGGAGAGCGTGCGGCCCCCGTCCTCCCGTTCGCCGCCTCCCGTGGCGGCTCTCGTCCGCTCGAGACGACTCCTGAGCGCGGCGAGGGCCGCGTCCAGGCGGGCAAGGAGCACGGCCCCCGCGGGATCCGACCGGGCGCCCCATGCGGCAATCGGAAATGCGGCTGCGGCGTCCCGGGCCCTGGCGCGGATGTCGCCGGCGGACGCGTCCAGGGCCCGGGACCGGGCCCCGATCTCCGCGGCCCGCCGCGCCTTCTCCTCGAGAGCCCGGCGCGCCGGCACCAGGACGCGACGGGTCCACTCCGCCCCGCGCGCGATGGCCACGGCTCCGTTTCCGGCAGCCCGCGCGGTGTCCGCCAGGTCGGCGGCGGCGAGGAACGCCCCGCCCGCCGCGAAAAAGGCGCCGACGTCCGAATCGTCCGGGAACAGGTCGGCCATCGATGTCCACGTCCGGGCGGCGTCCTCCCGCGACCCGTCCCAGGCGCCGAGCCGGGCGACGGCCTCCCTGCGGAGGGCCATTCCCGCGATTCCCTCCCGCGCGGCGGCCAGGGCACCCCGGTCGTCGCCGCTCCGCAGGAGCGCGCGCGCGAGCGCCGCAGTCGCGGCCGCGTGCGCCGATGTTCCGGCCCGCGCGTTGCCCGCAGCCGCCCGCAGGGCGGCGGCATCCGGCTGCCGTTTCATGCCCTCGATCGCCGCGGCGACGCGCGCTTGCCGCTCTCCCGGCGGCGCCGCCGCCAGCGTCCGCAGCGCGCCGGCGGCATCGCCGCCGGCGACCTGGATCCGGGCCAGGAACAGGGCCGCCTCGGGGATCCGTCGCGCCTCGCGGAAGGCTTCGGCGGCCATCCCGAACTCTTTCCGGGCCCAGTGGATCTTTCCCGCGGCGAGGAAGGCCCGTGCTCTCGCCGGCCCGGGAAGCTCCTGGCGGACGGCCGCGAACAGGGACAGGGCGTCCTCCGCGTGTCCGGCTTCCGAGAGCTTCTCGAGGAGCTCGGGAAGGATCGTGGACTTTGCGCGCGCGGCCGCCGGAAGGGCGAGAAACGCCCTCCTCGCCGAGAGGGGCATTCCGAGCGAGAGATACTCTTGCGGCGAGGCGGCGCGCAGCGCCACGGCCGGGGCTGCGGAGGAAGGGGCGGGGAACGGGGCGGCGAGCGGGGCGGCGAGGATGGCGGCGACGACGAAGACGCGCCCGGCGCGCGAGCGCGTGGCCGGCGGCACGCGCCGGAGACGCCCGGCCACCCGTCATTCCCCCCGGATCGGCGTCAACGCCGGCGGACCGCCGCCGGTCGCCGCCGAGAGGCGGAAGCGGAGGAGAGCGGTCGCCCCCGTCTTCACGCCCACCGTGAAATCCGCGGCGGGACGGCCCTTCCAGTACGGGTGGGAGAGCTCGATCCGGGCCTGGTACGACCCCGGCAGCAGGGGAACCTCCACGACGATGGGGGCGGAGCCGCCGGCGAACGCGTTGCGCTCGGCCTTCCCGAACTCCCGCTCCTCCTCGAGCCTCCCCCCGACGAGAAGGCGGAAGCCGGCGGGAGCGGGCGCGCCGCCGCTCCCGTGGATCTCGAGGCGCACGCCCGTGGCCTTCGGCGCCGCCGAGATCTCGGAGATCCGGTCCAGCTCCGACCGGATCGCGTCCATCTCGGACAGGATCGCGGCGAGATCCTTCTCGATCGCGTCGAGGGACCCGGGGTCGGCCGGTCGCGCGGGCGCCGGCAGGAGCACGGACAGCAGGAGGGCCGCGGCCGCGGCTTGGCGCATCATCGGCGTTCCTCGCATGGGTTTCATTTCCGGAGGTCCAGGACCGTCCCCGCGGGAAGCGAGACCCGGACGAGCGGGACGTTCCGCGCCGCGGGGGACATCGCGACGGGGCCGAAGATCCGGACCCGTCTCCGCGAGGGGGAACCGGCCTCGATCACGAGCGTGAGGTACGCCCGGCACGGCTTCTTCCCCCGATAATAGTCCGCGGCGAAGGTGATGACGCCCCCGGTCCCGTTTTCGAGGGTGAAGACCTCCGGCCCGTAGCCGTCGCGGTCGTCGAGCCACAGCCGCCCCGCGGGGACGGCCGTCGCGCTCTCGAGGACGTCGGGGGCGTCGAAGAACGTGTGGCGCCCGTCCGCGTCCGTCGCGTGGAGGTCGAGATCGACGTCGTCCTCGTCCCAGTGGAGGACCGCCATCAGCGGGCGCTCCGCGATGCCCCGGGCGGACACGCGGCGCGTCTCGCTGATGCCCGTCAGTCCCTCGACGTCGACGGCCTCGACCGAGAAGGCATCCTCCCCGGTGACGAGGACCGCGCGCTGCTCGAACGAGCCGTCGGGCCTGATGGCGATGCTGTGCGGCGCGTCGTTCTGGATCAGGGCCGCCTGCTTCAGCGGGTGGCGGCTCGTCACCTTGCCGCGCACCGTGATGACGGGGCTCCGGGTGATGTCGACGGGCGCGCCCGCCGCGGGCTCGGAGAGCGCGATCGTGGGAGCCGGCGGGACGTACCGGACGGTGCGGGCGGCGCGCAGCGCCCGCCCGAACCGGTCGAGACCCGCGACCACGATCCGGTTCTCGCCCGGCCGCAGCGAGACCGGGATCTCGAACCGGCCGCCGTCGACCGCCGCCGTGAGGGCCTCCCCTCCCACGACGACCGAGACCGTGCGGACCGACGGGTCCGCGATTCCCGCGAGCACGTGGCGGGACCGGTCGGTGACGCCCGCGGCGGGCGCGGTGATCCGGAGGGGTCCCTCGGGCGGGAGCTGCTCGCGCACCGCCGTGGGCGCCTCCCGCCGCTTCAGCCAGTCGCCTCCCTGGAACGCGCGGATCACGACGCGCTGGAGGGCGGCGAACCCGTTCCACCGCGGCTGCTCGAAGAGGCTCGCGTCGCTTGCGGCGGGGACGACCAGCATCCGGTCCGGCCGGATTCCCGATTCCGCAAGGCGCGCCGCGACGGCGCGCGCGACGTCCATCGCCCACAGCCCGTTTTCGGACCAGTCCCCGAGCGGATCGACGACGGCCTGGACCGACAGGAAGACGCGGTCGTCCTTCTTGATCCGTTCGAGCAGATAGGCGATCTCCTTCCTCTGCGCCGGCGTCCAGCCCGGCTCCTCGAGCTCGTTGAGCGGAAAGACCGTCTCGAATAGAATGTTGGTGTCGAGCGCGTCCCGCGGCCAGACGGGCGCGGCGGCGGCCTGTCCGGGCGGGGCCGCCTGCGACGGGGCGGCGAGCCAGAGGAGCGCGGCGGCCAGCATGCGGGGGGTGCGTCGGAGGTGCATCGGTCCCCTGCGGGTCGGGTGTCGTTCGCGGCGCGGCGCCAGTAGCATAACACGACTCGAGTCGTCCGGCGAAAGGCGGGAAGGCCGATGAACGGGACCGGAACGGCGACGATGGCGGACATCGGCGGCAAGCCCGCGACCGCCCGGGAGGCCGTGGCGGAGGGGCGGGTGTTCCTCTCCGGCGCGGCGTGGGAGATGGTCCGCCGGGGCGCGATTCCCAAGGGGGACGTCTTCGGCGTGGCGCGGGTCGCGGGGATCCTCGCGGCCAAGGAGACGCCCCGGATTCTTCCGCTCTGCCACCCGATCCCCCTCTCGTCCGTCCGGGTCGATCTCTCCCTGCCGGGCCCGGGCGAAGTCCGGATCGAGGCGACGGTCAGGACGGTGGCCGCCACGGGGGTCGAGATGGAGGCGCTGACGGCCGTCGCGGCCGCCGCGCTCTGCGTCTACGACATGGTCAAGCCGGTGGACCGGTCGATCGCGATCTCGGACATCCGCCTTCTCCGGAAGACGGGCGGAAAGAGCGGCGACTACCGGGCGGCGGGTGCCTCCCGGCGCAGCCGGGCGGCGAGGCGGACCGCCTCGCGGAAATCCGCGGCGCGGAGCGGTGCGGGACCGAAGCGGTCCCGGTGATACAGGTCGACGAAGCGGACCGCGTCGGCGCGAAGCTCGGGCCGCGCGGCCGCCGCCGACAGGACCATCTCCGAGAGAGGGGTCCCCGGCGACCGGCGGTGGCCCAGGGCCTGGAGCCGGCCGAGAAGGCGGGCATAGGGCCGGGGCAAGTGCCGGTCCCCCGCGGAACGCGGCCGGGCGGTTCCCCCCGGGGCGCGTCGGCGCCGCAGGACGAGGAGGCCCGCCGCCGCGGCGAGACAGGCCGCCGGAACGGCCCAGGCGGCCCGCCGCCCGGTCGTGGACAACGGCGCGGCCCGCCGGGCCGCCCATGCCCGCGCGCGGCGCAGGGAGGACCATCCCTCCATCACCGCGTCTCCCTGCATCTTGAGGGAATAGCTCACGACGTACTTGTTCCACCGCTGCCGCAGCCAGTCGAGATAGATCCCCGCCGCGCCGGTCCGGGCGAAAAACGGGGAACCTTCCCCGAGCGACGGGGTTGCGTCCAGCGTCGTCCAGCCCCCCCCGATCCACGCCTCGGTCCACGCGTGGGCGTCGGATTGGCGGACGATCAGGTAGTTTCCCACCGGGCTCCACTCGCCGCCGAGGTACCCCGCCGCCACGCGGGCGGGGATCCCGGCGCCCCGGAGCAGCAGGCACAAGGCCGTCGCGAAGTGCTCGCAATACCCGGCCTTCCGGGAGAAGAGGAATTCCCGCACGGAAGACGCGGGGTCGTCGAGCGTGTACCGGAATCCGGTCCCGAAGGACTCCAGGATCCGCCGCGCCTTGTCGCGGTCCGAAACCGCCCCGGCGGTCAGGCGGGCCGCGAGATCCCGGACGTCGTCCCATCCCCCGGGCAGCGCCAGGCAATCCGGGCCGGGCGGGGGATCGCCGGCCGGGCCCGCGCCGTCCGCCGCGAAGCGGAGCCTGTAGCGCGCCCCGGCGACGTCGGGGAACGCGAAGAAGTAGTTGCCGCGCCCGTCGGTCGACAGCTCGCCGAGGCTCCCCTCGATGGTGACGGGGGCGCCGTAGACGAGGACCGCGGCGTTCTCCATCGATTCGAGCGTGATGTCGGCCGCGGACAGCGACGCGCCGGCGGGCGGCGGACCCAGCACGTAGGTCGTTCCCCACCTCGGGACGCGAGAGGGGGACACCTCGCCGCGCGTCCACCGCGCGCCGTCGAAGCGCGCGAAGGTCGCGCCGCGAAGGTAGAGCGGCCGGGAGGGGCGGCGCGGGCCCAGCGCGGGAAATTCGATGCGGGCGGCGACGCGCCGGTCCGCCTTGACGGCGGTCACGTCGTGGAGGGTGATCGTTCCCGAGAAGCCGCTGAGGCCGGCGGGGCGGCCGAGGCGTCGCGCGATGCGGCCGAACGCGATGCGGGGGGTCACCGCGAAGAGCAGCGCCGTGCACAGGAAGCCCGCGGCGGCGGCGAGGAGGAGCGCGGCCGCGGCGGTCCGCGGCCGGAGCCGGAACGGAGGGAATCCCCCCGCCTCGGCCGCGGCGTCCGCCTGCAGCGACCACATCGCCCCGGCGGAAAGCCCCAGGTAAAGAAACAGGTAGGCGCCGAACTGGACCCCCGACGTCGTCGACGCCGAGGTGAGGAACTCGAGGAACGAGATGGCACACAGCTGCCACCCGTCCCGGGCCCGCTTCGGGAGCAGGAATTTCGCGGACTGGACGGCCAGGACGAAGATGGAGAACGTCGCCAGGACATCCCGGCGCCCGACGATCAGGTCGCCGGCCGCCGCGCACGCCGCGACGACGAGGAGGGCTCCGGCCCACCGGTCCCATCCGCGCCGCGCCACCCCTCTCCCGTCCAGGGCGGCGCCGGCCGCGAAGGCGGCGGCGGCGGCGAGGACGGCCGGGCCCGGGACCACCGGCAGGAACGCGAGCGGCGGCAGCCCCGCGATCCAGTGCGCCCGGAGCATCCACCACGTGGCGCCGGGCCCCCCGGCGTCGGCGTCGCGGCGACAGGCGGCGAGCTCCGGGATCAAGCGGCGCCCGCTCACGGCGGCGCCATCGCGCCCTCGGGCGAAAGCAGGGCGAGCGCGGAGAGCGCCTTCGTCCGGCGTCCGGCTTCCGCGGGGCCGGCGAGGAGGCGGTCCCCGAGCAGGAGCCTGTAAGGCCGCCCCTCCCGTTCGCAGCGCAGCACCCGGGCGCACGTCCGGGAAAGCGCCCGCTCGAAATCCGGGGGCGGCGCGGGGACTTCGAGGCGCAGCTCGGCCACCGGGACCGATTCCCTTTCGCGTTCCTTGACCATCAGCCGCCCGAGGCGGGCCGAGGCCTTCCAGTGGATGTCCCGCACGGGGTCGGCCGGCAGATGCGCGCGGACGCCGCGGATCGCGGGGCCGGGCCGACCGGCGGACGCGATCGCATCGCCGGCGTCGCCGTCGCTCGTCGCCGGGCGATCCTCCTCCGCCGGGCGCGGATAGACGACCAGGCGCACGTCACCCGCGATGTCGGCCGACTTCTCGAAGAGCGAGAACGGAAAGAGGGTGGAGACGGCGCCGGATGCCCCCGAGACCGCCCCGCGGCGCGCGGGCCGCCACGGGACGACGCGGGTGACGGATCCTCCGGCCGGGACCTCGGGGAACCGGACGGCGCACGGGGAGCCGTCGATCGAGAGGGTGCACGAGACGTTGAGGGAGGGGAACCGCCTTGCCCCCGAGGCGCACGTGACGGCGAGAAGGGAGTCGCGGGACGCGAAAGCCTCGGCGGCGTGCCTCACCCGGACGGACAGTCCCCGAAGGCACCATTCCGACAGCACGCCCGACAGGATGACGAGGGAGAGGTTCATGCTGAGGGCGAGGTAGAGCATGTTGTTGCCGGTGTTGATCGCGGCCGCCCCCACCGCGACGGTGATCAGGAGGAACCACCGTCCCTGGGCCGTCACGCGGAGACGTCGCGGGGGCCTCGGCCGGCGGAGCGGGAAGGCGGGCCGCCTCATATCGGCGCGGGGACGGCCGCGAGGATCTCCGACAGGACCGCCGCCGCCCCCTCCGCCGCCGTCTCCGCGCCCGCCGCCCCCTTGAGGAAGACGCGGTGGCAGAGAACCGGCGGCACGACCCGCCGGACGTCGCCCGGAACGACGTGGTCGCGCCCCGAGAGGAGCGCGACGGCCTGCGCGGTCGCCTTGACCCCGATCGCGCCGCGCGGCGACGCGCCGAGGCGGACCGCCGGATGGCGCCGCGTGGCCGCGACGACCCGGTGGATGTAGGCCACCAGCGGCTCGCGCACCGTGATCCGCGACGCCGTCGACCGGAGGGCGAGCACGTCTTCCGGCGAAAGGACCGGCGAGAGCCCGTCGCGGGCCGTGAACAGGTTGTTTTCCCGGATCAGCCGGAGTTCCGACTCCCGGTCGGGGTAGTCGATCTTGAGGCGGAGGTTGAACCGGTCCATCTGCGACTCCGGGAGAGGGTACGTCCCGTGCTGCTCGTACGGGTTCTGGGTCGCGATGACGAGGAACGGGTCGGGCAGCGGGTACGTCCGGCTGTCCACCGTCACCTGGCGCTCGCTCATCGCCTCCAGGAGGGCGCCCTGGGCCCGGCTGTTTCCGCGGTTGATCTCGTCGGCCAGGACGATGTTCGCGAACAGGGGACCCGGCGAGAAGGTGAAGTGCCGGTTTTCCGCGTCGAACACGTGGACGCCGACGACGTCCTGCGGCAGCAGGTCGCTCGTGAACTGGATGCGGCGGAAGGTCCCGGCGATGCTCGCCGACACCGCCCGCGCAAGCGTCGTCTTCCCGGTTCCCGGGATGTCCTCGAGAAGGATGTGGCCCCCGGCCAGGAACGAGGCGATCGCGAGGTCCACCTCGTCCCGCTTCCCCAAAAGGACGGCTTCCACGTTCGCCCGCAGGCGGGCCAGCAGGGTCGACGCTTCCTGGAAATCCATATCGATAATTATCGACGAAAATGGTTCCCGCCTTCGGAATAAATTTTGGAATGGAATTTGAAGAGGAATTTGCGCATTTCGAGACCCGGGGAGCGCATGCCGCGAAGACCCGGCCGCGACGGCAGGCCGTTGGAAGGGAGAGACGAGTCCGACCTGTTCCGGACCGCCTTCCCCGGGGAGGGGGACGCCATGCGGACCGCCGTCCGGGGCGGAGGACGCCGGGACCCGGCGCGCGTCGCGCGGTGGGAGGCCGCCGTGGAGCTCGTCCGGCGCTACCTCTCCGAAGACGTGCCGGGAAGCTCGCCGTTCGCGTCGGCGGCGGACGTGTTTGCGCGGTACCGGTACCGGATCGCCGATTCCCCCGTCGAGCTGTTCCTGGCGCTGCTCCTCGACGTCAAGCACCGCGTCCTCGGGGAGGCGCGCGTCTCGGTGGGGATCCTGGACGGAAGCCTCATCCATCCGCGGGAGGTCTTCGCCCCGGCCGTGAGGGAGCGCGCGGCGGCCGTCATCCTCGTGCACAACCATCCGAGCGGGGATCCCGCCCCCAGTCCCGAGGACCGGGAGGTGACGCGCCGGCTCCGGGCCGCGGGGGGAATCGTCGGCATCGCCGTGCTCGACCATGTCATAATAGGAAGCCGCGCCTTTTACAGCTTCAGGGAGGAGTCGGACTGGTGATCCGGGGGTACCTGAGGATGACCGCGATCCTGTTCCTGACGATCGCGGGCTCCGTCGGCACGCTGGTCGCCGGCGCCTTCGGGGGCAGGCCCGCGGCGGCCCGCGTCATGCGCTGGTGGGGGCGGGCGTTCCTGCGCGCCGGGGGGTGGACGGTCGCGACGCAGGGGGCGGACAACCTCCCCCGCGAAGGCGCGATCCTCGTCGCCAACCACCAGAGCCTCGTCGATATCCCGCTCCTTGTCGCGGCGTTCGACCGGGAGATCCGTTTCCTCGCGAAGAAGGAGCTGGGACGGATCCCGGTGTTCGGGCGGTCGATGCGGGTGGCGGGGAACCTCTTCGTCGACCGGGAGGACCCGCGCGACGCCGTCCGCGTCATCCGGGAGGCGGGGAACGCCATGCGCCGGGGCGAGATGATCGTCATCTTTCCGGAGGGGACGCGCAGCGAAGACGGCTCGATCGGGGAATTCAAGCCGGGGGCGTTCTTCATCGCGCGAAAGACCGGGGCTCCCCTGGTGCCCGTCTACATCGAGGGGGGCATCGCGGCCCTCCCGAAGGGCGCCATCGTGGCGCGTCCCGCGTCGCTCGTCGCGCGCGTCCTTCCGCCGATGAAGGCGGCCGGGACGGCGCTCTCCCTCGACGGGATGGCAGCCGAGGCGCGGCGGCGCATCGCCGCGGCCCGGGAGGACGAAGCGCGGCGCGCCCCCGCGCCGTCACGATTGTGATAATGTTGCAGGGGGATGCCCCGGGGAGACGGTCGGGTCGGAGGGTCGAGGGGGACGCTCCCGGTCCCGGCCGGGGTTCGGTCATGCCGCGGGCCCGGTTGAAGGAGTGTCCCCCGCGCGGGTGTTCTCCGCCAGGGGGTTCGGATTGCCGCTGCGCGTGATCCCGCTCGGAGGCCTGGGCGAGATCGGGCTCAACTCGATGCTCTTCGACGATGGGGAGTCGGCCCTGCTCGTCGATGCCGGCCTCATGTTCCCGGACGACACCATGCTCGGCATCGACTTCGTCATCCCGGACTTCGCGGTCCTGCGCGAGGCGGCCGGACGCCTCGCGGGGCTCCTGCTGACGCACGGGCACGAGGACCACATCGGCGCGGTTCCCTTCCTGCTCAAGGAGGCCGACGTCCCGGTCTTCGGCACGCGGCTCACGCTGGGCCTGCTGGCGCGCCGCCTTGCCGAGCACGGCCTCGACGGCGCGGCGCGGATCGTCCCGATCGGGAGGGCGGACCGGCTCCGCGTCGGGGGGTTCGACGTCGAATCGTTCCCCGTCTGCCACAGCATTCCCGACGGCGTCGGGTACATCCTCCGCTGCCGCGAGGGGGTGTTCGTCCACTCGGGCGATTTCAAGATCGACGACACGCCCCCGGACGGCGTTCCGACCGGGATCGACCGCCTCGCCCGCGTGGCCGACGCGGAGGGGGTGACGGCGCTGTTCTGCGACTCCACGAACGTGGAGCGGGAGGGGCACAGCCTGCCGGAGGCGTTCGTGGGCGAGGCGCTCTCCGAGGTCTTCGAGGCGGCGCCCGGCCGCGTCATCGTGGCCATGTTCTCGTCGAACATCCACCGGATCCAGGCGGTGCTCGACGCGGCGTCGCGGTACGGCCGGCGCGTCGCCCTGGTCGGCCGGAGCATGGTCGGGAACGTGGCCACCGCGCTCGAGCTCGGGTGCATGACGCTGCCGCGCCCCGACATCCTGCTCCCCGTCGAGGAGGCGGACGGACTCCCGCCCGGCCAGGTCGCGGTCCTCACCACGGGGAGCCAGGGAGAGCCGTTGTCGGCGCTCACGCTGATGGCGCTCGGGGAGCACAAGTACATCAGGATCCGGGAGGGGGACACGGCGGTCCTGTCGTCGAAATTCATCCCGGGAAACGAGCGGGCCATCGCGAACGTGATCAACAACCTCTTCCTCGCCGGCGCCGAGGTCCTCTACGAGAAGATCTCGGAGGTCCACGTCTCGGGACACGCGAGCCGGGAGGAGCTCAAGGCCATGATCGCCGCGGTGCGCCCGCGGTACCTGGTCCCGATCCACGGGGAGATGCGGCACCTCATCCGGCATGCGAAGCTGGCCCGCGAGATGGGGGTGCCCCGGGCCGAGGTGTCGGCCGACGGCGAGATCCTCGAGTTCTCCGGGGGCGCGATGACGCGGGCCGGGCGGGCCCCGGCGGGGCGACTGTTCGTGGACGGCAAGGGCGTCGGGGACGTGGAGGGGCTCGTCCTCAAGGACCGCTACCACCTGTCCCAGGACGGGCTCGTGATGGTCGTCCTCGCGCTGTCGTCCGCCAGCGGCGAGATCCTGTACGGCCCGGACATCGTGACGCGCGGGGTCGTCGCGGAAGACGGCTCGGAGCCGCTCATCGAGGGGGCGCGCGAGACGGTCCTGAGGGTCTGGGAGGAGGCCACCCCCGAGGCGCGCAGGGACCCCGCCGAGATCAAGACCGACATCCGCAAGGCGATGCGCCGCTTCTTCAACAAGCGGCTCGAGCGCAAGCCGGTCATCATCCCGGTCCTCCTGGAGCTGTAGCGTGGGAGAGAGCATCAAGAAGGACGCCCTGGCCATCCTGTTCCTGACCGTCGGGGTCTTCCTGACGGTGGCCCTGATCTCCTTCCACCAGATGGATCCCTCCCTGTCCTCGTGGCGCTCGGCGGTGGCGCCGGTCCGCAACTGGGGAGGGGCGGTGGGCGCGGTCCTGGCGGACCTGCTCCTCCAGCTGTTCGGCATCGGGGCAGTCGCGTTTCCCGCCCTGTGCCTCGCCCTCGCCTACTGGACCTTCCGGGGGGACGGGATCTCCGGCAAGTGGGGCCGCGCTGCCGGGGGAGTCCTCGGCGTCTGCTCGCTCCTCGGGATCCTGAGCTTCTTCGCCGGCCACGTCCGGGTCTTCGACTCGGACATCTTCCTGCCGGGCGTGGCGGGCCACCTCCTGGGAGTCCACTTCGCCGGAAAGCTGCTGAACAAGGCGGGAGGGCTCATTGCCCTCACCGCGCTGTTCCTGTTCTCGCTGATGCTGCTGACCGGGCTGCCGCTGCGGGGCCTGCCGTCCCTGTGGCGGAAGGGCGCGGACCCCGGGAAGGTCCGCGCCCGGGTCAAGGAGAAGATGGGGCCGAAGGCGGAGGAGTGGGAGCGCGAGGAGAAGGAGCCGCGCGAGGCGCCGCCGCCCCGCATCGTGGCCGCCGCGCCCGCCGTCGAGGCCGCGCCGGCCGCGCGGGGGAGGGCCGCGTTCGTCCTTCCGCCCCTGGAGCTCCTCGAGCCGGCCGAGTCCGCCGCCGACGGCGCGGACGAGGACTCGCTGCAGCGCAAC
Organism: Gemmatimonadota bacterium; assembly: GCA_050257455.1. Classification (GTDB taxonomy): domain Bacteria; phylum Desulfobacterota; class Deferrimicrobia; order Deferrimicrobiales; family Deferrimicrobiaceae; genus JBLMWX01. The sequence goes on along the minus strand of JBLMWX010000127.1, from coordinate 7,929 downwards.
GCCGACGCCCTGCTCGAGAAGCTCGCGGAGCACGGCATCGAGGGGACGATCACCGAGATCCGGACGGGGCCGCTGGTCACGACGTACGAGTTCAAGCCCGCCCCCGGCGTCAAGGCGAACCGGGTCGTCGCCATGGCGGGCGACCTGGCGCTCGCCATGCGGTGCGAGTCGGTCCGGGTGGTCCCGAACATCCCCGGCAAGGGCGCGATGGGATTCGAGATCCCGAACGGGAAGCGCGCCCGCATCTCCCTCAGGGAGCTGCTCGGGTGCCGCCCCTACGCGGAGTCCGAGGCGGCGCTGTCGCTCGCGATGGGCAAGGACATCTTCGGCGAGCCGGTCGTCCGCGACCTGTCGAAGATGCCGCACCTCCTGATCGCCGGGGCGACGGGTTCGGGCAAGAGCGTCGCGCTCCACAGCCTCATCCTGTCCATCCTCTTCCGCGCCACCCCGGACGAGGTCCGCCTGATCCTGGTGGACCCCAAGATGCTCGAGCTCACGCTCTACGAGGGGATCCCGCACCTGTATCACCCCGTCGTCACGCAGCCGCGGGAGGCCGCCCAGCTCCTCAAGTGGGCGGTCGGGGAGATGCGGGGACGCTACCAGCTCATGATGGAGAACGGCGTCCGGCACATCGACGCGTTCAACCAGTTCGTGGAGAAGCGGCACCGCTCCGCGTCCCGCCCGCGCAGCCGGAACGGCTCCGCGGAGGACCTGGCCCTCCTCCCGTACATCGTCATCGTCATCGACGAGCTGGCGGACCTCATGATGACGAGCGCGGCGCGGCGGGAGGTCGAGGATGCCATCACCCAGCTCACCCAGATGGCGCGGGCAGCGGGGATCCATCTCGTCTTCGCCACCCAGCGGCCCTCCGTCGACGTCCTGACGGGGATCATCAAGGCGAATTTCCCGTCCCGGGTCTCCTTCAAGGTGGCCTCCCAGTTCGATTCCCGGACGATCATCGACCAGGCCGGCGCCGAGACGCTGCTGGGCTTCGGAGACATGCTCTTCCTCCAGCCGGGCGTGGGCGGGATCGTCCGCGTCCACGGCCCGTTCGTCGGGGAAGGCGAGATCCAGAGGGTCGTCGAGCATCTCCGGTCGCAGGGCGCGCCCGTGTACGAGCCGTCGATCACCGCGGCTCCGGCCGGGGAGGAGGAGCGCGATCCGTCGCGGGACGAGAAGTTCGACGAGGCGGTCGAGCTGGTGGTCCGCGCCGGGCGGGCCTCCGTGTCGATGCTCCAGCGCCGCCTCCAGATCGGGTTCAACCGCGCCGCCCGCATCATCGAGGAGATGGAGCGGCAGGGCATCGTCGGACCGTCCGAGGGGGGCAAGCCCCGGGAGGTCTACGTGACCCGGAACGAGTGACGGGCCGGGTCGGGGCCGTGGGACTTCGCGCGTGTGCCGCGCTCGCGGCCCTTCTCGCCGTTTCCGCCTCCGCGGCGTCCGGCGCGGAGAGCGGCGATGCGCTTCTCCGCCGCGTGGGCGAAAGATACGCCGGCGTGCGGTCGCTGTCGGCGTCCTTCCGGCAGGAAGTGCCGCTCCAGAACCTGGGGATCGTGCGGCGCGCCTCCGGCAAGGTCTGGTTCGAGCGCCCCCTGAAGATGCGCTGGGACTACACGACTCCCGAGGCCCAGCTCTTCCTCGCCGACGGCACCTATTTCTACTATCGTCCCTCGGGATCGTCGCAGGTCTACCGGAAGAAGATCGACGAGAAGGCGCTGGGGGGAAAGGTCCCGCTCCTCCTTCTCTTCGGCAAGGGGGACATCGCCGGCATGTTCCGGGTCGAGGAGACGGTCGCCCGGAAGTGGAAGGAGGAAACGGGCCTGCGCCTCGTCCCGCGGGACGGCGCGGCGCCCGACGTGCGCCGGGTCGACCTCGTCGTCGGGACGGCCGACCTCCTGGTCCGGGAAGTGCACATCTACGACCGGCTCGGGGGCGAGAACCACCTCTACCTCGACGCCGTCGTCCTCGACCCGTCCCTTCCGCCGGGCCTCTTCCGTTTCAGGAAATCGCCCGGCGAGGACGTGGTGGACGGATGACCCGGGCCCCGAATCGGGGGATCACCGTCCGGATCCTCACCCGCGGCTGCGCGAAGAACTCGGTGGATTCCGAGGTGATGGCGGGGCTTCTCGCGGACGCGGGGTACCGGGTGGTCCCCGGGGGACGCGCGGACGTCGGCGTCGTCAACACGTGCGGGTTCATCCGCGACGCGAAGGAAGAGTCGCTCGCCGGGATCCTCGCGCTGGCGCGCGAGAAGGCGGCGGGGCGGATCCGGCACCTGGTCGTCGCGGGCTGCCTCGCGGGCCGCTACCGCGACGACCTGCCGGCGGCGCTTCCGGAGGTGGACCTGTTTCTCGGCCCCGGGGACATCCCCGCGCTGCCGGACCGGATCGGGAAGATGCTTTCCGGGTCGGCCGAGCGGTCGTCCGCCGGCGGTCCCGCGGCCCTTCCCGACCGTGCCTATCGGCGGCGCGCGCGGGACAACGCCGGGCCGTCGGCCTACCTCAAGGTGCTCGAAGGTTGCGACCACCGGTGCGCCTACTGCACCATCCCGTCGATCCGCGGACCCCTCGTCAGCCGCGACGCCGGCTCCCTTCTCGCCGAAGCGCGGTCCCTCGTCCGGGGGGGCGCCCGGGAGATCAACCTCGTGGGGCAGGACATCGCATCGTTCGGGGCCGACCGGGGCGGGACGGCGCGGCTCGCGCCGCTCGTTCGCCGGATCTGCGCGATTCCCGGCGTCCGCTGGGTCCGGCTGCTGTACCTTTACCCGACGGGGATCGACGATGCGCTGGTCGACCTCCTGGCGACGGAGCCGAAGGTCTGCCGGTACCTCGACATCCCCGTCCAGCACGCGGACGCGGACGTCCTCCGGAGAATGGGCCGGCGCTACGGGCCGGGCGACGTCACGGCCCTGGTCGCCCGCCTCCGCGCGCGGGTGCCCGGGATCTTCCTGCGCACGTCCGTCATCGTGGGGTTCCCCGGGGAGACGGCCCGCGCCTTCGACCGGCTGCTCCGGTTCATCCACGAGGTGCGGTGGGATTACCTCGGGGTGTTTCCGTACTCGCGTGAAGAGGGGACGCCGGCCTACGCGATGAGGCCGCAGGTGCCCGGGGCCGTGAAGAGGGAGCGGGCCCGGAAGGTCCAGGACGCGCAGGCGGACATTCTCGCGGCGCGGAACGCCGCCATGGCGGGGCGGGAGATCGACGTGCTCGTGGAGGAGGTCCCGGCGCGCGGCCCCGCGCGCGGTCGCCACGCGGGACAGGCTCCCGAGGTGGACGGGAACGTGCTCCTGTCCGGCTACCGGGGACCCGCAGGCCGGTTCGTCCGCGCCCGCGTCACGGGGGCGCGGGAATGGGATCTTTTCGCGAAACCGGTTGACACGGGGTCGGGGCCGGGTATACTAACGTAATTTTTCGGCGCGAGGGCGACGGGCCGGCGCGTCCGGGACGGCCCTTTTTCCAGCATCGGCGGGGGACGATCGGACATGAAATCGATCAAGGACATGCTTCTCAAGATGCGCGAGGATCTCGTCCGGGAGATCGCCCGCCGGTCGAAGGCGAACACCGCGACCGGTGTCCAGGACATCGGCGACATCCTCGACTCCGTGTCCGAGGAGAGGACGCGCGAGCTGGACCTCATCCTCACCGACCGGGAGAAGCAGAAGCTCAAGCAGATCGACGACGCGATCGACCGCATCGAGGAGAACACGTACGGGCTCTGCGAGGAGTGCGGGACCAAGATTCCCAAGCAGCGCCTGAAGGTCGTTCCGTTCGCGAAGTATTGCGTCGAGTGCAAGGAGAACATCGAGCGGGAGGAGAAGTACACCCGCGAGGAGCCGGACGAGGGGATCAAGAAGGTTCCCGCCGGCGAGGTCGAGGAGTAGGTCCGCCCGGATCGCCGCGCCCGGGGAGGCGACCGGGCTCACCCTTTCAGGCACTCCGGGTGATACCAGGTGTCCGTTTCCCTGTTCCAGTACATCTCTTTCTTGAGCATGATTCCGCCGCACTTCGCGCAGGTCGCGTTCGGCCACGCGGCCCGGCCCCGGTTGACAGGACGTTCTTCGCGGCGATCGGGGACGGTCGCGTGCCGCGGACGACGGCCGGGAGCCGCGCTCAGTTCGCCGCCGACGTCGACTTCCTGAAGGCCGCGACGGCCCGGTTGTGATCGGCGAGCGATCTCGAGAACTCGTGCGAGCCGTCGTTGCGGGCCACGAAGTAGAGGTAGTCCGCGTCGGCGGGATTCACGGCGGCCAGCAGGGACGCGAGGCCCGGGTTCGCGATCGGCCCCGGCGGCAGCCCGCGCCTGAGGTAGGTATTGTAGGGGTTGGGCGTCCGCAGGTCCTTCCGCGTGAGGGCCTCCCCGAACTTCCGGAGGCCGTAGATGACCGTCGGGTCCATCTGGAGGGGCATCCCGAGCGCCAGCCGCCTCCGGATGACCGCGGAAATGAGCGGCTTCTCCCCGGCCACCCCGGTCTCCTTCTCGATGATCGACGCGATGGTCACGATCTGGCGGAGGGAGAAGCCGGCGTCCCGCGCCTTCGCCTCCATGTCCGGCGTGAACCGGCGGCGGAACTGGCGGACCATGACCCCGATGATCTCCTCCTCGGGCATGTACTTGACGAGCACGTAGGTGTCCGGGAAGAGAAACCCCTCCACCGTGTCGGCGGGGACGTCGAGGCGGGCCGCGAGCTCCCTCGAACGGGCGGCGTCGACGAACGCCTCGGGGTCGGCGAGCCCCGAATCCCCGAGGATCGCGGCGATATCGTAGATGTTCGACCCTTCCGGGATCGTCACGTTGTAACGGGCCACGTCGCCCCGGACGAGCTTGCTCCAGACCTCGAAGGCCGACGGGGGCGCGGGGAACGCGTATTCGCCGCTCTGGAGGTGGCGGCCCGTCGCCGTCCCCAGGACGAGAGCCCGGAACACCACGGGGTGGCGGAGGAGCCGCGCGTCCTGGAGCATGCGGAAGATCTCCGGATACCCCGTTCCCTTCGGGATGAAGATGTTGCGCGCCTGCCACCCGGCGCCCGGATCCCTCGCCCCGGCGAGGACGGCGAAATACGCCGCCGCTCCGAGACAGACGGCCAACGCGAGCGAAATGCCGAGCCTGCGGGGGAACACGGCCGGGCTACTTCCGGCCCCTGAAATCCAGGACGCTCTGGAGGATGAAGACGGCCGCGAGGCTGTCCCGGATCTCCTTCCGCCTGGCGCGGCCCACGCCGGACGCGATCAGGTGGCGCTCCGCCTGGGCCGTCGTCATCCGCTCGTCCCACGTCGCCACGGGCAGCCCCAGGCGCTCCCGGATCTTCTCCCCGAACCGGATCGCCTTGCGGGCCTGCGAGCCCTCCCGGCCGTCGAGGTGGAGCGGGAGCCCGAGCACCACGCCGCCCACGCCGTGTTCCCGGACCGCGGCGGCGATGGCGTCGATGTCCTTCTCGTCCCCTTCCCGCACGATCGGGGGCAGGGGCTGGGCGGTGATCCCGAGCGGGTCCGACACGGCCATCCCGATCCGGCGGCTCCCGTAGTCGAGTCCGAGAAGCCGTCCTTCCGGTATTCTCATCGCGTTTCTCCAGGGAAAAGTTTACGGTCCGCCCGTCGCGACCGTCAACCCGATTGACGAAGGGTCCGCCGTCCGGTAAGACTATAAAAACGTTGGCGGAGGGCGGATGACAGGGGCGATCACCGACGTGGCCGGCGTGCTCCTCGGCCACGAGCACGACCTCGCGCGCGGGTCCGGGGTGACGGTTCTCCTGTTCCCGGGCGGGGCGGCCGGCGCGGCGGACATCCGGGGGGAGGCCGCCGGGACGCGCCAGATGGATTCGCTCCTGAAGCCGCATCCCGCCGCGCGCATCCAGGGTCTCGTCCTGGCGGGCGGGAGCGCTTTCGGGCTCGAGGCCGCCTCCGGGGTGATGCGCTGGCTCGAGGAACGCGGCGAAGGGTTCCCGACGCCGGCCGGGGTCGTCCCGATCGTTCCCACGGCGGTGATCTACGATCTCGGGTTCGGGGACCGGTCGTTCCGGCCGACGGCCGACATGGGATACCGGGCGGCCGCGCGGGCGACGGACGCGCCTCCGGAGCGCGGATCGGCCGGGGCCGGCGCCGGGGCGACGGTGGGCAAGGCGTTCGGCATCGGGCGCGCGATGAAGGGCGGATTCGGCACGGCGAGCGCGGCGGGGGCCGGCGCGCTGGTCGGGGCGTGCGCCGTCGTCAACGCGTTCGGGGACGTCGTCGACCCGGCGACCGGCCGGGCGCTGGCGGGTGCCAGGACGGAGGACGGAACGGGACTCGCCGGCACGGAGGAGGCGTTCCGCGCGGGACTGTGCCGCAAGCCTTTCGCCCCCGGGAACACCACCCTCGCCGTCGTGGCGACGGCCGGGGAGCTGTCCCGGGACGAGCTGGCGGGCGTTGCGCGGATGGCCCACGCGGCGCTGTGCCGGACGATCCGCCCGGTCCACACGCCCATGGACGGCGACGTCGTCGTGGCGTTGTCCACCGGCCGCGCCGGCGGAAGGGGGAACCCGATGCAGCTGGCGGTCCTGGCGGCGGAGGCGCTCGAGAACGCGATCGTGGACGCGGTGCGCAGCGCGCGGGGGACCCCCGACGTGCCGGCGGCCGGGGAGCTTGGCTGATGGAGGGGGCGGGAAAGTCCATGCCGGACCGGATCGAGGAGGCCGTGCGGGGGCTCCTGTCGGACCCGTCGCCGGCCGTCCGGGAGGCGGCGTCGGCGGCGCTGGACCGCCTGCGGGCGAAGCGGGCCGCCCCGGAACTCGTCCGGAAGCTCGGCGCGGCGCCGCTGGAGGAGCGGGTCCGGCTCGTCTTCACCGCGGAGGAGATCGGGGGGTCCGAGGGGCTCTCGATCCTGCTGGCCGCGCTGTCGGACCCCGAGCCCGAGGTTCGGGGGCCCGCCGCACGGGCCCTTTCGGCCTATCCCGCGCCGGCGGTGCTCAAGGCGATGGTGGCGCGCCTGCCCGCCGAGAGGGGCGTGGTCCTCGGCAACCTCCTCGAGTCCCTCGGGAAGTCGCGCCGGCGGGAGCTCATGCCCATCGTCGAAAAGTACCTCGGGCATCCGGAACCCGAGGTGCGCGCCAAGGCGGTCGTCGCGTACGCGCGCGTGACGGACGCCCCCGGCTGGGAGAAGATCCTCGGCCGGGCGGAAGAGAAGAACGACACGGTCCGCGCGGCCGTCGCGGCCGCCCTGGGGGAGTGGACCGCCCCGCCCTGACGCCCGCCTCCGTTACGGCGCGGGGACCGGCTGGAAGGACCCCGCCGCCACGGCGGGGTGGAGAAGCGCGTTGACCGTGCCGACCACGGAGCGGCTTCCGGTCCCGGACGTCCCGAGGATCTCCGTGAGGTCCGCGGTCTCGGGCGTCGCGAGCGGCATCCCGTGCCGGTCGGCCAGGATCGTCACCTTCGTGGGGCCCGCGGGGCCGGTCGCCGTCACGACCCCGACCTCCATCGTCGAGAGCCGGACCGTCGTTCCGATCGGGTAGGGGCCCATCGTCCGGACCAGCAAATCCACGAATTCGGCCGAGAGCGAATTCCCGCCCAGTCCCTTCATCAAGGACAGCGCCTCCAGGGGGCTGCGCGCCTTCTGGTACGACCGCATCGTCGTCAGGGCGTCGTAGCAGTCGGACACCGAGATGAGCATCGAGTTCGCGTGCAGGCGGTACTCCCGCCCCCGGTTCGGATACCCCTTCCGGTCGAACCTCATGTGGTGCTCGAGGACCATGTACGCGGTGCCGGGGCGGATGTGGGACATCTTCCCCAGGAGGACGAACCCTTCCTCCGGGTGCTTCTTGATCTCCTCGAACTCGTCGTCCGTGAGCGCTCCGGGCTTGCGGATGAGGTCGAGGGCGAGCTGGGTCTTGCCCACGTCGTGGAGGAGTCCCGCCACGCCGACCTCGATCTTCTCCTGTTCCGGCAGGGACAGGGC
>JBLMWX010000126.1:0-14282 GCA_050257455.1 Gemmatimonadota bacterium | reverse complement strand
TCTCCAACAACTACACCGGGAACCTCGCCGACATCTGCCCGGTGGGAGCGCTGACCAGCAAGGATTTCCGGTTCAAGTGCCGCGTCTGGTTCCTGCGCGGCGCCAAGTCGATCTGCCCCGGGTGCGCCAACGGCTGCAACATCGAGGCCCACTTCAAGGGGGACATCCTCTACCGGCTGAAGCCCCGGCAGAACGACGCCGTGAACAGGACGTGGATGTGCGATCCCGGCCGCCTCGAGTACAAGAAGGCGAACGAGGACAGGCTCCTGACCCCCATCCTCCGGGAAGGGGACAAGAGGGCCGCCGTGTCGTGGGACGCGGTTCTCTTCACCACGGCGCTCAGGCTCCGTGACGCGGTCGACCGGCACGGGCGGGACGCGGTGGCGGTCATCGCGTCGCCGAAGTCGTCCAACGAGGAGCTCTTCCTCGTGAAGAAGCTCGCCGACGAGCTCCTGGGAACGCCGAACATCGCGTTCGCGTCCCGGACCGCGGGGAACGGGCTCTCCGACGAATTCCTCATCAAGCCGGACAAGAACCCGAACACGAAGGGCGCGCAGCTCCTGGGGATCCGGGAGGATGCGTTCGACGGGATCGTCCGGATGATCGCCGACGGGAAGATCCGGGCGCTCCTCGTCTTCGGGAGCGCGCTCGCGGATCTCGGCGCCGAGGCGACGCGGGCGCTTCTCGGCAACGTCCCGTTCGTCGCCCAGGTGGCGACGAACGAGGGCGCCGTCGCGGCGGCGGCGCACGCGGTGATGCCATCGGCGTCCTTCGCCGAGCGGGGCGGGACGTTCACCAACTTCGCCGGGCGCGTGCAGCGGTTCTGGCCGGGATTCCCGCCGCGCGGCAAGGCGCGCGCCGACGTCGAGATCGTCGCCGCGCTCGCGAACCGGCTCGGCGCCGACTGGAGGTTCGCCGGGGAGGCCGCCGTGTTCCGCGCGCTGGCGGCGTCGTGCCGCCCGTTCGCCGGGATGACCTACGAATCCCTCGGTGACCAGGGACAGGTCGCGGGAGAGTCCTCTCGATGAACGCCCTCTTCGACATCGCCGTGTCCGTGGCGCGCATCGCCGTGATGCTGACGTTCTGCCTGCTCCTCGTGGTCGTCCTCACGTGGGCGGAGCGCAAGGGCGCCGCGTACATGCAGGACCGCCGCGGTCCCAACAGGGCGCGGATCCTGGGCGTGACCCTGTGGGGCCTCTTTCACCCGCTCGCGGACGCGATCAAGTTCCTCTTCAAGGAGGATTTCATCCCCGACGGCGCCCACCGCCTCTTCTACCAGATGGCGCCCATGTTCGCCCTCGCGCCGGCGCTGATGACCATCGCCGTGATCCCGTTCGGGCCCGACGTCACGATCGCGGGGCGGCACATCTCCCTCCAGATCGCGGACCTGAACGTGGGGATCCTCTACATCTTCGCGATCTCCGGGATGGCGGTGTACGGCATCATCCTGGGAGGGTGGGCGTCGCAGAGCAAGTACCCGCTCCTGGGCGGCCTGCGCTCCTCGGCGCAGATGCTCTCGTACGAAGTCTCGATGGGGCTGTCGATCCTCGGGATCGTCATGTGGTTCCAGTCCGTGAAGCTCTCCGAGATCACCCTGGCCCAGGGGCAGCTCCTCTTCGGCGTCCTGCCGCGGTGGGGGGTCGTCGTCCAGCCGCTCGGGTTCATCCTGTTCCTCGTCGCCGTCTTCGCGGAGGCGAACCGGACCCCGTTCGACCTCCCCGAGGGCGAGTCGGAGCTCGTCGCCGGCTTCCACACCGAGTACGGCTCCTTCAAGTTCTCGATGTTCATGATGGCGGAATATTTCCACATGGTCGTGGGCTCCCTCGTCGTGGCGACGCTCTTCTTCGGCGGGTGGCAGTTCCCGTGGCTCGCGGACACCGGGTTCGCCTTCCCCGGCGTCGCGCCGATCGACCTGCCGGCCTGGGCCGTCCTCGTCATCCGGATCGCGTCCCTGGTCGGCAAGGTGGTCTTCTTCTGCTGGCTCTTCATCTGGGTCCGGTGGACGATCCCCAGGTTCCGGTACGACCAGGTCATGCGCCTGGGGTGGAAGGTGATGCTGCCGCTGTCGCTGCTCAACATCTTCGTCACGGGGCTGCTGCTGCTCCTGTACGACAAGGGCGGTTTCTGACGCGATGACGATCGGCGTGACAAAGGTCGCCCGGCCGCGGACGATGTCCGCAAGCGAGGGGCTCTACCTCGTCGAGATCGTGAAGGGGCTCGGCGTGACGATGGGGCACCTCCTGCGCAACTTCGTCCACCAGACGGACAAGGAGTACATCCCGACCTTCGAGTACCCCGAGGAGCGCCGCGTGATGCCGGCGCGCTTCCGGGGGCGGCACCGGCTGATGAAGCGCCCCAACGGGACCCCGCGGTGCGTGGCGTGCTATTGCTGCGCCACCGCCTGCCCGGCGAAGTGCATCACCATCGTGGCGGGGGAGTCGCCGGACCCGGCGATCGAGAAGTACCCCGTCCGGTTCGACATCGACATGCTGCGGTGCATCTTCTGCGGGATGTGCGTCGAGGCGTGCCCGTGCGACGCGATCCGGATGGACACCGGCTGGTTCACCCCGCCGGACGACACGCGGGAGAAGCTCATCTTCACGATCGACACGCTGCTGGAGAAGTAGGGCGGCCATGGAACCGATCCTGTTCGTCATCTTCGGAGCGATCGCGGCGGGCGGCGCGATCATGGTGGTCACGCGCCGGCACCCCATGGCGGCGGCCCTGTACCTCATCCTGACCCTGTTCGCCGTCGCGGCCCTGTTCGTCCTGCGGCAGTCCCACTTCCTCGCGGCGATCCAGGTCATCGTCTACGCCGGGGCGGTCGTCGTGCTGTTCATCTTCGTCATCATGCTGATCAACGTCCCCGATCGGAAGCTGCCCGTCGAGCGCGTGACGGGCCTGCGGTTCCTGGGCGTCGTCGTCGCCGGGCTGCTGATCGTCGAGACGGCCCTCGTCGCCCGGCGGCTCGGGGCCCCGGCGGGGGGCGGGACCGACGCCGGTTCCGTCCAGGCGGTCGGGCGCGCCCTGTTCGGCGACTACCTCCTCGCGTTCGAGGTGACCTCGGTGCTGCTGCTGGCCGCGGTGATCGGGGCGATCGCGCTCGCCAAGAGGAAGATCTGACGGTGCGCGCCATGGAGAGCCCGCGATGATGGAACCGACGGCATACCTGATTCTCTCCGGGATCCTCTTCGGGATCGGGGCGGCGGGGGTGGTGGCGCGCAAGAACGCGCTCGTCATCCTCATGAGCGTGGAGATCATGCTGAACGGCGTCAACGTGGCGTTCATCGCCGTCGGGTCGTCGCTCGGCGACGTGACCGGCGCGGTCTTCGCCTTCATGGTGATGACCGTCGCCGCCGCCGAGGCGGCCGTGGGACTCGCGATCCTGATCGCGATCTACCGTCTCAAGGAGACGATCGACATCACCGAGCTGAGCATACTCAAATGGTAGGCATCCTCGACTACATCTGGCTCGTCCCGGCGCTCCCGCTCCTCGGGGTGATCGTCAACGGGGCGATCGCGCTCCTGGCCGAGCGGTCGCTGCTGCTCAAGGAGGCGGCGGAGGGCTCGCCCCGTGGACCTTCGTCCCACGGGACTTCGCCTCCAGGAGGAGACCCTCGCGGAGGCTCGCACGGCTCCGGCCACGGGGCCTCGCACCACGAGACCCCCGCGTACCGGAAGCTCGTCGGGTTCGTCGGCCCCGCCGTGGTGGGCCTGGCGTTCGTCGTGGCGCTGCTCGCGGTCCTGGAGCTCGCGGCCCGCCCGGCGCACGACCGGCTCTTCGTCCGGATCCTCTTCCCGTGGATCCAGGCGGGCGGCCTCTCGACGAACGTCGCGTTCCAGCTCGACCCGCTCTCCGCCGTCATGATCCTCGTGGTGACGGGCGTCGGCTTCCTCATCCACGTCTACTCGGTCGGGTACATGTCCCACGAGAAGGCGTTCGCCCGCTACTTCGTCTACCTCAACCTGTTCACCTTCGCGATGCTCACCCTCGTCCTCGCCGACAACTTCCTGCTCATGTTCGTCGGCTGGGAAGGCGTGGGGCTGTGCTCCTACCTCCTCATCGGCTACTGGTACGAGAAGAAGAGCGCCTCCGACGCGGGGAAGAAGGCGTTCATCGTCAACCGGATCGGCGACTTCGGGTTCATGCTCGGGACGTTCCTCATCTTCTGGACGTTCGGGTCGCTGAACTACACCGAGGTCTTCGCGCGGATCCCGGCCCTGAAGGCCGGCGGGATCCTGACGGAAGGGGTGGCCACGGCGATCACGCTGCTCCTGTTCGTCGGGGCGACGGGCAAGTCGGCCCAGATCCCCCTGTACGTGTGGCTTCCCGACGCGATGGAGGGCCCGACGCCGGTCTCCGCGCTCATCCACGCCGCGACCATGGTCACCGCGGGCGTTTACATGGTCGCGCGGTCGAACGCCCTCTACCTCCTGGCCCCGACCTCGATGCTCGTCGTCGCGGCCGTCGGGGCGCTGACCGCCATCTTCTCGGCCACCATCGGCATCACCCAGAACGACATCAAGCGGGTGCTCGCCTACTCGACCGTCTCGCAGCTCGGCTACATGTTCCTCGCCTGCGGCGTCGGGGCGTTCACGGCGGGGATCTTCCACCTGATGACGCACGCCTTCTTCAAGGCGCTCCTGTTCCTGGGCTCCGGGTCGGTCATCCACGCCCTGGCCGGGGAGCAGGACATGCGGAACATGGGGGGGCTGAAGAAATACCTCCCGGTCACCTTCTGGACGATGTTCATCGCGACGCTGGCGATCTCGGGCATCCCGGGGCTGTCCGGCTTCTTCTCCAAGGACGAGATCCTGTGGCAGTCGTACTCCTCCCCGCACGGCCACGTCGTCCTGTGGGCGGTCGGCACGGCCGCGGCGGGGATCACCGCGTTCTACATGTTCCGCCTGGTCTTCATGACGTTCTACGGCGATTCCCGGATGAACCCTCAGGTCGAGAAGCAGGTCCACGAGTCGCCGCGCTCGATGACCGTGCCGCTCGCGATCCTCGGCGTCCTGTCGCTGGTCGGCGGCTGGGTGGGCATCCCCGCGGTCCTGGGCGGGGCGAACCGCTTCGAGCACTGGCTCGCCCCCGTCTTCGGGCACGCGGCGCCCGCGGCGGCGGAGGGCGCGGAGGCCGCGGCGCACCACCCGGCGGCCCTCGAGCTCGGGCTCATGGCGGGGTCGGTCGCCGTGGCCCTCCTCGGGATCGCGCTCGCCTACTACCTGTACCGCGTCCGCCCGGCGAAGCCGGCCGCGATCGCCGCGAAGGTGCCGGGAATCTACGACGTGGTGCTCAACAAGTATTACGTGGACGAGCTGTACGACGTCGTTTTCGTCCGCCGGATCGTGAACGGCTCGATCTGGCTGTGGCAGGCGTTCGACGCCGCCTTCATCGACGGGATCGTGAACGGGATCGCCTCCCTCGTCCGCGAGGCGGGCGACGGCATCCGGCGCGTGCAGACGGGGGTGGTGGGGAGCTACGCCTTCTCGCTGCTCCTCGGCGCGGTCCTCGTCGTCGGCTACCTGTTCTTCAAGTGAGGCGGCCGTGAGCGCATACGGGAGCGTGGGCAAATGACCGGGATTCCGCAGATCGTGACGCCGAACATCCTGACGGTGCTCATCTTCCTGCCGCTGGCGGGCGTCCTCGTCCTCTTCTTCCTCCCGAAGGGGAATCACCGGCTCCAGCGGAACTTCACCCTCGTCGTGACGCTCGCGGAGTTCCTGCTGTCGCTGCCGGTGGCCCTGGGGTTCGAGGGGGGCGTCGCCGGGATGCAGTTCGCCGTCAAGGTCCCCTGGCTTCCCCAGTACGGGATCAGCTACTCCGTCGGCATCGACGGCATCTCGCTGTGGCTCGTGATGCTCACGACGTTCCTCATGCCGATCACCGTCCTGTCCACCTACGCGGCCGTCGAGAAGCACGTCAAGGAGTTCATGATCTTCATGCTCATCCTCGAGACGGGGATGGTGGGGGTCTTCCTGGCCGTCGACCTCTTCCTGTTCTACATCTTCTGGGAGCTCGTCCTCATCCCGATGTACTTCCTCATCGGCGTCTGGGGGCACGACCGCAAGATCTACTCGGCGATCAAGTTCTTCATCTACACGTTCGTCGGCTCGGTGCTCATGCTCGTCGCCATCATCGCCCTGTACTTCCACCACCACGCGGTGACGGGCGTCTACACGACGGACCTCTTGGCGATGTACGCCATCGACATCCCCATCAAGCTCCAGTTCTGGATGTTCGCCGCCTTCGCGCTCGCCTTCGCGTTCAAGGTTCCCATGTTCCCGTTCCACACGTGGCTTCCCGACGCGCACGTGGACGCCCCGACCGCGGGCTCCGTCATCCTGGCGGCCGTCCTCCTCAAGATGGGGACTTACGGCTTCCTGCGGTTCGCCATGCCGCTGTTCCCCGTGGCGGCGTTCGACTTCATGCCGCTCATCGCCTTCCTGGCGGTCGTCGGCATCATCTACGGGGCGCTCGTGGCGATGGTCCAGAAGGACATCAAGAAGCTCGTCGCGTACTCGTCGGTCTCCCACCTCGGGTTCGTCATGCTCGGGCTGTTCGCCTTCAACGTGCAGGGGATCGAGGGCGGCATCCTCCAGATGGTGAACCACGGGATCTCGACGGGGGCGCTCTTCCTCATCGTCGGGATCATCTACGAGCGCCGGCACACGCGTCTCATCTCCGAGTTCGGAGGCATCTCGAAGGTCATCCCGCTGTTCGCGTTCGCTTTCATGATCGTGACGCTCTCGTCGATCGGGCTGCCCGGGACGAACGGCTTCGTCGGCGAGTTCCTCATCATGGTCGGGGCGTTCAAGCCGCTGACGTGGTACGTCGTCTTCGCGGCGAGCGGGGTCATCTTCGCGGCGGTCTACATGCTGTGGATGTTCCAGCGGGTGATGTTCGGCAAGGTGACGAACGAGAAGAACGTGGGGCTCAAGGACCTGTGCGGCCGCGAGATCGCGTACCTGCTGCCGCTCATCGTCGTCATCTTCTGGATCGGGGTCTACCCCCAGACGTTCCTGCGGAAGATGGACGCGTCCGTGGGCGCGGTCGTCTCCCGGATGGAGACGAAGCGGCAGGCCGCGCTGGCCGGCTCCCCGCCCGGCGAGACGCTGCTCGCCCGCTACTTCGACGTGAGGAAGTGAGGGAAGGATGGCACCGTTTCCCGTCGATCCCCAGGCGCTGATCCGGAGCGTCTGGAGCATTCTCCCCGAGATCGTCGTGGTCGCCACGGCGCTCGTCGTCCTGGTCCTCGACGTCGCGGTCTCCGAGGAGAGGAAACGGGTCCTCTGCTGGGCGAGCCTCCTGGGGATCGGCGCCGCGCTCTGCGTCACGCTCTTCGCCATGGGGCCCGCGAAGATCGAGGGCTTCTCGGGGATGATCGTCCACGACGCGATGGGCGCCTTCTTCGACGTCGTCATCCTGGCGGCGTGTGCGCTCACGCTGCTCATGGCGACCGGGTACGCGGCGTGGGAGGGGATCCAGAAGGGGGAGTTCTACGCCCTGCTCCTGCTGTCGACGTCCGGAATGATGTTCATGGCCAAGGGGACCGACCTCATGACCGTCTTCCTGGGGCTCGAGACGCTGTCGATCCCCATCTACGTCCTCGTGGGGTTCCACCGGCACCGGATGACGTCCATCGAGGGGGCGCTCAAGTACTTCCTCCTGGGGGCCTTCGCGTCGGGGTTCCTCCTCTACGGGATCGCCCTCATCTACGCGGCGACCGGGACGACGAAGATCCCGGTCCTGGCCACGATGCTGTACGACTCCCGGATCCTGGCGAGCCCGCTCTTCGTGGCGGGGGCGGGGCTTCTCCTCGTCGGGTTCGCGTTCAAGGTCTCGCTCGTCCCGTTCCACATGTGGACCCCGGACGCCTACGAGGGCGCGCCCACGGTCGTCACCGCCTTCATGTCGGCGGCGGTCAAGGCCGCGGCGTTCGCCGCGCTGATCCGCGTCTTCCTGGTGGCGCTGCCCGGGTTCCACCCGGTCATGTGGAAGGTCCTCTGGATCCTCGCCGTGCTGACGATGACCGTGGGGAACCTGTCGGCCCTCGTCCAGGACAACATGAAGCGGATGCTCGCGTACTCCTCGATCGCCCACGCGGGGTACGTCCTCGTCGGGCTCGTGTCCGGGGACGTGCTGGGCGGCCAGGCGTCCCTCTTCTATCTCCTCGTCTACGCCTTCATGAACATGGGCGCCTTCGGGGTGCTCATCCTCATCGCGCAGAAGGAGGACGACGGGTACGACATCGGGCACCTCCGGGGGGTGGGCTTCAAGTACCCGGTCCTCGGCGCGCTGCTCACGCTGTTCCTCGTCTCGCTGGGCGGGATCCCGCCGACCGCCGGCTTCGTCGGGAAGTTCTACCTGTTCAGCGCCGCCGTGAAGAACGGCTACATCTGGCTGGCGGTCATCGGGGTGCTGAACAGCGCGGCGTCGATCTACTACTACCTGCGGCTGGTCGTCTACATGTACTTCGTTCCGGCGGAGGGGGAGATCCCGGCGCCGCGCCCGCCGCACGTCGCCTTCTCGATGGCGCTGTGCGCGTCGGCCGCCGCCGTCCTCGTCCTCGGCATCGTCCCCCGCACGGTCCTCGAGATCGCCGAGCGTTCCGTCCTCTCCCTGCTGATGTAGCCCTCCGGACGAAAGGTCGGGCACCCGGGAGGCGCCGCGCCTCCGGGGGGCTCCCGCTGCGCTCCGTCCGCGCCGGCCCGGCTCAGGGCCGGTGCGCCCGTCTCGATCCGAAAATTCTGCCGACCGGCAGGAACCGGGGAACCCGTTCCCGGTAGGCGCGGTACTCGTCTCCGAACTGTCGCAGGAGGCGGCGCTCCTCGAAAAACGTCCCGACGTAGAAGTAGAGGAGGATCATCGCGGTCGAGACGACGGTGTTCCGGGTCTGGACCGGGCTGGCGGCGACGATCGCCGAGATCCCGAGATAGAGCGGGTGCCGGACGACGCCGTACGCCTTCCCGGTGAAGAGGCGGTCGTTGCGCCCGGCCTCTGGGCGGCGACGCCGCCGCCACTGGCGGAGCCCGACGAATTCCAGCAGGTCCCAAGGCGTCCACAGGAGGAACGCGGCGCCGCCGGCCTGCACCGCGCGGCAGAGCAGGCGCGGCCACCCTTCGAGACGGAACAGGGGGACGTCGGGGACCGATCGCAGGTAAAGCAGGAGGACGAGAAAGGCGACGCCGGAGTAGAGCGTGAAGACGAGGCGGTGGCCGGCGTCGAAAGCGCGGTCTCCCATGGCACGGCGCGCCAACCGTTCGTACCCGTCGGAGACGGTCAGGCTGTGGAAGACCGCGAAGGCGGCCCACCCCGCGATGATGCGCAGCACCTCCATGGGCCTCGTCCCCCCTCCGGCTCGATTTCGACGCATCCGGGCGCAAAGTTCAGAAACGTCCCCGGACTTTTCAATATACTGGATTCGATGAACTGTCCGTTCTGCAGGATTTCGTCGATGCGGACCGTCGCCGCGGGGGACCGGGAGCTCGACCGGTGCGGGACGTGCGGCACCTTGTGGTTCGACGCCGGCGAGATCCGCGAGCTGACCGAGGGCCACGTCGCGGCCGGGGGGGAAGCGGCGGGACTGGCTGGTGCGGACGCCGCCGGGCGCCCGGGGGACGCTGCCCGGGCCGGCGGGCAGGGGAGCGGCGGCCTCCTCCGGAAGATGCACCGCGAGGCGGAGCGGCTTTCCTGTCCCCGCTGCGGCGCCGCGCTCCAGGCGATCGACTTCCAGGCGACGGGCGTCCCGGTCTTCCTCTGCGTCGGCTGCCGCGGCTACCTCGCCCCGCGCGCATCCGCGGCGGCCATCGACGCCCGCTTCCGGTTCTTCCGGGCGCACCGCGCCGAGTACGCGGCCCTGGGCGAGAGGATGGCGGGGGCGCTGCGGCGCGGGGCGGACGAGGCCGCCGGCGGAGCCGGGGCGCGGATCCCGCTCCCGATCCTCGTCCCGCTTCGCGACGACGGCCCCGCAACGCAGTCGTTCCCGCTGGCGACGTACCTCCTGATTGCCCTCTCGGCGGTCATCTACCTCTACTTCTGGATCTCGGGCGCCGCGCCGCGCCTCCCCGGCGGGGTGTCCGGGCTCCCGCCGGGAGGCGGCGCCGGCGCCGTGCCGGCCGCGGCGATCCTCGCCTCGCCGTTCCTCCACGCGGGGCTCGCTCCCCTCCTCGCCGGCGTGCTTTTCCTGTTCGTCCTCGGGGACAACGTGGAGGACCGGGTCGGCCGGGTCCCGTTCCTGATCCTTTACGTCCTGTGCGGCGCGGCGGCCGGGGTCGCGCAGCTCCTGTGGGGACGGGCGAGCCACCCGGCGGCCCTCGGCTCGGCGGGCGCGGTCGCCGGCGTGCTCGGGGCGTACCTCGTCTTCTTCCCCCAGGTATCGATCACGATGTACGGCCTGGGCAGGGTGGCTTCGCTCCCGGCGTATCTCTTCGCCTGCGCCTGGGTCGTCGCCGCGTTCCTCATCGGCCCGAACCCGGTGACGAACTTCCTCAACCCCGCCCCGCTCTCGTTCGCCGGAAACCTCGCGGGATTCGGGACGGGCGTCCTCGCCGCGACCTGCTGGCGCCTCCTGGAGGAGACCGTGGTCGCTGCCGCCGATTCCCGATAAGGAAATCCTTTCCTGTCTTTAGACACTCTTTGCCCGGCCCGTTCGATCCGCGATTGCGGGCCGGGAGCATGATTTGCCGCCGTATTCCAGTAATCTATTGAAAATCGGCATGTTAACGGCCTCGTCCCAAAAGGGGGGGGGTGACCATCACAGCGATTGCCGATCTTGACACTGAGTCGATTCCTGAAGGATGATCATGAGACTGAAACCGGATTTCCAGCGGCCGGAGGACCCAATCTCCGTCACACGGAAGACGTCTTGAAACGTTCTCCACGTTCGCCAATCCGAGTCTCTGAAGGCAGGCGCGGTCGCCGGCCCGGGACGCTTCAGACCCGGCCATGCGCCGTTCGATCGGTCGGGGGGGAATGAATGGACACGGGTCCGGCGGAAGCCAGGGGATATCGGCGCCTCGTGGCCTCCTGGCACCAGACCGTCCCGCAGTCGCCGAAGCTGGTACTCGCCCTCCTGTTCCTGACGATCTTTCTTGCGGCGCTGGGCGTCATGAACATCCTGCACCGCATTCCGGCGATTCCCGAGAAACTGGATATCATCCTGGATTCCGCGCTGCTCGTCCTGTTTGTCTACCCGTGCGTGATCTTCCTCGTGAAACGCCCCTACCTCCAACAGATCAAGGCCCGCGAGCGCACGGAAACGGCTCTCACCGAGAGCGAATCCCGCATGCGCATGATCCTGGAAAACAGCCCGTATTTCATGACGGTCCGGGACGCCGCCGGCGTGATCCTGATGGCCGGCAAGGTGTTCGCCGACCATTACGGGACCACCGCGGCACGGATGACCGGCGTCGCGCAGGCGCAGATCCATCGGGCGGCGGGGCGCAACGAGGAAGACCTGGCGAAGATCCTGGAGGCCGACCGGGAGGTGATCGAGACCGGGGAGGCGCGCTTCGGACTGGAGAAGCTGACGGACGGCAACGGCCGGGTACGCTGGTACCGGTACGCGCGGCTTCCGGTGATGATGCCGTCCGGGGGCTGTTGCGTGCTGGCGATCTCCGGGGAGGTCACGAGGCGGATCAAGGTCGAGGACGCCATGGGGAAGGCTCGCGCCGAGCTCGAGCGGCGCGTGGAGGAGCGGACCGCGGAGCTCGCCCGGGCCAACCGGGAGCTGACGGCGGCGGTCGAGGCGTACCGGGCGACGGCCGAGGAGCTGTCCGTCTCCCGGTCCGAGCTTCGCAATCTCTCGGCGGGGCTGCAGCTCGCGCTCGAGGAGGAAAGGACGCGGATCTCCCGGGAGCTCCATGACGAACTGGGCCAGTCCCTGACGGCCCTGAAGTTCGACCTGACCGCGGCGGCGGAGCAGTCGGCCGCCGACCGGGGCGTCCCGGCCGAGCGAACGGCGTCGATGATCCAGTTCGTCGATTCCATCCTGGCGACGGTCAAGAAGATCTCCCGGGAGCTCCGGCCGGGGATCCTGGACGACCTGGGGCTCGCGGCGGCGGTCGAGTGGCAGGCGAAGGAGTTCCGGAAGCGGACGCGGATCCCGTGCGAAGTCGTCGTGGCGCCCGAGGAGATGACCGTGGACCGGGAACGGTCCACCGCGGTCTTCCGGATCTTCCAGGAGGCGCTCACGAACGTCGCCCGCCACGCGCGCGCGACGAAGGTGGAGGCGATTCTCGAGTCCGGGGACGGCGCGTTGAGCCTCGAAGTCCGCGACAACGGGAGGGGGATCACCAGCGCCGAGATCTCCGGAACGAAATCCCTCGGGATCATCGGGATCCGGGAGCGTGTCCGGTGGCTGGGGGGCGAGGTCCGGATCGACGGGTCGCCGGGGGCGGGGACCGTGGTTGCGGTGACCCTTCCCGAAAGGAAGGAGGGAGGGCTCGATGCTTCGGGTACTCCTGGCGGATGATCACGAAATCGTCCGCAAGGGACTGATCCAGATCCTCGGGAAATCGTTCCCCGGGATCGCGGTGGACGAAGCCGGGGACGGGCCGACGGCGCTCGCCCTGTTGGAGAAGGGACGGTACGCCCTGGTCCTCCTCGACATCTCGATGCCGGGCCGTGGGGGACTGGAGGTGCTCAAGGAGATCCGGAGCCGGCGCCCCGAGACGCGGGTGCTCATCCTCAGCATGCACCCGGAGGAGGAGTACGCGGCGCGGGCCCTTCGCGCGGGCGCCTCGGGTTACGTGACCAAGAGGAGCGCCGCGGAGGAGCTCGTGACGGCTGTCCGCAAGGTGCTGGCGGGGGGCCGGTACGTGAGCGCCTCCCTCGCCGAGATGCTGGCCGGCGAGCTGGCGCCGGCCTCGGACCGCCCGCCGCACGACGCCCTCTCCGACCGAGAGTACCAGGTGATGCGGATGATCGCCTCCGGGAAGACGGTCACGGAGATCGCAGAGGAGCTCTCCCTGAGCGTCAAGACGATCAGCACCTACCGCACCCGCATCCTGGAGAAGATGAAGATCCGGAACAACGCCGGGCTCGCGCGCTATGCGGCCGCGAACCGCCTGCTGGACTGAACGCCCGCGCCAACCCTCCTGTTTCGCGCCTCGTAGGACAAACACCGACACGCCGGCAAGCCGAAATCCCACGGAAGATTCAGTTTCCCGCCGATAGCGACGCCCCCCGCGACCTGCTTTAATCGAGGCATGCTTGGCTCCGCGCCTCCGGGCGGGGCAGGGGCGGCGGCCCGGGAGCGTCGCCTCCGGACGGGCCGGGCCGCGGGGAAAGGAAGTCTGCCGTGCCGAGAATGCTTGTCGCCGACGATCATGAAATCTTCCGGAAACGGGTGATCCGGGCCGTCGCGGAGTCGTTCCCCGGGACCGAGGCGGACGAGGCGGGCGACGGGTGCACGGCGCTCGCCCTGTTGGACAAGGGACGGTATGACCTGGTGCTGCTCGACATCTCGATGCCGGGGCGGAGCGGACTCGAGGTGCTCAAGGAGATCCGGAGCCGGCGCCACGCGACGCGCGTGCTCGTGCTCAGCATGCACCCGGAGGAGGAGTACGCGGCGCGGGCCCTGCGCGCCGGCGCCTCGGGATACGTGGCCAAGGAGAAGGCTGCGGAGGAGCTCGTGGGGGCGATCCGCGCCGTGCTGGCCGGGGGCGTCTACGTGAGCGCGTCCGCCGACCGCCGCAGGGTGACAAGGAAGTCCGGACCAATCGCCAACCGGCGAACCGCATCGATCGATCGAAAGGAGGAAACGAGGAGATGAGAGTCGGAAAAGTTCTATTGGCATTGTCGTTGATCGTCGCGACCGGGGGGGGAGTCGCCCCGGCCGCGCAGTCGCCGCAAGTGCCGCTCGCGGGGACGGCGATCCCGCAGTTCGTGGACCCGCTGCCGACCCTCTCGGTCGCGGGCGGCACGATGACGACCGAGTTCGGCAACCAGCCGCTCACGCTCCGCATGTGCGAATTCCAGGCGCACATCCTGCCGACCGGAACGTTCGTCGCCGGGGCCAGGCCGGCGACGTGGGTCTGGGGGTATCTCGTGGACCCGGTCGGCGGCCAGACGTGCGCGCAGCTGGTCGACTATCACTTCAACGGAGCCGTCGACGGCACCACGGGGCCGCTGGATACCTACATCGGTCCCGTCATCGTGAACAACCGGGGCAGCGCGACCCCGATCACGTTCATCAACGACCTCGGGAGCGCGGCCACGACCAACGTGCTCGCCTACAAGTACTCCACGGACCAGACGCTCCACTGGGCGGACCCGC
>JBLMWX010000125.1:0-4405 GCA_050257455.1 Gemmatimonadota bacterium | reverse complement strand
CGTCCGCCTCCTCCACGATGCGGCCGACGTTTCCTTCGTCGTCGCGGACGACGCGGCCGTATCCCCTGGGGTCGGGCAGCCATCCCGTCAGGACCGACGCCGCGGCGTTGCGGCGGCGCCGCGCGGCGGCCAGCCGGCGGATCGTGGCGGGACGGATCAGGGGGGCGTCGCCGCACAGGATCACGACGTCGCGCACGCCCGGGGGGACGGCCGCGAGGCCGCAGCGGGCGGCGTCGCCCGTCCCGAGCGGGCGCTCCTGGACGGCCACCCTGCCGCCGAACCGCGCGGCCGTCTCCGCGAGCGCCTCGCGCCCGTGGCCCAGCACGAAGACGATCTCGGGGATTCCCGCCGCGCGGGCGGCCGCCGCCACCCGCCAGAGCATCGGCTTTCCGGCGACGGCATGGGCCACTTTCGGGAGCGCCGACTTCATCCGCTTCCCCCGGCCCGCCGCCAGAATGATCGCCGCCGCGTTCGTCATCGCAAAAGTCCTTTTCGGAATGTTAGACTGTCTCCTTGAACCGTCTCGTGATCCAGTTTACC
This sequence comes from Gemmatimonadota bacterium, assembly GCA_050257455.1. Classification (GTDB taxonomy): domain Bacteria; phylum Desulfobacterota; class Deferrimicrobia; order Deferrimicrobiales; family Deferrimicrobiaceae; genus JBLMWX01. Next base: position 3,865 of record JBLMWX010000125.1, on the reverse strand, counting down.
CGATGTTCCGGGGACAGGGGAAACTCCCGGCTTGGACACCATCAAGGACGAACTTGACCGGCTCGAGAGCGAGATCGAGGGCGTCAAGCGCCAGTACGATCTCTTCTTCCAGGGAAACCGGCGCTCCGAGCCGAGCGAGGAGCGGCGCAACGTCGAATGGATGGTCCGCCGGATGGGGCAGCGCCGGATCATCAACACCTCGGACCAGTTCCGTTTCCACGGCCTCCAGAGCCGGTTCTACTCCCTGTTCAACCTGTGGTCCCGGATGATCCGGGACCTCGAGGAAGGACGCCTGACCCGGGACGCGGCGGGCACGCTCGTGCGGGGGGCGGCCGCGGACGACGGCCCCGTCGACCCGGCCCACCTCGACCAGGTGCTCGGCGAGCTGAGGGCCGCGCGGGCGGATTGCGGGCTGCCGGCCGGCGACGCCGACATCGCGCTCATCCGCCGGACGCTCACGGACCGGGCCGGCGAGATCGCCAGGAAGTCGGGCGCGAAGAAGGTGGAATTCCGGGTGAGCGTCGAGGACGGCAAGCCGAAGGTCAAGGCCGTCATGCGGTAGCGCCCGCCGGCGGCGGGCGAGGATCAGCCCGCGGCCGCCATCCGCGCGATCGCCCGCTGGAGGGCGGCGTGCGCCTTCGCGTACGTCGCGTCGTCGAGGGAGAGGTTGCGCAAGAGCTCCTCGGCGCGCGCATGGGCCCGGCGGGCACGCTCCACGTCGATCTCCTCGGCCTTTTCCGCCACGTCCGCCATCACGACGACCCGGTCGGGCATGACCTCGGCGAAGCCGCCCCCCACGGCCATCTTCCGGACGTCGCTCCCCCGGCGGTAGCGCAGGATCCCGATCTCCAGGATCGACAGGAACTGGGTGTGCTCCGGCAGGACGCCGAACTCGCCCTCGTGGCCGGGCGCGATGATCTCGTCGACGTCCTCGGACACGAGGAGCCGCTCCGGGGTGACCACTTCCAGCCTGATCGTCGCTGCCATGCGTTCCCTTCCCTCGGGGTCGATCCGCGCCGCGGGAGCGTCAGACCGCCGCCAGGAGCTTCTTCCCCTTCTCGATCGCCTCCTCGATGGTGCCGACCATGTAGAACGCCTGCTCCGGGAGCTCGTCGTGCTTGCCGTCGACGATCTCCTTGAACGACTTGATCGTGTCCTCGAGGCGCACGTACTTGCCGGGGATCCCGGTGAACTGCTCGGCGACGAAGAACGGCTGGGACAGGAACCTCTGGATCTTCCGGGCCCGGGACACGAGGAGCTTGTCGTCCTCGGAGAGCTCGTCCATCCCGAGGATCGCGATGATGTCCTGGAGGTCCTTGTACCGCTGGAGGACCTTCTGGACCGCCCGCGCGACGGTGTAATGCTCCTCGCCCAGGACGAGCGGCGACAGGATCCGCGACGTCGAGTCGAGGGGATCCACGGCCGGGTAGATCCCGAGCTCGGCGATCTGCCGCGAGAGGACGGTCGTCGCGTCGAGGTGGGAGAAGGTCGTCGCCGGCGCCGGGTCGGTCAGGTCGTCGGCGGGAACGTAGATCGCCTGGACCGAGGTGATCGACCCCCGCTTGGTCGACGTGATCCGTTCCTGGAGCTCGCCCAGGTCGGTGGACAGGGTCGGCTGGTAGCCGACCGCCGACGGGATGCGGCCGAGGAGCGCCGACACCTCGGAGCCCGCCTGGGTGAACCGGAAGATGTTGTCGATGAAGAGGAGCACGTCCTGCCCCTCCTCGTCGCGGAAATACTCCGCGGCGGTCAGCGCCGACAGCCCGACCCGCGCGCGCGCGCCGGGCGGCTCGTTCATCTGGCCGTAGACGAGGCACGCCTTCTCGAGGACCCTGGACTCCTTCATCTCGAGCCACAGGTCGTTCCCCTCGCGGGTCCGCTCGCCCACGCCCCCGAACACGGAGTAGCCGCCGTGCTCGATGGCGATGTTGTGGATGAGCTCCATGATGACGACGGTCTTGCCGACGCCGGCGCCGCCGAACAGGCCGATCTTGCCGCCCTTGGCGTACGGGGCGAGCAGGTCGACGACCTTGATCCCGGTCTCCAGGATCTCGACCTTCGTGGACTGGTCTTCGAAGGAGGGGGCGTGCCGGTGGATCGGGTACCGCTTCTTCACGGTGATCTCGCCGCCCTCGTCGACCGGCTCGCCGACCACGTTCATGATGCGGCCGAGCGTCCCGGGGCCGACGGGGATCGTGATGGGGCCGCCGGTGTCGACCGCGTCCGTGCCGCGGACGAGGCCGTCGGTGGAGTCCATCGCGACGCAGCGGACCACGTTGTCGCCCAGGTGCTGCGCGACCTCGACGATGAGGTTCCCCTCCTTGTCGCTGATGCTCGGGTTCGTGATCCGGATCGCGTTGTACAGGGCGGGCAGCTGGCCGGGCTCGAAGCGCACGTCGACGACGGGCCCGATCACCTGGACGATCTTTCCCTTGTTCATCTTCTCCCTCTCCTCCTTGGCAATCCTAAACCGCTACGCTTGATCGGCACATGCCCGGAAGGCGCTGCGCCCCCGTGCGGGGCGCCTGCCGATGTCACCGGGTCGCGATGAACCCGGGCTTCCTACCCTTTCAGCGCCTCGGCGCCGCCGATGATCTCCATGAGCTCCTTGGTGATCGCGGCCTGGCGGGCGCGGTTCATCTGGAGCGTCAGGCTCGCGATCATGTCGACCGCGTTGTTCGTGGCGGAATCCATCGCGCTCATCCGGGCGCCGTGCTCCCCCGCCACCGATTCGAGAAGGATCCGGAAGATCTGCGTCTCGACGTATTTGGGAAGAAGCGTCGCCAGGATGTCCTTCTGCGAGGGCTCGTACAGGTAGTCGACCAGCCCGCCCCTGTCCGCCTCCTTTCCCTCGAGGACGATCGGGAAGAGCGCGTCGAAGCGCGGCGACTGCGAGATGGCCGAGCGGAACTCGTTGAAGGCGACGGTCACGGCGTCGAATTCCTCCGCGAGGAAACCGTCGACCAGGTCATGGGCCAGCTGCTCGGCGTGCATGTACGACAGGGAGCCGAGGACGTTGACGTACTCCTTGCGCACCGGAATCCGGCGGCGCCGGAAGAAGTCGCGCGCCTTGCGCCCCACGACGAACAGCGTGATCTCCTCGTACGCGTCCCGGTTCTCCCCGAGAAACCGGTTGACCGCGCGGAGAAGGTTCGCGTTGAAGCCGCCGCACAGCCCCCGGTCCGAGGTGACGACGAGGAGCGCGAGCCTTTTCGTCTCCCGCACGGCGAGGAGCGGATGGGCGTCCTGTCCGGCCCGGGCGGCAAGCCCCTGCACGACCTCGCGCATCTTGCGGGCATAGGGCCTCGCGGCCACGATGGCGTCCTGGGCCCGCTTGAGCTTCGCGGCGGACACCATCTTCATCGCCTTGGTGATCTGCTGCGAGCTCTTGACGCTGCTGATCCGCTTGCGGATCGCGCGGATGTTCGCCATCGCCTGCCGTCGCCCCTTCTTCTAGGTCCCGTTATTCCTTGAAGACGCCCTTGAACTCCTCGAGGGCGGCGGAGAGCTTCGCTTTCAGGGCGTCGTCGATCGTCTTCTTCTCCCGGAGCTCCTGGAGAAGCGCCCCGTGCCTGTCCTTCATGTACGCCGAAAGCTCGGTCTCGTACCGGAGGAGCGACGCCACGTCGTAGCCGTCGACGAACCCGTTGGTCGCCGCGAAGATGGTGACGATCTGGTTCTCCACGGGCTGCGGCTCGTACTGCGCCTGCTTGAGGATCTCCACGAGCCGCGCCCCGCGAGCGAGCTGCATCTGCGTCGCCTTGTCGAGGTCGGAGCCGAACTGCGCGAAGGCCGCCATCTCGCGGTACTGGGCGAGCTCGAGGCGCAGGCGTCCGGCGATCTGCTTCATCGCCTTGACCTGCGC
>JBLMWX010000124.1:0-3844 GCA_050257455.1 Gemmatimonadota bacterium | reverse complement strand
GTCGCTGGCGGCCCTGATCGCCCTCGCGGCGCGAACCCCGCTCCCGGTCCTGAAGGGGCTGTTCCGGGCGGCGGCAGGCGCGGCGTTCGTGCTCGGCATCCGCCGGCGGGTCGTCGTCGAGAACCTCCGGGCCGCCTTCGGGACCGGATTGGCGGACGAAAGAGTCCGGGGGCTGGCCCGCGAGTGCTACCTCGAGTTCGGGCGCATCGCGGCGGAGATCGCCGGGGCCGATGCGCTGCTCGGGGAGCCGGACAAGTTCTTCCGCCTCAGCGGCGCCGAGACCCTGGCGGCGCCCCGGGACGGCCGCGGCATGATCGTCCTCACCGCCCATCTCGGGAACTTCCTCGCCGCGGGCTACCTCCTCCGGAAGAAGGGGCATCCGCTGACGTTCCTCGCCAAGGCGATGCGCAACCCGGAGGCGGGGCGGGAGATCGAGAAGCTGTACGGGAGATACGGGAACCGGGTCGTCACGATCCGCGGGTTCCGGAACGACCCCGCGGGCGGCCGCAAGCTCTTCCGCAGTCTCCGCGAGGGGGAAACCGTCATCATCCTGAACGACCAGGACGCCGGGCCGGAAGGGTACCGGAGCACTTTCTTCGGCCTCCCGACCTTCATCCCGTCGGGCCCGGCCCGGTACGCCGTCCGGACGGGCGCGCCGATCGCGACCGGTTTCGCCACCCGGGAGGGGGAGTCGATCGTCGTCGAGATCCAGGCGCCCATCGACCATTCGCGGGCCGCGACCGCCGAAGAGGCCGAGGCGATCATCCTCGACGAGTACACCCGCCGGCTCGAGGCGAAGGTGCGCGAGGCGCCGGCGTCGTATTTCTGGTTCCACAAGAAGTGGAAGGCCGTGCCGGAGATCCGGGCGCGCTACGAGGGGCGCGTCCCGTGAGGATCCTCGTCATGAGATACCGGTTCATCGGCGACACGATCCTCACCGTGCCGTTCCTGCGGAATTTGCGGCGGGCCCACCCGGACGCGGTGATCGACCTCATGGTCGCCCCTTACTCGTCCGACGTCCTGGCCGGGATGCCGTACGTGAACGAGTTCGTCGTCTACGATCCGCCGACGGTGCACGCCGACAGCGGGGGGCGGCACGCGACGCTTCGCGCGAAGGCCCGGTTCGTGGCCGACCTGCGGCGGCGGCGGTACGACAAGGTCTACGTTCTCAAGCGGTCCTTCTCGAGCGCGGCGATCGCGTTCCTCGCCGGCGCCCGCGACCGGATCGGCTTCGATACCGAGGGGCGGGGCTTTCTCCTCACGCGCCGGGTCCCGTACCGGCACGACCAGCACGAAGTCCGGAACTTCCTCGATGTCCTCCGGGCGGACGACGTGGAGATCGTCGACGACCACCTCGAGGCATGGCTGTCGGCGCGGGAACAGGCGTTCGCGGACGAGTTCCTCGCGGCGCGGGGATTCCGGGGCGCGGGGCCGCTCGTCGGGATCCATCCCTTCACCGCGAACCCGGCGCGGGCCTGGCACGAGGACGGCTTCATCGAAACGGCGAACGCGCTCGGGCGGGACCACGGGGCGCGGGCCATCGTCTTCGGGGGCAAGAGGGACCGGGAGCCGGCGGCCGCCTTCGAGAGCCGGATCGTGCCTGCCCCGGTCATGGCGGTGGGCATCACGGGATTGCGGGAATCGATGGCCCTCCTGTCGCGGTGCGCCCTCCTCGTCTGCAACGACAGCGGCATCATGCACATGGCGGCGGCGCTGGGGGTCCCGGTCGTCGTCATCTTCGGGCCGCAGTCCCCGGTCAAGTTCGGGCCCTGGGGGAAAGACTGCGAGGTCGTCTACCGGAACTTTCCGTGCAGCCCGTGCCGGCAGAAGTTCTTCCAGGAGTGCGTCCCGTCGCCGCGGATGAAGCCGTACTGTCTCGAGGAGATCGCGCCGTCCGAGGTCGTCGCCCGCGCCGCGAAGTTCCTGGTGAGCCGCCGGAGCCCGTGACGCGGCCGCCGGCAGGCTTCGCGGCGGCGACCCGGTCAGCCGGACGGATCCTCGCCGGTGAGCACGCGCAGCAGGTTCGCGGGATCGTGCTCGGCGGCGACGATCCGCGCCGCCGCGCACGCGCGCGCCGAGTAAGCGTCCCAGTCGCGCTGGACCGCGTCGATCGCCGACTCCAGCGCGTCCACGGTCCGCTCGCGCAGAAGCACGCCGGCGCCCAGGCGCTCGACCTGCCGGCCGGGCCAGGTTCCCGCGGTCGCCACGACGGGCGCGCCGTGGAGCAGCGCGTCGAGCACGACGCCGCTGACGGCCTCGGCGAAGTGGTCGCGCTCGTACGGGGCGATGACCAGCGCGCCCCTGAACCGGCCCGTGTAGCCGGCGCGGTCGGGCGCGCCTGCGTCGGCGACCAGGCCCGGGCATCCGCTGGACAGAAGCGCCTGCACCGCGGCGGCTTCGCGCCGGCCGTGCCGCGCCGCGTGCTTCATGGACGCCTGCACGAAGAGGGGCGTCGTTCGCCCGGTGCCCGCCCAGCGTTGCGCGAGCGCCGCCACCAGGTCCAGCCCCTTGTTCATGCGGGCGGCGCCGGCCATGAGGACCCGCGCGAAGGGGACCGGCGCGGGCGGGGCGTCGGGGGGAAGCGCCGGGTAGGGGGCGTGCACGACGCGCCGCCACCCGAACGCGCGCATCGCGTTCGCGATTCCCTCGGTGCTGGCGACGGCCAGCGCGTGGCGGCGCGCCCGCGTCGCCGCGCGGAGCATGGCGAGCCGCAGCGGGCGGCGCTCGATCCAGTGGAAGTAGAGCCGCGCGTGGACGGGCGCCGCCGGGGCTCCCGCCGACAGCAGGTGCACGGCCAGGGCGTGGCGGGCGTCGGCGGTGAGCACGAGGAAGCGATCGCGCCCGTGAACGGCGCGCGCAATCGCACGCCACTCGGCCCACGGCGCGTCCATCCGCGGGGGGTCGGTCACGGCGGCGACGCCGGGCATGGACGCGAGCAGCCGGTCGGCGTCGGGATGCGCGAGGACTTCGATCGGGCCGTCCGATGCCGGCCGGCGGGCGCCCAGGGCGCGCACGAACTCGGCGTAGTGGTGGGCCGGGTGCCGAAGGTTCGGCTCGATGATCCGGAGCGTTTTCATGCGGTGACCCGGTGCGGGCGCGAAATCCCGGAAACGCGGACCTTGGCCGGCGCGGTCCGAAACGGGTGATTCATTCTATATAATATGGCGTTATCCACGGGAAAAAGATTCCCGCGGCGGGGCGAGCGGGCGTCGAACGGCCGTTCCGGGGAGGACAGCATGGGGGCCGGGCGCGGGACCAACGGGGAACTGGAGGCGCTGATCGCCGCCCATGTCGGCGAGTTCGACGAGGACGGCGCCGCCCGGGCCGCCGCCGCCCGAGACCCTTCGGTCCCGCGGGTGACGGTGATCACGCCCTCCTTCAACCAGGGCCGGTTCATCGAGCGGACGATCCGGTCGGTGCTGAACCAGGGCTGGAGGAACCTGGAGTACATGATCGTCGACGGCGCTTCGGACGACGGAACTCCGGAGACCGTGCGGCGCTACGAGAGGTACCTGGCGTGGTGGGTCACCGAGCCGGATTCCGGGCAGGCGGACGCGATCGGGAAGGCGCTCGCCCGGGCGACCGGGAAATACGTCACGTGGGTCTGCTCGGATGACATCCTCATGCCGCGGGCGCTCGAGACGATGGTCCGCCTGCTCGAGTCCCGGCCCGACGCCGGCGTCGTCTACGGCAAGGTGGTCTTCATCGACGAGGAGGACCGCGTCGTCAAGCTCCAGTCGTTCCCCGACGTGACCCGCGACATGCTGCTGTACCACAAGCACTCCACGTTCGCCCAGCCCTCCTCTCTGATGCGGAGTGACATCCTCGAACAGGCCGGCGGGCT
>JBLMWX010000123.1:0-16476 GCA_050257455.1 Gemmatimonadota bacterium | reverse complement strand
GGCCGCCTTCCGGGCGACTTCACGTTCCGGCGGGGGAACGTCACCTTCTATTTCCCGCTGGCCACGTCCCTGCTCGTGAGCGTGATCCTGTCGCTTCTCTTCTGGCTGTTCCGCCGCTGAGCGCCTGTTGTCATTCGGCGACAAAGGGTGTTGCGTCGTTGCAACAGTCCCGTGGCCCCGGTCGGCGCATGTCAGCTAACTGATTGAAAACCAGTCACTAATTTATAGTGACATTTGGCATCTCCATTGCATCCCTCCAACTTGGAGGAGCGCATGGAGATCTACCAGCACACGCTGTCGCAGCCGGTCGCATTCTCCGGGGTGGGCCTTCACACCGGGGTCCAGTCGTCCGCGCGCATTCTTCCCGCCGAGCCCGGAACGGGGATCGTGTTCCGCCGGGTCGACCTGGGCGTCGACATTCCCGCGTCCGTGGAAAACGTGGTGGAGACCTCCTACGCCACCGTCATCGGCGCGGGGGGCGCCCGCCTCTCGACGATCGAGCATTTCCTGGCTGCCCTTTACGCGATGCAGATCGACAACGCGGTCGTGGAGGTCGACGGGCCCGAGCTCCCGGTGCTGGACGGGAGCGCGCTCGACGTGGCGCGGGCGATATTCGGGAGCGGCGCGGTCCGCCAGCCCGCCCGCCGGAACTTCCTCCGGGTGTGGGAGAACGGGAAGATCCGCCGGAACGGCTCCCTCGTGACCCTTGCCCCGTCGGAGGATTTCGAGCTCCTCGTGACCGTGGACTTCCCCGGGACGGCCATCGGGAGGCAATGGGTCAAGTTCACCCTCGACCCCGAGAGGTTCCTGCGGGAGATCGCCCCCGCGCGGACGTTCGTGCTCCGGGAGCAGATCGACGCGCTGCGGGCCGCGGGGCTCGCCAGGGGCGGCTCGCTCGACAACGCCATCGTCGTCGAGGGCGACACGGTTCACAACAACGAGGGGCTCCGGTTCCCGAACGAGTTCGCGCGCCACAAGCTGCTCGATCTCCTGGGCGACATCGCGCTCCTCGGGCGCCCGGTGCGCGGATCCTTCGTCGCCGTGCGTCCCGGGCACACGGTGAACCGGGATCTCACGGCCTACCTCGCCGCCATACCCGACAGGCCGTCCGTTGCCGCGCGTCACGCGGGACACGCCCATACTCTGCTCGTAACCGCCTGACACTCCGATAGTTTTTTCACTGTTGCAGATTTGCCTCATCCGGTTATAATGACCGGGGAGGCGGTTTTGCGCCGGATCGCGGTTCCGTTCATCCTGCTGGTTCTTGCGCTGGCACCGGGTCTTTCCGCCGCATCGTCCACGAGGCAACCGAGGATCACGGGGATCCACGGGCAGGTCACGGCTCGCGAGGCGCGCGTCGAGTTCGCCGTGTCGGACGCGTTTTCGCCCGAGATGGTCGAGGCGCTCAAGAGCGGGATCGAGGTGTCCTTCAAGACCACCATCCGCGTCGAGAGGGTCCACCGGCACTGGTTCAACGCGACCCTCGCGGAGCGGGTGATCACGCGTTCCGTGCGGTACGACGTCCTCTCGCGCGTCTACCGGCTTCGCCGCGAGGACGGCGAGGTGCTCGTGCCCGACCTCTTCGACGCCATCGCGGGGATGACCCGTTACGACGTGACCCTGCCCGTTTCGGGCGAGGTGGTCCGGGGCAAGAAGTACCGCGCCTACGTCAAGACCCGGCTCGACCGGGTCGGCCTGTCCGAGCCGCTCCGGTCCATCTTCTTCTTCTCGTCCCTGTGGGACCTCGAGACCGGCTGGGAGAAAGGCGGCCTGAACGCGCCATGAGCGCAGCGGTGGGCAGCGGACAGGGCCGGGACCTGCAGCGGGAGGCCGCGAAGCGCCGGCGGGAGCGCGTGGCGATCGGCGTCGTCGCGGCCCTCGTCGTGGGGCTCACCCTCCTCGAGGCGAACCTCGCGACGCTCGGGGGAGCGGTCGGGCTGACGAGCAACGTCGTCATCTTCGCGCTCATCAACCTGAACGTCATCCTGGTCGTCCTGCTCATCTTCCTGGTCACGCGGAACGTCTTCAAGCTCATCCTCGACCGCAGGCGGAAGATCCTCGGCGCGCGGATCCGGTCCCGCCTCGTCCTCATCTTCATCCTGTTCTCCCTCGTCCCGACGGTCCTGCTCTTCGTGGCCGCCGCGAACATCACCACGACGAGCATCAAGTCGTGGATCGGCAGCCGGGTCGGGGTGGCGCTGACCGGGGCCCTGGACGTCGCCCGGAAGGGGCTGGCCGACGAGGCCCGGTCGGCCGCGGCGGTGGCCGAACGGGCGGCGCGCGCCGTTCCCCGGGGCGCCGGCCCGTCGCTGGCCGGGACCCGGCTCGCGCGGGCGAGGAAGGCGAGCGGGACCGGGGTCTCGCTCCTGCTCCTGGGACCGGCCGGGATCGTGGCGGCGAGCGGGGACGTCCCGCCCGAAGTTGCCTCGGAGGTGCTGAAGCTCGTCCGGGGCGCGCGTCTCGACGGCGCGCGGGCGGGGGGACGGACCTTCGTCGGGGAGATGTTCGCCGCCGCGGCGCACGGCACGGCGGACGGCAGGATCGTCGTCGCGGTGAGGATTCTTTCGCCGAAGGACACGGCGCGGGTCCGGGAGATCCGCAGGGCGTACGACGAGTACCACCAGGTCCGTCTCCTGGACGACCCGATCCGCGCGAGCTACATCTACGTCCTCGTCCTCATCACGCTCCTGATCGTGTTCGCCGCCTCGTGGATGGGGATCTACCTGGCCCGGCAGATCACGGTCCCCGTCCAGCTCCTGGCGGAGGGCACGGAGCGGGTCGCGTCGGGCGACCTCGACGTGAGAGTCGACTACCGGTCGGACGACGAGATCGGGACCCTGGTCTCCTCGTTCAACCGGATGACCGCGGACCTGCGGGAGATGAAGGCGAACCTCGAGGGCGCCAACGTCTCGCTGTCGTCGACGTACGAGGAGCTCAGGCGGCGCACCCGTTTCATCGAGACGATCCTCACGAACATCTCCACGGGCGTCATCGTGATCGACCGGGTCGGGCGGGTCGCGATGATCAACAGGGTGGCCGAGCGGATCCTCGGCATCAAGACCGAGAAGGTCCTGGGGATGCCGTACAAGGAGGTCGTGCGCGAGGAGCATTACGAGACCGTGCGGGCGCTCTCGCGGCAGGTGGGCGAGACGGCCGGAAAGCCCGTCGAGCGGCAGATCGATCTCGCCGTCGGCGGGAAGAGGATCACGCTCCGGGTGAGCGTCACGGCGCTCCAGGACGACCGCGGCGAGTACAGCGGGCTCGTCGTGGCGTTCGACGACCTCTCGCAGGCGATGCGCCTCCAGAAGGTCCTGGCGTGGCGGGAGGTGGCCCGGAGGATCGCGCACGAGATCCGCAACCCGCTCACCCCCATCCAGCTCTCGACGGAGCGCCTCCGGAAGAAGTTCGAGGCGGACCACGCCGGCGACCCGGCCTTCTCCGAGAGCACGCAGACGATCCTTTCCGAGGTGGGGTCCCTCAAGCACCTCGTCGACGAGTTCACCCGGTTCGCGCGGATGCCGGCGCCGGTCTTCAAGGAAGGGCGGATCCAGGACGACGTCCGCCAGGTCGTGGAAACGTTCCGGTCCGCGCACCCCGGGATCCGCTGGGAGATCGTGGAGGACGACGTTCCCCCCGCGTGGTTCGATCCGTTCCAGATGCGCCGGGCCGTGACGAACCTCCTCGAGAACGCCGCGTCGGCCCTCTCCGGCGGGGGGACCGTCACGGTGGGATGCGTCCACGACCCGGAGGCCGGCCTCGTGCGCGTGACGGTCGCCGACGACGGGCCGGGCGTCACCCAGGAGGACCGCGACCGTCTCTTCGAGCCGTACTTCTCCCGCCGGCAGGGAGGAACCGGGCTCGGCCTGGCGATCGTCAGCGCGATCGTCTCCGACCATGACGGGACGGTTCGGGTCCGGGACAACGCGCCGCGCGGCGCGATCTTCGAGATCGAGTTCCCCATCCGGGCGAGAGAGGGGGGGTGAGACCAAGGTGGCGCACTCGGTGCTGGTGGTCGACGACGAGGCGAACATCCGCAAGACGCTCGAAGGGATCTTGTCCGACGAGGGATACCGCGTGCACCAGGCGGACTCGGGCGAGCGGGGGCTCGACGTCCTGGCCCGCTCCGTGGTGGACGCCCTGATCCTCGACGTGTGGCTGCCGGGGATGGACGGCCTGGAGACGCTGCGGCGGGCCCGGGAGATGTACCCGCTCCTTCCCGTCATCATGATCTCCGGGCACGGCACGATCGACACGGCGGTCAAGGCGGTCAAGGCCGGGGCGTTCGACTTCATCGAGAAGCCGATCTCGCTGGAGAAGCTCCTCATCACGCTCTCGCGCGCCATCGAGCAGGCGGAGCTCCGGACGGAGAACGTGGAGCTCAAGGAGCGGGTCGAGAAGAGGTACCGCCTCGTGGGGGAGTCGGAGGCGATGCGCAAGGTGCGGGCCGACATCGCGGCGGCGGGCCCCACGAACGCCGCGGTCCTCATCAGCGGTGAGAACGGGTCGGGGAAGGAGATCGTGGCCCGCGAGATCCACCGGATGAGCCGGCGGGCGGGGAGGCCCTTCGTCGCCGTCAACTGCGCGGCGATCCCCGAGGAGCTGATCGAGTCGGAGCTCTTCGGCCACGAGCGGGGCGCGTTCACGGGCGCGGTCGGGAAGCGCCGGGGGCGGTTCGAGCTCGCGGACGGGGGGACGATCTTCCTCGACGAGGTCGGCGACATGAGCCCGCGCACGCAGGCCAAGATCCTGAGGGTCCTCGAGGAGAAGTCGTTCGAGCGGGTCGGCGGCGCGGACCGGGTCCGGTCGGACGCGCGGCTCATCGCGGCCACCAACCGGGACCTCCCGAAGGACGTCGAGGCGGGCCGGTTCCGGGAGGACCTGTTCTTCCGCCTGAACGTCTTTCCCATCCAGGTGCCGCCGCTGCGGGCCCGGCGCGAGGACATCCCGCCGATCGCGGAGCATTTCGCCGCGGAGATCTGCGCGGAGCTCGGCAAGGAGCGCAAGGAGTTCTCCCCCGGCGCGATGGGGCGCATCCTCGCCCACCCGTGGCCGGGCAACGTCCGGGAGCTGCGCAACGTGGTGGAGCGCCTCGTGATCGTCACGATGGGGAAGCGGATCGAGGAGGAGGCGGTCCTGCGCGTCCTCCCGGTCCCGGAGCCGCGGCCGGAAGGCCCGGCGGCAGGGGCGGGTCCGGCGTTCGCGATGGACGATTTCCGGGACGCGGTCCTCGCGTTCGAGCGCGAGTACCTCCAGCGGAAGCTCCGGGAGAACGACTACAACGTGAGCCGGACCGCCGAGAAGCTGGGGATCGACCGGACGAGCATCCACCGGAAGATGAAGCAGCTCGGCATCTCGACGGAAGGCGGGCGGAGGTAGGCGGATTGTCGCCCGCGCGGCTTGGCAAGTACGAGGTTCTCCGGAAGATCGCTTCCGGCGGGATGTCCGAGGTCTGGCTGTGCCGCCTCAGCGGGGAAGCTGGGTTCGAGAAGAAGGTCGCCGTCAAGGTCGTGCACCCGCGGCTCTCGGGCGACAGCCGGTTCCGGGACCGCTTCGCGCGCGAGGCGCGGATCGCGGCGTCCCTTTCCCATCAGAACCTGGTCCAGGTCTTCGATTTCGGCCGGGACGGGGATTGCTGCTATCTGGCGATGGAGTACCTGCCGGGGTGGAACCTGGGGCAGGCGGCGGCGCAGGCACGGCTCCGCGGCGCGCCGGTTCCCCTTCCCGCGTGGAGGTACTGGCTCGAGGGGGTCCTGGCCGGCCTCGGCTATCTTCACTCGCGCGGCATCGTCCACTGCGACATCAGCCCCTCCAATATCCTCCTGTCGCGGGGAGGGGCGGTGAAGATCGCGGATTTCGGGATCGCACGGGGCGCGCGGCGAGCGCCCGGCGGGGCGGAAGCCCGGGAAGGGAAATTCTCCTACATGTCGCCGGAGCAGGCACACGGGGAGGACGCGACGTATTCTTCGGACCTTTTTTCCGCGGCGGTCGTTGCGGCCGAACTCTTTCTTCCGGGCCGGCTCTTCGAGGGCCGGTCGCCGGAGGAGATCATGGACCGTGTCCGCGGGTTCGATCCCGGGCGGATGTCGGCCGGCGTCTTTCCTCGAGACGTCGACGGCCTGTTGCGCAAGGCGCTGGCCGGGAAACGGGAAGATCGTTATCCGGACGCGGACGCGTTTGTCGACGCGCTGCGGGCCGCGGTTCCCGTCCCGGCAAGCCGAATACAGTTGTCGTCATACTGGGACCTTCTCTTTCCGGTGCCGGGGTCCGGGGACGAACCGACGGTCGTCGTCGAGCCCTTGCCGGCGGCGAAACCAACGCTGGTCCGGGAGAGACGGGGCCGGTATGGGACCCCGGGCACCCGCCGGGTGATGTTCGGTGCGGCGTCGGCGCTCGTGGCCTTCTCGATCGGCGGTGTCCTCCTGTGGCACGGGACGGGGACCGACGATCGTCGGGAACATCAAGGCCCCGTCGACGTTGTCGGTCTTCCACCGCCTCAGGATTCGCGTTCCGGCACGACCGGCCCGGACGGCGGAGCGTTCGGAACCACGCCGGCGGCGCCCCCCGTTGCGCCGGAAAGGGGCGCTTCCAGGGCCGGATCGGCCGCTCGGCCTCGCCGGCGCGTCGTCGAAGGCGCCATCGACGCGGCGGCGCCGAAGACACCTCGCGGCGGGATCCGCGCGCCGCTCGGCGCCCCCGCCGGCGAGGTGCGAGGCGTCAGCCTGGTCACGGACCCCCCGGGGGCGGCGATTCACGTCGACGACGAGGTTCCGCTCGGAGAGACCCCGTTGCGGCTGGATATATCGCCATGGAAGGGAAGGACGATCACGTTCCGAAAGGACGGATACGAAACGAGGGCGATCCGGGCCGACTCCCTTGCGGACCTGTCGGAGTTCCGGATGGCAATGGAGCGGCAGACCGGGACGGTCGAGGCGGTGCAGGCCATTCCGTGGGCCAAAGTGTACGACGGAGACCGGTACCTGGGCGACACCCCGATCGGGACATTGACGATGCCCACGGGCGAGCATCGACTGCGGTTCGTCAACGAACCTCTCGGGATCGAAAGGGAGGAAAGAGTCGTCGTCCGGCCCGGGCGGAATCCGAAGATCATCGTTTACCTCATCCGGAAATAGCCCTGCGTTTCCCGCCGCGCTCGTTGCTGCCGGGCGATGCTCCGGTATTTCGCGACCTTGAGATCGTTTCCCTCGGCCTGGGCAATCCGGATGGAGAGGACGATCAACCTCTCCTGACGCCCTTCCGGCGCGCGGGACGGATCCCCGGGGCTTTCGGCCCCGACGGTACCCCCCCGGGCGAGCGACGCCAGAAGGCATATCGCTGCAAATGTCTTCCTGAACGAGCGTCGCGCGAACGTTCCGGCAGTCATCACGTCCCGAGCATGGCCAGGAGCGCGAGGATCACCGGCGAGAGGATGACGAGGAAGACCGCCGGAAAGATGAAGGCGACGAGCGGAAACAGGAGCTTGACGGCTGCCTGCTGCGCGACCGTCTCGGCGCGGTGTGCCTGCGCTTCCATCATCTTCGACGAATGCTCCAAAAGGGCCTGCGACAGTCCGACGCCCAGCCGCTCTCCCTGGTCGATGAGGTTGAGAAAGGTGCGATATTCGTCGAGCGGCACGCGATTTCGGGATCTCTCGATGGCTTCCCCCCGCGGGATGCCGATGGCGCGGGACCTCGCCAACTCTTCCAACTCGCGCCCGAGGGGGCCGGCGGGAAGGGCGCGCGTCGCTTCCCGCAAGGCGGCGTACGACCCCATGCCCGCCTCCAGGAGGAGGGCCATCAGAAACGAGGCGACCGGCAGAGAGGCCTGGACGGCGTCGATCTGCCGGCGGGCCTGGTCCCGGACGGCGAGGTAAACCGCGGAACCGCCCAGGAGGGCGGCCGCGGCGGTGGCGGAGAGGCAACCCGCCAAGGAGTGGTCGTGGCGGAGCGCGGTCGCCAGAACGCCCAGGAAGACGGCCTCCCCGGCGAGCCACCCCCGCATCGAGGGAACCAGGCAGGCGCCCGGGAACCGGAACAGGCCCATGGCGATTGACTTGTCGTGGGCCGACTCGTGGAACCGCCCGATCGCTCTTCCCAGCCTGCCGGGTCCGCAGCCGGCGAACAGGCGGCGCGATGACCGGAGCACCGTGAAGGCGCCGGCGAGCATCGGGACTCCAATTGCCAGAATGTCCGCGATCGTCACGCTTTCACCGCCAGGATCCTTCTGATCGTGAGCCAGCCGAGGACTTGGAGAACCCCCGCGACCGCGAGGATGGCTTTTCCGGCAAAGGATCCCAGGCACCTTGGAAGAAAGGCGGGATCGATCCGCGAGAGCACCGCGATGAACGCGGGCGGAAGCAAGGTCAGGACGCATGCCTGGAGGCGCGCCTGCGCCGTCATGCTGCGCAACTTCTCCTGCATGCGGATGCGCGCGCGCAAGACGTCGCGCGTGCGTTCCAGCAGGCAGACGACGTTCCCGCCGGCGGGAAGAGCCAGGCGCAGCGGCCGGACCGCGAGCGAGACCTCCTCGCACGGTATCCTCTCCTCCCAGAGGCGGAGGGCTTCCGCGAGGGGGGTTCCCAGCCGAACCTGTTGCGACATCCAGGAAATCTCGGCCCTGAGCGCGCCGGGGAGAAGAGGGACCGATTCCAGAAGCGCCTCCTGCAGGCTGTGTCCGGCCCTTGCGTATCCCGAGAGGACGTCGAGAAAGCCGGGAAGGTGGGAGACGATGAGGCGTCTTCGGCTGCGCCGGATACGGCTGACCGCCACGCCGGAGAGGAGAGTCGGGGCCGCGGCGAGAACTGCGGCCCACGCGAGGTCGCGGACGAACACCAGTGTCGCCGCAGCGAGGATGGTGCCCGAGGCGAGGAGAACGGCCATGACCTGCCGTGTCGAGAGGAACAGGAACTCCTCCCGCAGGTCCCGCGAGGTTCTGTCGGCGGACCGCGCGAGGCGGTTCTTGAACGAGGGCACCGCGGTCCTCGTGACGAACAGGGCGATCAGGATCGCGCCGCCGGCGAAAAGCACGAGTTCCGCGCGCGTCATTCCCATGCGTCCTCCCGGGAACCCAGGAACTTCGACGGCGTCCCCGTCGGGACCAGTCCGCCCGCCGGGGTCCGACTCTTTCCCCTGGTCCAGCGGAATATGTCCTGAAGCATGACCTGGCTTTCGCTCAGCCCCGTGACCTCCGCGATGGCCAGGACGGTGCGCTTCCCGTCCCCCGTCCGGGCGACGTGCACGATGATGTCGATCGCCGACGCGACCTGTTCCCGGATGGCCCGGATGGGGATATCGACCCCGGACAGGAGGACCATCGTCTCCAGTCGGCGAAGCATGTCGCGCGGCGAGTTCGCGTGGCCGGTCGTGATGGAGCCGTCGTGCCCGGTGTTCATGGCCTGCAGCATGTCGAGGGCCTCGCCGCCCCGGCACTCGCCGACGATGATCCTGTCCGGCCGCATCCGAAGCGAGTTCCTCACCAGGTCGCGGATCGTTACCGCCCCCGTCCCTTCGATATTGGGGGGCCGCGCCTCGAGGCGGACCACGTGCGGTTTCATCAGCCGGATCTCCGCCGCATCCTCGATCGTCACGATCCGTTCATCGTCGGGAATGAACTGCGAGAGGGCGTTGAGCAGGGTCGTCTTGCCGGAGCCGGTGCCGCCCGACACGATGATGTTCCGCCTCCGAACGACGGCTTCGCGCAGAAATCCGGCCGCCTCCTCCGAGAGGGTGCCGATCCGTGCAAGCTCCTCCATGGTATACGGGTCCCTCCGGAACTTGCGGATGGTGAGGCAGGGTCCCGAAAGGCTGACCGGCGGGATGATGGCGTTGACCCGCGATCCGTCCGGGAGGCGCGCGTCCACGAAGGGGGAGGATTCGTCGAGGCGGCGGTTGACGCGGGCAACCATCCTGTCGATCGTCGCACGAAGCGTGTCGTCGCTCAGGAAGGCGATTCCGGCCGGGATCACCTTTCCTCCGCGCTCGATGTAGACCGCGCTCCTCCCGTTGACCATGATCTCGGTCACGGCCGGGTCCGACAGAAAGCCGGTTATCGGGCCATAGGCGAAGATCTCGTCCATGATTCCCGTTCGGAGGGTCTCCGCGGTCTCATCCGGGAGCGAGAGGCGTCGCAGTTCCGCGCCGAGAAACTCTTCGGCTCGCTTTCTCCAGACACCTTCGTCCCCGGACGCGGGGCCGCCGTTTCGCGTATCGAGGTGAGAGACGACCTGCCGGTGCAGGGTTTGACGCATTTCGGCGTGCATCGCGTCATTCTCCTTCAGTCGAGGAATCTCAGCCTCATTGCTTCCTTTTCCTTCCGCGCCCTCTCGTCCCACTCGGCGAGCTCGCCCGCCGAGCCGCCCGTGATCTCGCGGGGGGTGATGAAGATCGCGAGCTCCGACCGGTTCTCCCGGAACGTGCGCGATTTGAAGAGCTCTCCCAGGATCGGGATCTGGCCGAGCAGCGGGAGCTTCGCGACGTCCTTGGCCATCTCGCTCTTGACCAGCCCGGACAGCATCACGGTCTCGGCGGCCGCGGTCGAGAACACCGTCGTGACGCGCCGCGTCATGAAGCCCGGGACGTCGGAGCTTCCGCTGGCGTGGTCGACCGTGCTGATCTCGGCGGTGATGCGGGTGCCGATCCGATCGCCGACCTCCATCTTGGGCTCGAGCTTCAGGATGATCCCGTAGGTCTTCCACTCGACCGTCCGGGTTTCCGGGGTCGCGATGACGATCGGGATCTCCCCGCCCGCGAGGAAGCTTGCGCTTTCGCCGGTCTCGCAGACCAGCTTCGGATTGGCGAGGATCCTGGCGCGGCCATTTGCCAGGAGAACGTTCAGGCGCGCCTCGAAGTCGCCTTCGAGCGAGAACACCGCGCCGGTGTCCGGCGCGGACGCGAAGCCCGTCCGGACGCCGACGGAGTCGGGCCATCGGATGCCGAGCTGGGAAGATGCCCCGGCGCCGATCTCGATGATCTTGAGATCGTACGAGAGGAGGATCTTTCGTTCCCCGGGCAGCGAGATGCTGAGGTGGACGCCGGGACGGCCTTCCGCGAATCTTTCGAGAACGGCCCTGTCCCTCGCCGAGGGGACGGTTCCCGAGATCATGACCGAACTCCCCGTGTCGGTGATCGTCAGATCCCGATAGGTGCCCGCGAAGACACGTGCTTCCTCCGCATACGGCGGCTTCAAGTTCCGCACCTCGATCGTCAAGTCCGTCCGTCTGTCCTTCTCCCATACGACGAGGTCCGTGTCGCCCTCCTTCTTCCCGACGACGAGGACTCCGTCCTTCTTCGTCAGGGGCCTGGCCTCGACGACCTCGGGATTGCCGACCGAGATCCGGGTCACCTCGGGAAAATCGAGGATCTGCTGGAAGCCCGGGCGGAGCCTGAGAACCTCGGCCGGGCACGTCGATGCGGACGACAGGGCCCAGGCCGCGCAGAATGCGGCCAGGCCGAGACGGGCCAACGTCGTCATTCGGGCATCCCGAGGGCCGCGGTCCGAGACCTCGGTTCGCGGATGCCCGCCTTCCAGATCTCCACGGTCCGCTCTCCGGACGGCGCCGGCGGCCGGGTCCTGTCGTCCGGATGCCGGAGAAGCCATATGAGCGACCCGCCGGGCGCCGCGGCAAGACGCCTTCCCTGCTCGGGAGTCACGGAGACGGTGACGCTCGAGGTGTCGGTACCCGATTCGACGTCGGGCGGGTGGCTGTAATGGCGATCCACGGCGACGACGGGGATGTCGGAAAGCCAGGCGGGCCCGATCCTGCCGGAGGTGTCCTTGAGGGAGATGTCCACCCGGTCGCCCGGGCGGATGAGCCCCGCAAAGGAGGCCGTCAGATCCGCCTCGATCGTCAACGCGCGGCGCCCGCGGGGGATCGTCAGAGAGAACTTTTCGACGTCGAACGGCTCTTCCACGTCGGTCCAGAAGATCGGCTCTCCCGAATCGATGGGGGCTTTCGTCCGCGCGCCGATCAGGAGGCCGAACTCTTCCGCCGGGACATTGCGGCGGCTTGTGCCCGACGAGGGAACCGCCAGCTTGGCAAGGTTCTGTGCGGAAAGAGCCGCGCCCTTGGGAATCGGGCAGGACGCCACGACGACGTCGACGGGAGCGGCGTTGTCCCGTATCGTCTTCTCGACCGCGTTGATCCGTTGCCTGGCGACGAGAATCGCGACCAGGGTCAAGGCCAGCCCGCCGGCGAGGGGAAGATAGTCCCGGGCCTTATCGAGCGGGGCGGCGAATCGCGAGAAAACGCCTCCCATTCTCTTCCAGAACGACAAATGACGCCTCCCTGCCTTTCGTGAAGTGGGCGATCGCACCCGGCGCACCCGATTCCCGGCATTCCCATCCCGATGATCGGAGCCGGCCGAGGACGTCCTGATTCGTCCCGACCAGGCGGCCGACGACGATTTCGACGGGCCCCGTTCCGGTTTCCATCCGGATCGCATGGTCCGCTTCGAGACCGCGGGGAAGCGGGGCGGGGGCCTTCTCCGCCGGCTCCTCGGCAAGCGCCTCGGGGCAACGCGAATCGAGGAGCGAGAGGGGATCCGTCGAGCCGGGCAGCGCGTCGATGCCTCGTCTTTCAAGCTCCCCTTGGAGCTGCGAAAGACCGTCGACGGCGGGGTCGCTCACCCGGAACGCTTTTCCGTCTATGGTGAATTTCCGGGTCTCGGAATGTGCGTCGGCGCCGCCGACCCACAGCGCCCGACCGACAACGGGCGCGAGGACGACGAAGAGGACGAGAACGACGGCGAGAGATATGGCTCGCTTCATCGGATGGCCCCCAGGGCGACGCGTGCCAGGATCGCGCGGCGTATGGTCTTGCCGGATCTCGAGGACCCGTTCCAGCAGTCGGCGCTCAGGTCGACCCTGACGACGACTGACAGCGGATCGAACCCGCCGATTCCAGCCGTCTCGCTCCATTGCTTGTCGACCGAGACGACCCCGGACGATCGACCCGTTAGCGGCGGGAACGGCGTCGGGAGAAGGCGGGTTGTTCGTCCGGACTGGCTGCTGACCGATGCGCCGGTCTCACCGGGCAGCAGGGTCGCCGCGAGCTGTCTCTCGATCCCGGGCAGCGTGCGCCCTGCACGCAAGGCTTCGGCCTGCGCCGCGGAGTGCGCCGCCGACATCAGGAACGCGGTGCGGCACGCCACGTAGAGTCCCGCGAGCATGACGAGAATGAGGGGCAGCGCCACCGCCAGTTCGACCAGTGACTGGCCACGGGTACCTCGGAGAGTCATCATTCCTCCGGCTTCTCGGTCAGCCTGGATCTCCATGTCATTTCGGTCGCGTTTCCGCCGTACGGCTCGGCGAAGGACTGGAGGAGGAAACGCCGCTCGCCGGACCAGTTGCCGTCGGGGATCGGAAGCGGCGTGCTCGATCGGGTGCCGGCGAAGCGGACGTTCTGCCGTCTCCGGAAATCGCTTTCCGGCACGAGCATGCGGATCGGTTCCGTGTTTCCGCCGACGATCGCCCGGATCGCGCCGTCGATCACGGCGCATATCTGCCGAACCGCGTGACCGGCCCACGTCCATTTCCTGATCCGGCGCGAAGCCTGCGCAATTGGGCCCAGGGCGTCGACGAGGTAGAGAGGGGGTCCGGGCGACACGTGCAGTTCGAGGGTGTCGCGGCCGTCGTGCGGCCCGCGGGGATCGAAGGGATGGATCGTGCCCGTGACTTTCAGCGATTTCGAAAGGGAAACGGTCTCGGCGAGCACCAGGGCCGGTGTCGCCGCTCGGACCTTGACGGACCAGTCCGCAAGCTCCCGCGCGCACCGCCAGTAAGAACGGATCGTCCTGATCGCTTGCCTGGAGTAGGCCGCGAACGCGGGCATCCCGGCCCCGGTACATGCCGCCACAGCGAGAGCCGCCCAGACCACGCACGTCCATCGGATGACGCGGAAGCACTGGAGGATGCCGTCGTTCAGCGCGGCGATCATGTTGAGTCCCCGGGCTTCCCACGTGGCGGCGGAGATGGCGAGGGCGTCGGACGCGTTCGCCGAGGCGACCCCGGCGGCGCCCATGTGGCTGAGGTACACGGTCGCATAGGTGAGCGAAAGAATCGCGGTCGCGACGATGGCGAGCAGGAGCGTGGCCTGCCCGGCATTTCCGCCGCGGAGGAGAACGACTTGCCTTGCGATTACCGAGATCATCGTCATTCCACCGTGACCCAGCGCGTCGCCCGGAGGCCGAGGTAGTAGCGGTCGCCGATCCTCGCTTTCGGGCAGGGGGCCAGTGAGAACAGGATCCTGTCGACCCACGGGACGACGAGTTCGACCCAATGGGTCAGGCGCACACGATAAGCGTCTCCGGGATTGACCGCGACGGGCGTCCCGACGGCGCCGTTCCTGGAAAAATCGACGGACGTCATCGCGGCGGTGGCGGATCCGCCCCCCGGGCGATTTCGGCACAGAAGCAGCGCTTCCGCCAGGGCGGCCTCCCGGGCCTTGCGGCCGTCGGACCGCGCGGTCAGGGCGAACTTCCTGGCCGCGAAGTGGCTTGCGGTTTCGACCGCTCCCTGGCTCGCCCACAGGAGGGCGCACTGGATGACGGCGAAGAGGAGCGCGCCGAGAACGATGCCGCCGGCAAGGAATTCGACCATGGCCGTTCCCCTACTGTTTGGTCTTCGCATAGTCGCCGAGGTCCTTCAGGTTCTTTTCGGCGTCGGCGCGGGACTTGAGGTCGGCGACCTTCGATGTCGTGTGGCCGGACATGGCGCCGACGATGGTCGCGAACTGGTTGCGGAGCTGGTTGCCGAAGATGTTGACCACTCCGATTGCCGCGATCGCGACCAGGGCGACGATGATGATGTACTCGGTGAGTCCCTGTCCCTTCGCGTGTGTCGTCCTGCGTTTCATGATCATCGGCATGCCTCCTTTCCGGGCGATGGGATGCCCGGGGCGAGGCAAGGTGCGTTCCAAAGGGGCGGGGCGCCCGTTGTCGGGAGAAGTGCCCGCAGGCCCGACGGATTACGACGGCGGGGTTTCGGCCCAGGCGCGCGGGGGCGCCGGATTGGTACGAAAACCAAACCCTAGGTGCGATTATCGGTCGGACTCTGGGGAACGGATGGCGTACTTCTTGAGCTTCTCGAACAGGGTGGACTTGGCGATCCCGAGCTCCCGCGCGGTGCGGGTCTTGTTCCATCCCTGGCGCGCCAGCTCGGCGAGGATGCTGTTCTTCTCGGTCCGTTCCCACCGGGACAGGTTGCCTTCGGCGGTGGATTCGATCGGCCGGGAATCGGGCTTCAGGAGAAACGAGAAGTCGGCGGGAACGAGGGACGGGCTCTCGCCCATCACCACGGCCCGCTGGATCGCGTTGCGGAGCTCGCGAACGTTGCCCGGCCAGTCGTGCGAGGCGAGGAACTCGGCGGCGGCGCCCGAGAGTTCGGGGCTCGGCCGCTGCGCCCTGACCGCCGCCTCCGCGAGAAAGCGGATCGCGATCGGGACAATATCCTCCCGCCTCTCCCGAAGGGGCGGAACGTGGAGCGTCACGGTCCCCAGCCGGAAGTAAAGATCGTCGCGGAACGCCTTCCGGGACATCTCCTCCCGGAGGTCGCGGTTCGTCGCGGCGATCACGCGGACGTCGACGAGAATCGTCTCGTTTCCTCCGACGCGCTTGATCTCCTTCTGCTCGAGGGCGCGCAGGAGCTTGGGTTGGAGGGCCAGGGGGAGTTCGCCGATCTCGTCGAGGAAGATCGTCCCGCCGTGCGCGATCTCGAATGCCCCGCGCCGTTGGGCCGTGGCGCCCGTGAACGATCCCCTCTCATGGCCGAAGAGCTCGCTTTCGATGAGCTCCCGGGAAATGGCGCCGCAGTTGACCACGACGAAGGGACGGTTGCCGCGAAAGGAAGCGTCGTGGATGCCGCGCGACACGAGCTCCTTTCCCGAGCCGGTTTCGCCTTCGACGAGGACGGGAAGGTCCGAGCCGGCCACGCGGCGAATGCTGTCAATAAGCCTTTTGATTACGGCACTGTTGCCTTCGATACCGAACGTGTCGGATGAATGTCCGGCGGCCGGCGGCCGTTGCCTGGATGGGTCGTCGGCGTCGGACTTCGTCCCGTGCGTCACCGTCGGAGGGTCAGGCCCGGGGGAGTGCGGCTCCCGCCGGAAATGGATCTGGTAGGGGCCGATGCGGAATGCCTGCCCGCCTTCGAGCACGGTCTGCGTGATGCGCTTTCCGTCGATGTAGGTCCCGTTTCGGCTCGTGTCCGCGAGGAAATATTGATCGCCGACGCGGAAGACGCGCGCGTGCAGGCGCGACACGGAGGGGTCGGGGAGCAGGAGATCGGCGTCCGCGCCCCTCCCGATCCGCGTTTCCGTGACGCCGAGCCGGATCTCGACGTCGAGGCCGTTCGTGACGGAGACCGAGAGCCGGGCCGGGTTCTCAGACGGAATCATCGACGGACCTCCGCGTTTGCGCGGGAACTCCAGCAAGATGAATGCCGGAATCTTACCTTAATTTCGCGGCCGGCGCACCCGCCGCCGAA
>JBLMWX010000122.1:0-16760 GCA_050257455.1 Gemmatimonadota bacterium | reverse complement strand
GTCTGGCGGTCGCCGATGATGAGCTCGCGCTGCCCGCGCCCGATGGGGATCATGGCGTCGATGGACTTGAGTCCCGTCTGGAGCGGCTCCTTGACCGGCTGGCGCTTGACGATGCCGGGCGCCTTGATCTCGATCCGGCGGAAGTCCTCCGTCTCGATGGGGCCCTTGCCGTCGATCGGCTGGCCGAGGGAGTTCACGACGCGCCCGACCATCGCGTCGCCGCACGGCACCTCGACGATGCGGCCGGTGCGGCGCACCACGTCGCCTTCCTTGATGAGCTGGTCGTCGCCCAGGAGGGCGACGCCGACGTTGTCCTCCTCGAGGTTCAGCACCATCCCGCGGACGTCGCCGGGGAACGCGAGGAGCTCGCCGGCCATCGCCTTTTCCAGCCCGTGGATGCGGGCGATGCCGTCGCCGACGGACAGGACGACGCCCGTCTCGGCCACGTCGACGCGCTTCTCGTACCCCTTGATCTGGCTCTTGAGGATCTCCGTGATCTCTTCGGCGCGGATGCTCATGGCGCTCGACTCACCCCTTCCGTAAATTTTCGCGAATCGTCCGGATCTGCGTCCGGACGCTGCCGTCGTAGACCGTGTCGCCGATCTTGACGACCATCCCGCCGAGCACGGCCGGGTCCACCTTCTCCTCCAGCTCCGCCTTCTTCCCGGTCTGCCGCTCGATGACCACCTTGAGCAGGTCACGCTGCGTCCCCGACAGCGGCATCGGGACGACGACCTCGACGCGCTCGATCCCCTCGAGCTGCTCGATGAGGCGGCGCAGCTCCTCGACGATCCGCGGGAGCACGTTCATCCGCCCCTTGTCGACGAGGAGGAGCAGGAAATTCTTCGTGGCGGGAAGGAAATCCGCGGGGCCGACCACGGCCTCGAGCGCCGCGTGCTTGTCGTTGCGGTTGATGTGCGCGGCCTCGAGCGTCTCGCGCAGCAGCGGCGCCGATGCCGTCAGCGAGACGAACCGCTCGACCTCGGACAGGATCCGGCGGACCGTCCGGTCCTCCTCCCCGATCGCGAGGAGGGCCCGCGCGTAGCGGCGGGCCAGGCTTCCCCCGATCACCGCAGGACCTCCTTGATCTTGTCGATGTTCTCGCGCACGATCCGCTCCTGGTCGTCCGGGGTGACCGACTTCCGGACCATCTCCTCGGCGGCGGCGGCGGACAGGTCGGCGGCCTCCCGGCGCAGCTCCTCGCGGGCCTTCTTGACTTCCTGCTCCGCGGCGAACCGGGACTGCTCGCGGACGCGCGCGATCTCCGCCTGCGCGGCCTCGTGCAGGCGCTTCGCCTCCTCGCCCGCCTCGCTCTCCATCCGGCGGTTCATCTCCTCGATCTCGCCCGACAGGCGCGCCATCCGGGCCTGGATGTCGGACAGCTTCTCCGCCGCCTCGGCCCGCGCCTTCGCCGCGTCCTCGATCGATCTGCGCAGGAGCTCCGAGCGCTCCCGGAGGTACGACGACAGCGGCTTCTTCAGGAAATAGACGAGCACGGCGACGAGGATGCCGACGTTGACGGCCTGCTTGAAGATCTCCCACCAGGGGACCCCGACGCTTCCCGCCGCCTCGCCCTCGCCGGCGGCAAGCGCGCGGGCGACGGGCGCGGCCACGGCGACCAGGACGAAGAGCGAGCGCCGTTTCACGCCACCCGCCTCCCGAGCACCTTCTCGGAGATCTCGGCGGCGAGACGCGACACCCCGGCCCGGAGCGTGCCGGCGGCGGCGGCCTTCTCGGCGGCGATCCGCGACTTCATGCTCTCGACCTCGCGGTTGCCCTCGTCGACGACGGCCTCGATCGCCTTGCGCTCCGCGCGCGCCGCCTCCTCGATCCGGGCCCGCTTGCGGGCGAGCGCTTCGGCCGCTCCGGCGCGGAGACTCTCGTCGTAGCGCTTCCCCTGGGCCTCGGCGTCGTCGAGGAGGCTCCGGGCCTCCGCCAACGGCTTCGTCGACCGGTCCTCCCGCTCCTGGAAGGTCGCGAGGACCGGGCGGATCAGCGTCGCGGACATGAGGACGGCGAGAACGACGACGAGGGCCATCTGGAGGAAGACGAGCTGGGTGATCCCCAGCACCTCGAAAATCTTCGTGACGAGCTCCATGGGCCGTCTTCCCCCCGGGGCAGCTGACAGGCGATGGATGACCTTCGGAAAGTGAAACGTGCAATTGGTATCACGGGGGGAAAGGCGCTGTCAAGCGGAAATGCCTCGCCGGACGCGCCGCGCGGCGGCGCGGGCCGCGGCCCCGCGGGCCGCAGACGACAAAGGGCGCCGCGGGGTTCCGCGGCGCCCTTTCGCCGATCCGGAAGGGCCCCGTCGTCCGGGGCGCCTCCCCAGTGAGTCGTGCAGCGTTACTTCTTCGGAGCCTCGGCCGGAGGCGCCGGCGCTGCCGGAGCCGCGTTGTCGGCCGGAGCAGCTGCCGGAGGCGGCGGCGGCGGAGGCGGCTCTTCCTTCTTCGCGCACGCGGCGAGGACGATCGACCCGGCGAGCAGCAGCCCCAGGAACAGCGACACGTACTTACGCATTGTGTCTCACTCCTTTCCCTTCGGAATTTATCCGTTTCCGGATAATGGTTTGGGGTCTTATGCGGCGAAATATAGCACAAGCAATCCGCGATGCAATCATTTTTTTTCCCGCGCTCCCGGGCCTTTCCGGCCCCACGCCGGGCCCGGGACGATCCGCCGCTCAGCGCTCCCCGAACAGCGTGTTGACGAGACGATCGAGCTCCCCCTCGGAGAAGTACGCGATCTCGATGCGCCCCTTCTTGGCCGTCCCGGCGATGCGGACCCGCGTCCCGCCGCGCCGCGACAGCATGTCCTCGATTTCCATGAAACGCACGTCGCGCTGCGCGCGCTTCCGCGCCGGCGCTCTTTTCCCGCCCGCCTGGCAGAGAAGCTCCGCCTCGCGCACCGAGAGTCCCTTGCGCAGGACCGCGTGGAAGATCGGGAGCAGGCGCGCCGGCGGGGCCGCGAGCAGGGCGCGCGCGTGGCCCGCGGACAGCCGCCCGTCGACGACCGCCAGCTTGACCTCGGCGGGCAGCTTGAGCAGCCGCAGCGTGTTGGCCACCGTGACCCGGTCCTTTCCCACGCGCCGGGCGATCTCCTCCTGCGAAAGCAGGAACTCGTGCGCGAGCCGGTGGTACGCCTCGGCCAGCTCGACCGCGTTCAGGTCCTCCCGCTGCACGTTCTCCACCACCGCGGCCTCGAGGGATTCCCGGTCGCTCATCTTCCTGACGATCGCCGGGACCGTCTCCACGCCGGCCGCCTGGGCGGCGCGCAGCCGCCGCTCGCCGGCGACAAGCTCGTACCCTTCCGGCGCCGGCCGGACGATCACGGGCTGGAGGACGCCCTTCTCGCGCACCGACTCGACGAGGTCGCGCAGGTCGTCCGGCGAAAAGGTGCGGCGCGGCTGGTGGCCTCCCGCGCGGATGTCATGGACCGGAATCCGCAGGAACTCGACATCGCCCCGCTCGACGGGGCCGGGCAGGAGCGCCGAGAGCCCCCGCCCCAGGACCTTCTTCTTCAGGGGGTCTGGTTTTCGTTCCATCGTCCGATCAGCTCTTTGGCGAGCTCGAGGTAACTTTGGGCCCCCCGCGAGCTCACCGAATAGAGGATGGCCGGCTTGCCGAAGGAGGGCGATTCGGACAGCCGGACGTTACGTGGTATAACTGTATGAAATAATTGATCTTTTAGGTTCTCGCGCGCCTCGGCGGCCACCTGGTGGGCCAGGTTGTTCCGGGAGTCGAACATGGTGAGGACGACCCCCTCGATCCGAAGCGCGGGATTGAGGGACTCGCGGACCTTCTCGATCGTCCGGTAGAGGCTCGTCAACCCTTCGAGGGCAAAATATTCGCACTGGAGGGGGATGAGGACCGATCGCGCGGCGCACAGGGCGTTCACGGTGAGCAGCCCCAGGGACGGCGGACAGTCGATGAGGATCACCTCGAACCGTCCCAGAACGGGCCGCAGCGCGTCCCTGAGGCGGGTTTCCCGCCCCTCGGTCCCGACGAGCTCGATCTCGGCGCCGATCAGGTCGACAGAAGCCGGGGCGATGTGAAAAAAGGGGAGGTCGGTCTCCCGGATCGTCTCCGACAGCGGGATCTCCGCCATGAGGGCGCGGTAGACGTTCCTCCCGCCGTCGCCGTCGGCGGCGCCGCAGCTCCCGGACGTCGCGTTGGCCTGGGGATCGAGATCGACGAGGAGCGTCTTCCGCTCCATCACCGCCAGCGACGCGGCGAGATTGATCGCCGTCGTCGTCTTCCCGACGCCCCCCTTCTGGTTTGCCACCGCAATGACGTGTCCCAACGGCTTCGCTCCGCGACAGGCAGTGGTCTCTTGTACCACGCCGCGCCTCGGCCGGAGAACTCTTTTTTTTCCGGGCCCGAAAAGTCCCGGGACGTTCCGGAACTTTTCAGGCCCGGTACTCGCGGATCTCCCGCGTCCCCATCCCGAACGGGAGCTCGAAACGCATGCGGCGGCCGGGGGCCGGCGGCGCCCCGCTCTCGGCGGCGGACGGCCCGGCCATCAGAATCAGGCGCCCGCCCGGCACCACGTAGGGCGTCAGGAGGCGGAGCGCCTCCGGCAGCGGAAACGTCGCCCGGGACACGACCTGCTCGAACTGCCCGATCGGCAGCGCGGGCCCTGCGGCGATCCGCCCGCGGACGACCTCCGCGTTGGCCAGGCCAAGCTCCCGGCAGACGTGGGAGAGGAAGGCGCACTTCTTCGCCGTGGCGTCCAGGAGAACGAACCGGCTCTGCGGGAGGGCAACGGCCAGGGGAATCCCCGGATACCCCGCTCCCGACCCGGCGTCCAGCGTGCGGCCGGGGTACGGGGCGAACCGGAGAAGCAGCAGCGAATCGAGGACGTGCTTGACCGCGATGTCGCGGGGGGCGGTGATCGCCGTGAGGCGGATCGCGCGGTTCCAGCGCAGAAGCTCCGTCGCGTGGCGGGCGAGCTTCGCGGCCGCCGCTTCCGGAAGGGCGATGCCCGCGTCTTCCAGCACGCGCACCAGGGTGGAAACGCCGGGCGCCGCGCTCACCGCCGCGCCTCCCCGATCCCCAGGACGTCCTCCCGCGCCATCGCGCCCCCGCATCCGCGCCCGTGCCTGCCGCCGGGGCGCTCCCCGCGCGCCGGGCCTGCCTTCGGCCCGCGCCTCCCCGCAACCGCGGCACCGGTCTCTCCGCGGGAATGTTCCACGTGGAACATCCCGGCCGTCACGCCTCCTCGCCGTGCGTCGGGGGGATGCGGCCATCGCCCGCGGCGCCCCGTCCGGCAGGCGGCACGGCGCCGCCGGGACCGTCCCGGCCTGCCGCCCTCTCTCTCCTGAGCGCCACGAGCAGCAGGGCGACCGCCGCCGGCGTGACGCCCGGGATCCGCCGGGCCTGCCCGATCGAGGCGGGATTGACGCGCAGGAGCTTGTCCCGAACCTCGGCGGACAACCCGGAGACCGCCGCGAAGGAAAATCCGTGCGGGAAAGTCATCTCTTCGTATTTCCTGAGTTTTTCGGCCTCCTCGGCCTGCCGCCGGATGTACCCGTCGAATTTGACCGCGAGCTCGGCCTGCGCCACCACCTCCGGGGCTGCCGCGAAGACCTCCGGCGCGCACGACGCCAGGAGAGCCGCCGTGACCTCGGGGCGGCGCAACAGCTCGGCGAACGTGATCCCCGGCCTGACGGGGGCGCCTCGCGCCTCCTCCACGGCCCGGCAGACCGGGTCGTCGGCCGCCACCCGGGTTTCCCCGAGCCGTTTCAGGAGCGCGTCGAGCCCCTCCCGCTTCGCGACCACCTCCCGGTACCGCGCTTCGGGCAGCAGGCCGGCGCGAAATCCCGTCCCGCTCAGCCGCAGATCCGCGTTGTCCTCGCGCAGGAGCAGCCGGTACTCGGCGCGGGAGGTGAACATCCGGTACGGCTCCGGCGCGCCCTTCGTGACGAGGTCGTCGATCAGGACGCCGATGTACGCGTCGGCGCGTCCCAGCACGACGGGGTCCCGGCCCCGGCATTTGAGCGCCGCGTTGATCCCGGCGACGATTCCCTGGGCCGCCGCCTCCTCGTACCCGCTCGTCCCGTTGATCTGGCCCGCGTGGAAGAGGTTCTCGACGACCTTCGTCTCGAGCGACGCTTTGAGCTGGACCGGATCGACGAAGTCGTACTCGATCGCGTATCCGGGGCGCACGATCTCCACCCGCTCCAGTCCCGGAATCGTGCGGAGCATCTTGACCTGGATGTCGTACGGAAGGCTCGTGGAGACCCCGTTCGGATAGTACTCGGCGGTTTCCACCCCTTCCGGCTCGAGGAACACGTGGTGCCGCTCCTTGTCCGCGAACCGGACGACCTTGTCCTCGATGGAGGGGCAGTAGCGCGGGCCGATTCCGCGGATCACCCCGGAATAGAGCGGGGACCGGGACAGGCCCGACCGGATCGCCTCGTGGGTGGCGCGGTTGGTGTAGGTGACGTAGCAGGGAAGCCGCGGGCGGTCGATCTTGCTGTTTCCGAAGGAAAACGGGACCGGGTCGGCATCCCCGTGCTGCGCTTCGGTGCGGGAGAAATCGATCGTCCTGGCGTCCAGCCGGGGCGTGGTCCCGGTCTTGAGCCGCCCGACGGCAAACCCGAGATCGCGGAGCGAGTCCGACAGCTTCATCGCGGGGAAATCGCCCGCGCGCCCCGCGGGGAAGCTGACGAGCCCGACATGGATGAGGCCCTTGAGAAACGTGCCCGGGCACAGGACGACCGTCGTGCCCCGGTAGCGGACTCCCAGGCTCGTGTCGACTCCCTTGGCCACGCCGCCTTCCGCGTAGACGGCGTCCACCATGGCCTGCTTGACGTCGAGGCCCGGCGTCTCCTCGAGGACCTTTTTCATCCGGAGGCGGTAGAGCTGCTTGTCCGCCTGCGCGCGGGACGACCGGACCGCGGGCCCCTTGCTCGTGTTGAGCCGCCGGAACTGGATCCCCGTGGCGTCGATGGCCCTCGCCATCTCGCCTCCCAGGGCGTCGATCTCGCGGACGAGGTGTCCCTTGGCAAGGCCCCCGATCGCCGGGTTGCACGACATGAGGCCGATGGCGTCGACGTTGATCGTCAGGAGCAGGGTCCGGCACCCCGTCCGCGCCGCCGCCAGGGCCGCCTCGATCCCGGCGTGCCCGCCCCCGACGACGACGACGTCGTACTCCTTCGGATATTCGTAAATGGAATCAGGCATTTGGACTCGCGTGTTCCACGGGGAACACCGGGTTCTCCCTATTTGCCGATGCAGAAGGAGCCGAAGATGGCGTCCAGGACCTCTTCGGGCGCGATCTCGCCGGTCAGCTCGGAGAGCGCCTGCGCCGCGTCGCGGGCGTCCGCGGCCACGCACTCCAGCGGCAGCCCCGCCCGGGCCGCGTCCGCCGCCCGACCGAGCGACTCGTCGGCGCGCCGCACCGCCTCCGCCTGGCGGAGGCGGGTCAGCACGGCCTCGGCCATTATAGCACCCGAGGCCGGCAGCAGCTCCCGGGCGACCGCCCGGAGGAGCGCATCGACCCCATCCCCCGTCTTCGCCGAGAGCGAGAGAAGCCCCCGCCGGCCGCGCCCGGCGAACGACGCCCCCGTCTCCGCGGCCGGAAGGTCCCCCTTGCTGAGGAGCAGAAGGTGCGGGCGGTCCGCGACCTCGGCGTACGCAGCGCGGTCGCCCCCGTGGGCCGGCCGGCTGCCGTCGAGCAGAAAAAGCGTCAGGTCGGCCGTCGCGACGATTTCCCGGCTGCGTCGCACCCCCTCCCGTTCCACGGGATCCGCCGTCTCCCGGAGTCCCGCCGTGTCGACGAGCCTCACGGGGATGCCGCCGCACACGATATCCGCGGGGAGGTAGTCGCGGGTCGTTCCCGGCACCTCGGCGACGATCGCCCGCTCCTCGCCGAGCAGCCGGTTCAGGAGCCGGGACTTGCCGACGTTCGCCACCCCCGCGATGGCCACGGTCGCCCCGCCGCGGACGAGATGTCCCCGGGCGTCCGAGGCGGCGAGAGGCGCCAGGGCTGACCTGATTTCCAGTACCCGTTCGGCAACTTGTGCTACCCCTGCCCCGGGGATGTCCTCCTCGTCGCCGAAATCGATGGCGGCCTCCAGGAGGACGAGGAGGTCGCGGACTTTTCCCCGGAGGGGGGCCACCGCGTCCCCGATGGCGCCGCGCAACTGGCGCAACGCCGCTTCCGCGGCGGCGTCCGTCGCGGCGGCGATCAGGTCGGCCAGCGCCTCCGCCTGGGTCAGGTCCATCTTCCCGTTCAGGAACGCGCGGCGGGAGAACTCGCCGGGTGCCGCGGGGACGGCCCCGAGCGCGCACGCGGCCGTGGCGGCGCGGTCGACGAGGAACGGGTTCCCGTGAAGGTGAATCTCGACGAGGTCTTCCCCGGTGAAGCTCCGCGGGGCGGGAAAGAACGCGGCGAGGCCGTCGTCGATCGCCGCCCCGCCTTCGCCGAGGACCGGGCACCTGAGAAGCGTCCGCGGCGGCGCCGCGACGGGGTCGAGCCCGGTCAGGCGGCGGGCGACTTCGAACGCGCGGGGCCCGGATAGGCGCAGGATCGAAACGGCCCCGATGCCCGGCGGGGTCGCCGGGGCGACGATCGTGGTCTGTCCCCGGGTCGCGCCTTCGTCCACGTGCCGTCGGGTTCCCGCGTCAGGGCTTGGCGGCCTTGGCGGCCTCCGCCTGGCGCTGGTGGATCAGCTGCTGCCCGATCTGCAGGACGTTGTTCACGAGCCAGTAGATGACGAGGCCCGTCGGGAATCCCCAGAACATGAAGGTGAAGAGCACCGGGAGCAGGAGCATCACCTTCTGCTGGGCCGGCTCCATTCCCCCGGAGGGGGTCATCTTCTGCTGCACGAACATCGAGATCCCCATCAGCAGCGGCAGGATCCGGATCGGGATCGTGTACCCGAGCA
The DNA here is from genome assembly GCA_050257455.1 of Gemmatimonadota bacterium. Taxonomy (GTDB): domain Bacteria; phylum Desulfobacterota; class Deferrimicrobia; order Deferrimicrobiales; family Deferrimicrobiaceae; genus JBLMWX01. Next base: position 7,870 of record JBLMWX010000122.1, on the reverse strand, counting down.
GCTCGACGTTCCACAGGTGCTCGGGGGCGGACAGGTCGTGGATCCAGAGGAAGAACGGCGCATGCCGCAGCTCGATGGCCACGAGGAGCCCCTTGTACAGCGCGATGAAGACCGGGATCTGGAGGACCATCGGCAGGCAGCCGCTCAGCGGGTTGATGTTGTACGTCTTGTACAGGTTCATCGTCTCCTGGTTGAGCCGGTTCCGGTCGTCCTTGTACTTCTCCTTGAGCTTGGCCATGATGGGCCCGAGCTCCTGCATCTTCTTCATCGAGGCGAGCGATCGCTGCGTCAGGGGATAGAACAGGATCTTGATGAGGATCGTCAGGATGATGATGTCGATCCCGTAGTTGTGGGTCACGCGGTTGGTCACTTCCATGAACCAGACGAGCGGCTTGGCGAGAAACGAGAACCAGCCGTAGTCGACGAGCTGCTCGAGGTTGTCGCCCGTCTTCTCGAGGAGGTTATACTCCTTGGGCCCCATGAACGCCTTCGCCGCGATCCGGACCGACTCGCCCGGCGCGACGATCGCCGGCGCCCCGGACACGGTGAGGCGCACCCCGTCCTCCCCGAGCAGGCCGACGCTCTGCAGGGTCCACTCCTTCTCGGGAATCACGATCAGGGAAAAATACTTGGCGTCCGCGGCCGCCCAGCGGACCGGCTCGCGGCCCACCTTCCCCTTCGCGATCGCCTTGAGGTCGTGCCGCTCGATCTTCTTCCCCGCCTCGACGACGACCCCCTTGAACGAGTACGAGTCCCCCCCGTAATCCGGCTCGAAGACCTGCGACAGATCGAGCCCCGGGCGCCATTTCAGCGGCGCCTTCGACCCGTTCGTCACCTGGGCGCGCACCTCGAAATCGTACCGGCCGCCGGTGAAGACGTATTCGCGCGAGATCGCGACGCCGCCCGCCGAGGCCCAGGAGAGGACGACGCTCCTCTTCTCGCCCGCGGCGACGTCGATCGTCGCCGGGGCGTCGGACGCGTAGACCGGGGACGCGGGAAAGGCCGGCTGGCTCTCCGAGAGATCGAGGGACAGGGGGAGCGGACGCGCGGCCCTGGCGCCGATGATGTCGAGCGGCCGGCCCGCGGGGCCGGGGACGTCCTTGTAGTCCGCAAGCAGGAACGACTCGATGCCCCCGCCTTCCGTCGAGACGGTTGCCGTGTACCGGGGCGTCTTGACGACGATCCAGCGGACCGGGTTCTCCCGGCCGGGCCCCATCGCCCGGGCGGCCGGCAGCGGGGAGACCGGGGGCGCGGCGCCGACGGCCGGTGCCGCGGCGGGCGTCGCCGGTTTCGCCGGCGTCGCGTTGTCCTTCGCCCCTCCTCCCGCGGCGCCCGGCTGCGCCGTGCCCTGCGGGGCCCGCTGCGGGGCGGGGGCGAAGTAGTACTGGTATCCGATCAGGACGGCGATCGACAGCACGATCGCCAGAATCATCCTCTTTTCCATCGGGACCTCGTTGCCAGGAGCTGGACCCGGCGCGGCTCGTCCACGCCCCCCGGGTGGAAGGGGTGGCACCGCAGGATCCGCCGGATGCCGTCGAAAAGTCCCACGACGGGACCGTTCAGCCGGATGGAGCCGATCATGAATTCCGAACAGCTGGGATGGAACCGGCAACAGGGACCGATGTACGGGGACACGGCCCGCTGGTAGACACGGATGGCGGCTGTCAGGATCTGTCCGGCCCGCACGGCGTCGGTCCTTCCTTCCTCCCCCAACGGCGCACGATCGCGGGGAGAAGCTCGGCGGCGATCCCGGCCAGGCCCGGGTCCTCCGGCGCCTTCCGCGCCACGATGGCCGTGCGGCTTCCGTCCGGGAAGGCGTCGGGGTTGCGGCGGCAGAACTCGCGCAGCAGGCGCTTGAGCCGGTTGCGGACGACCGCGTTTCCGACGCGCCTGCCCACCGAGACGCCGATCCGGCCGCGCCCCGGTGCCCTGCCGTCCCGGTAAACGGTGAAGTGGGGGGTGGTCGTGCGCTCCCCCTTGTGGACCACGTCCCGGTATTCGCGGTCCGTGCGCAGGCGCGCCGCCTTCGGCAGCGTCTCGCCCCGGGGGTTTGCGCCGCCCGCCCGGCCCGGCCCGGTCACCTCTTGCCGCTGACCGCCACGGAAAGACGCTTGCGCCCCTTGGCGCGGCGGCGCGCCAGGACCTGCCGGCCCGCCGCGGTCGACATCCGGCGCCGGAACCCGTGCGTCCTGATTCGCCGCCTGTTATGAGGCTGGTACGTGCGCTTCATGGCGTCTTCGACTCCTTCGGGTCTCCCCCAAGCCGCAATGATGGGAAATATGTAATCTATTCTCTTCCTTTCTCTCCTGTCAACCGGATTCTGCCGGCCCTGTGGTACACTGGCCGCGCCATGAGCAACTCCCGCTCCCGGAAGATCCCTCCCCTGCGCCGCCTGCTCGCGTTCCCGTCGCTGCGGCCGGCGCGCGTCCGGGGGGCCGTCTCCCCCTCGGAATCCGAGGTGCTGTTCGAGCTCGAGGGTCGCAACCCCGGGAACCGCCTCTTCGGCCGGTACGGTCCGGACGACGTCCGGGACCGGCTGGACCGGGCCGGAATCCTCGAGGGCCTCGCCCGGCGGGGCTTCCGGGATCCGACGCTCGTCCTGTCGTGCGAGGAGCCCGCGGACCAGCGGGTCTTCCTGTTCGCGGGACAGGCGACGCGCGACCGCCTCCTTCTCGAGGCCCGCCTGAAGCTCTGCCTGTTCCGCCCGCGGCGGGCGATCGGGCCCCTCGCGCCGGAGAGCACGTTCCGGATCCTGATCATCGAGTGGCTCGTCCTGTCCGACCCGGACCGGCCGTTCACGTTCGACCGGCCCCGGCTTCCCGGACAGGAGCGGCCCGGGCTGGGGCTCCTGTCGCCGTGCCTGCTCCTGCTGCGCGACATGGCGCGGGAGCTCCTGCTGGACGGGGTGCTCGACGTCCCCGACCATTACCACACCGCCCTTCTCTACGCCCGCCGGATGCATTTCCTGGAGCCCGACGCGGAGGGACGGCTTCTGGCGATCGCGCGGGATCTCAAGGGCGTCCCGCTCGCCCTGGCCTCGGACGCGATCCGCGAAGGCTGCCTCGTGGACCGGGCGACCGGCCTTGCCCTGCCATGGCAGCCGTCGGAGCAGCTCCTGGCGGTGCGCGGGCCGCTGCGCTCCTGGTTCCGCTCCGCGGAGTACGCCCGGGCGCGGGACCGGGCATGCGAAGGCCTGCGCGTGGCCGTCGACTGGGACGGCTACCGGGCGAGGATCGCCACCCGCGGCCTGTCCGCAAAATAACCTTGCGTCCCGTTTTTGCCCTATGGTACCCTTCCCTCCTCTCCGGTTGGCGACAAGGGGCGCAGTGGCATCCATGCCGGTCGATACGACAGTAGAACAACGCGGCGGCGGTCGTGAGGACAGGCCGGCAGAATGCCCTTCCAGGATATTGATTCACAACAAAAAATCCCGTTTTCCACAGCTGTGGATAAACGTGTTGGCAACTTTTTTGCTGATAAGGTATTAAGCGCCCGAGAATGAACGCATTTTTCTGCAAGAACCGCGCGGACGTTGCCGCCACCGGGACAGTCCGCCCATGACGACGCTGGCCTGGGAAAGGGTTCTTTCCCAGATGAAAGGACAGGTCAGCGACCAGGTCTTCGAGACGTGGCTGCGCCCGCTGCGCTACGTGAGCCGCGAGGGGTCCCTTCTCCTCGTCGCGACCCCGCACAAGTTCTTCAAACAGTGGATCGAGGAGAATTTCCTCGCGCAGCTCGAGGACACCGCGCGCAAGGAGATCGGCCAGGAGGTCTCGGTCGAGATCGTCGTGGGCGGCGACGACGACGCCGACGGCGACCGCGCTCCGGCCCCGCCGGCGCTGTCGCTCGAGGATCAGGCGGACGTCGCCGCGGACCGGCCCCGGGGGCGCAACGGCGCCCTCAACCCGCGCTACACGTTCGACCGCTTCGTCGTCGGCGCCGGGAACCAGTTCGCCCACGCCGCGGCGTTCGCCGTGGCCAACGATCCCGCCCGGAGCTACAACCCCCTGTTCATCTACGGCGGCGTCGGCCTGGGCAAGACCCACCTCCTCCACGCCATCGGGAACCTCGCGATCGCCCGCAATCCCCGGATCAAGCTGTGCTACATCACCGCGGAGAAGTTCACGAACGAGCTCATCTCCGGCCTGCGCACGAACCGGATGCCCGACTTCAAGGAGAAGTACCGCAACGTGGACATGCTCCTGGTGGACGACGTCCAGTTCATCGCCGGCAAGCAGCGCACGCAGGAGGAGTTCTTCCACACCTTCAACGACCTCTACTCGTCCCACCGCCAGATCGTCGTCACGAGCGACAAGTTTCCGAAGGAGATCCCGGACCTCGAGGAGCGGATCCAGTCCCGCTTCGAGTGGGGCCTCGTCGCCGACATCCAGCCGCCCGACATGGAAACGCGCATGGCGATCCTCAACCGCAAGGCGGAGATCGACAACATCGCTCTTCCCGGGGACGTGGCGCTGTTCCTCGCCACCTCGATCAAGAACAACATCCGCGAGCTGGAGGGATCCCTCATCCGCATCGGCGCCCACGCCTCGCTGACCAAGCGGGAGATCAACCTGGAGCTGGCCCGCGAGGTTCTCGCGAAGATCCTCGCCTCGGCCGGGCGCGAGATCTCCGCCGATGCGATCCTCAAGTCCGTGTCCGAGCATTTCGGCGTCAAGCCCGCCGACATGCGCTCGAACCGCAAGCACAAGGTCGTGGCTCTCCCGCGCCAGGTGGCCATGTACCTCATGCGGCAGCTCACGCACGCCTCGTATCCCGACATCGGAAAGCGGTTCGGCGGGCGCGACCACTCCACCGTCATGTACGCGGTAAAAATGATAGAGACAAAGATCAAAGACGATGTATCTTTGAGAAACAGCGTCGAAGCGCTCCGGAAGAGTCTGGAGGGATAACCCTGTGGAAGGATGGTGACCGACGAATCCATCCACAGCCGCGCCGTCGTCTGCCGGTCCGTTTTGCGCAACTCGCGACGACGCCGCGGCGCCGCCCGGCGCGGGCTTCCGGGATCCTTCCACAACTTCACAGCGACTGCTCCGGCTGCTGGTTTTCGATTTTCAAAAACCAAGAAGAGGCCAGAGATGAATCTCACCGTGGATCGTGACCAGCTCGAAGGGTTGCTCGCACGCGTCCAGGGAGTCGCCGAGAGGCGCCACACGATGCCCGTGCTGTCCCACACCCTCCTGTCGGCAGGGCCGTCGGGAGTGACGTTCGTGGCGTCGGACCTCGAGATCGTCATCCGGTGTTCGCAGCCGATGGCCGTCGGCGAAGGCGGCGCGGTTGCGCTTCCGGCGCGCAAGCTCTACGACATCGCCAAGGTCCTTCCCAAGGGGCCGGTGACGATCCAGAGCCGGGAGGGGAACCACGTCGAGATCTCGGCGGGGCGCGGCCACTTCCGCCTCTCGGGCCTGTCGAGCCAGGAGTTCCCGGAGATGCCGGAAAGGCCGTCGGGCGCATCGGTGGCGGTGGACGCCGAGACCTTCCGGCGGATCGTGGACCGGGTGAGCGCCTTCGCGTCCGGCGACGAGACGCGCTACAACCTCGCCGGGATCCTTCTCGAGCGGCACGAGGACGCGGGCAGGACGATGCTGCGGATGGTCGCGACGGACGGCCATCGCCTGGCGATCGCGGACGGCGAGGTGCCCGATCTCGGCGGCCTTCTCGGCGAAAAGCGCGTGCTCGCGCCGCGGAAGGGACTCCTCGAGATCCGCAGGCTCGCCGAAAGCGGAGGTCCCGGGTCGATCGAGCTCTCGGCGTCCGACAAGTTCCTCTTCGCGGGCAAGGGCGACACCGAGATCTGGGTGCGGCTCCTCGACGCCGACTTCCCCGACTACCGCCAGGTCGTTCCCAAGGACAACAAGCTCGTGGCCGCGGTGGCGCGCGACGCCTTCAGCGAGGTCCTGCGCCGCGTGAGCGTCATGGCGCCCGAGAAGATCCACAGCGTGCGGCTCGCGTTCTCCGGGAAACAGCTCGAGATCTCGACGACGAGCCCCGACGTGGGCGAGGCGAGGGATCTCCTTCCCATCGAGTACGAAGGCGCCCCGGTCAAGATCGGGTTCAACGGCCGGTACCTCCAGGACGCCGTGGGCGGGGTCGGCGAGGAGACCGTGCTGTTCGAGATGAAGGACGAGTCGTCGCAGGTGATCGTCCGGCCGAAGTCGGAAACGTCGTTCCTCGCGATCATCATGCCGATGCGGATCCTGTAACCGGACGGCGCAGCCCCGCCGCACGGGGAGCGCCGTCCCGGTCCCGCCCGCACGCGTCTTTCGGGTCGAAGCCTGCGCCCGCCTGCGGTATAATTAACTGATTTGACCTCACGCGACGGGAGCAGCATGGCCAGGAGCCCGAACGGCGGCGCCGGAAACGGCAACGGCGCCAACGACTATACAAGCGAAAACATTAAAGTTCTCAAGGGGTTGGAGGCAGTCCGCAAGCGCCCGGCCATGTACGTCGGGAGCACGGACGCCCACGGCCTCCACCACCTCGTCTACGAGGTCGTCGACAACTCGATCGACGAGGCGATGGCGGGGTATTGCGACGCGGTCGCCGTCACGATCCACAAGGACAACTCGGTCACCGTCGACGACAACGGCCGCGGCATCCCGGTGGATACGCACGAAGGCGAAGGCAGGCCGGCGGCCGAAGTCGTCCTGGGCGTCCTTCACGCCGGCGGCAAGTTCGACCGCGACTCGTACAAGGTCTCCGGGGGCCTCCACGGCGTCGGCGTCTCGGTCGTCAACGCGCTCTCCGAGTCGCTTTCGGCGGAGATCCGCCGCGAAGGCAAGGTCTACCAGCTGGCCTTCTCGCGCGGCGAGATCGTCTCCGGGCTGAAGGTCACCGGCAAGTCGCGCAAGAGCGGCACCAGGGTCACCTTCAAGCCCGACCCCGAGATCTTCACCGAGACCGAGTTCTCGTTCGAGACGCTCTCCGGGCGGCTGCGCGAGCTGTCGTTCCTGAACGCGGGGCTCAAGATCTCGATCCTGGACGAGCGCACGGGCAAGTCGCACGACTTCCAGTACAAGGGCGGGATCATCTCCTTCGTCCAGCATCTCAACCGCAACAAGACGCCGCTTCACGCCAAGCCGATCTACGTCGAGGGGACCCGGGACGGCGTCGCGGTCGAGGTCGCGCTCCAGTACAACGACTCCTACCAGGAGACGGTCTTCGCCTTCGCGAACAACATCAACACGCACGACGGCGGCACGCACCTCGTCGGGTTCCGCTCGGCGCTCACGCGGGGCATCAACCGGTACGCGGACGCGGGGAACCTGCTGAAGGGCGTCAAGGAGAACCTCTCCGGCGACGACCTGCGGGAAGGCCTGACCGCCGTCGTCTCGGTCAAGGTCCCGGAGCCGCAGTTCGAGGGACAGACCAAGAACAAGCTCGGCAACAGCGAGGTCAAGGGGATCGTCGACTCGCTCGTCTACGAGAAGCTCTCGACCTTCTTCGAGGAGAACCCGTCGGTGGCGAAGAAGATCGTCGAGAAGGCGCTCGAGGCGGCGCGGGCGCGCGAGGCGGCCCGAAAGGCCAAGGAGCTCGCGCGGCGGAAAGGGGCGCTCGACTCGGCGGGCCTGCCCGGCAAGCTGGCCGACTGCCAGGAGTCCGATCCCGCCCAGTGCGAGATCTTCATCGTGGAAGGGGACTCGGCCGGCGGTTCGGCCAAGCAGGCGCGCGACCGGCGGTTCCAGGCGATCCTGCCGCTCAAGGGCAAGATCCTGAACGTCGAGAAGGCGCGGATCGACAAGATGCTCTCGTCCCAGGAGATCCGCACCATGATCACGGCGCTCGGGACCGGGATCGGCAAGGAGGATTACGACCCGGCCAGGGCGCGCTACGGCAAGATCATCATCATGAC
>JBLMWX010000121.1:0-11185 GCA_050257455.1 Gemmatimonadota bacterium | reverse complement strand
CGGATCGGCCAGCCCTCCGTCCCCGAACCGGAGCGCGAGGATCGCTCCTTCCACCTTTCCCCCGACGGCCACGGGCACGGCCGCGATCCCGCTCGGCCTGGCGTCTTTCGTCCCGATCCGCAGCGCGAAGAGACCCGCATCCTCCCCGCTCGCGGCGAACGGGCGGCGGAAGACCGTTGCCTCCCGAACCGGGACGTAGGTGTCCGGCACGCGCAGGTCGTCCGCGAAGGCGGCACCCGCACCGCGCGCCAAGACCGTCTTCACGAACGGCAGCCCGGGCACTCCCGGCGGGGAGACGTAAAGGACGACATCCGCCCCGGTCATCGGCACGAGCCCTTCCACGACCCGGCGAATCCCGTCCACGGTCTCCTCGCCCTCGCGGATCAGCCCGAGGTCGTCGAGCCGCCGGGCCGACGATTCCGCCCCCCGTCCGTCCCCTTCCCAGGGAAGGAGGAGCGACCTGCTGTCTTCGATCGCCTTGCGGACGATGTCCGGCGCCGCGAGCGATCTGGCGAGCGCATGGCGCACCCAGGCGCCCGCCCAGAGTCCCGGAACGGCCAGAATGAGCGTCGCCGTCGCTTCCGACGCGGACGGCCACCCGTTCCCCGGGGACCAGGACAGCCACGCGGCGGCCGTCGCCGCAAACGCGGCGGCTGTTGCCGGCGAGAGGAAGCAGGCGACCGCGGGAAAGAGGAGGGCGGGGACGACGCGGGACGCCGCCACCGCCTTCGACAATGCGTGGATTTCCAGCGCTCCCGCCGCGGCCCAGGCGAACGCCGCAGCGGTGTCCGGAAGGCGGTCCTTTCGGCGCCCCCCGACGAAATCCCTGAGGAGGACGGCGCCGAGGACGCCGAACGCCGAAGCGGCCCAGTACGGCGCCCAGCCGGCCCACGTCCCGTGCGCCCGGGCCGCGATCAGCCCGACCAGATGCGCGGCCGCCAGGAAGGCGCCGAGATGCCGGGCCTTACCGGCGCTTCGGTCCGCCCGGGCCCGGATCGCGCGTCGGGGCATCCTGGTCGCGCTCGAGGACGATGACGTTCTCCCGCTTTCCGATCAGTCCGAGTTCCTTCCTGGCGATCTCCTCGATGTGGGCCGGGCTGGTCCGGAGCCGGTCGACCTCCGCGCGGAGACGGGCGATGTCCGTTCGGAGCTCGGCGTTTTCCTCCATGATCCGGTCCCGGCTCCGATCCATCCGCCAGGTGCTCAGGATTCCGACCTCGCCGAACAGCGAGACCAGGACCGCCGTCCCCACGAGCGCGCCGGCGACGACGACCGGCAGATTCTCCTTGACGCGCTTCATCATGTCGATTCCCTCGCCCCGGTCACCGGAACAGGAGGTGTTTCCAGAACGCCACGATGGACGCCGGCGCGAACGCCTCGCGCGCGATCTCGCGATACGGCGCGTCGCCGGCGAAAACGGCCCACAGGATCCTGGCCTGCGTCGCGTCCCCGGCTTCGGCCGCCCGCCGTACCGACCTCAGGTAGGAATCGGAGAGCCGTCCCTTCCTGAGCACCTCCTCGTAGATTCCGAACAGCACCTTGCCCCAGATGTTATCACGCCGGAAGCGTTCGATGCATGGACGAAAGAATCGGGCGGCGAGCGCTTCCCGGGACACGCCGTGCCCGGCGATCGCCTCGGCGAGGATCCGCGACGTGTCGTGCGACGATTCGATCCCGTTCTTCAGGTAGCGGGAGATGAAGGCGTCCCCCACGATCGCGATCCGGTCGGCGAACGGCCTGCGGGCGTATCCCACGGGCACCTGCGGATGGCAATGGCAGATGAAGGCGGCGCCCGGCGGCATCAGGTCGGCCAGCGGCCTGTTCTCGCGCCTCTCCCGTTCGAGGTCGGAGATCCTCACGTGCTTGCCGATCCCCGTCAACGTGAGAAAGTCGTCCTTGGGCGTGATCGCGAGGAAACGGATGGTCTTGCCGACCGCGGGGACGATGTGGATGCGGTTCCTCAGCCCGTTCACGATGAAATCGTTGTCGGCGGGAATCTCCGCCTGGACGGTGTGCCAGGTGCTGGGAGGCACGTATCCGATGTCCAGCTTCCGGTGGATGGCCGAATTGACGCCGAACGCGCCGACGAGAAGATCGAATTCCCGGCGCGCGCCTCCCGCAAGGTCGACCCGGAAGCCGCGCCCTGTCCCGAGGATCGCGTCCACGCGATCGTGGATGAATTCCGCTCCGCGGGCGACCGCCGCGTCGACCAGGAACTGGTCGAAGCTGCGCGCCTTGCCGCGCGGCATCACGGGGCCGCCTCCCCGGAAGACCGTGTAGATCGCCCCGCGACCCGGATGTCGCACCGTCACGGAGACGTTCCGGCCGTGGATCTCGTAGCCCTCGGCGATCCGCCGCACCACGCGGTCGTCCAGGCCGAGGCCGAGCCGCTCCATCTTCCCGATCATCCCCGCGCCGATCGCCCCCGCGCACATGTTGCAGCCCGACGGGCCCGAACAGTCGAACACCTTCCGGTCGATCAGGCTGACCCGGACCGCGCGTCCCGAGCTGCGCATGATCTCGAGCAGGTGCAGGGCGAAAAAGGTGCCCGCCGGGCCCGCCCCGATGACGCCGATCTCCGCGCCGTCGGGCAACGGGCGGGAGGCGGCGTCAGTCCGTCTTCCGGGGAAGCTCATGGAATTTCCGCGCGTATTCCCCGGCCGAGCCCCTGTGGCAGGGCGTGCAGATCTCGGCAAGGAAAACTCCAGAGGGATCGCGGAGATAGGCAACCGGTGTTCGTCCGTCGCCTTCGCCCGTCATCGTCGTCCCGGCGTGGGGGTCGTGGCAAGTGAGGCATCCCATCCTTCCTGACATCGCTCTCCTGCCATTGTCCTCGAAGAGCGGAAACAGGGGAAGCCCCCCTTCTTGAAGGCGCCCGAGCATGACGATCGGGGTTTCGAGCGTGACGACCGCCCCGTACGAGGTCGGCACCTTCTTCCGGCTCTTCGGATGCTCGCCATGCGCCACCACCGGGCCGTCGCCTCCGTCCCTGTGGCAGCGCAGGCAGGGGAGGTCCGGTGCGAAGATTTCCTCCCAGGCGTGCCGCCTTGCGGGCCGCTTCTCGACATCCTCGTGCGCCGGATGGCACGTCCGGCACGGCCCTCCATCCAGTTCCCCGTGCGCCGTTCCGACCACCTTCGCCGCCTTCGGGTGACAGCCGAGGCAGGCGCCCCCGGGAGGAGCACCCCCCTTCGCCGCGTGGATGCGATGACAGGCGCCGCACTCCAGCCGTTTTTCGGCGTGGGCCTGCGCGGTTCCCGTCGCGGCGGGCGCATGGCAGCTGCGGCAGTCGGGGCCCGCTTTCGTTTCCGCGTGCGGCGGATGGCACCAGATGCAGTCGGCCTGGCCGTGTGTCACCTGCGTCGTCGGGTGGCACGGCAGACACGTCCTGGTGCGGCCGACGTCCTCGTCCTCCTGCGTCGCCTCGGCCCGGAGGAGCATCCCCGTCACCTCTCCGAGCGGGAGAAAGCCCGTGCCGTGGACTTCGTGGCACGTCGAGCAGGTCAGGACGCCCGTCCGCGCCTTGCGGCCTCCCGTTCCGAACAGCGGAAACTTTTCCGGAACCGGCCTGGACGCCACGACGTCCACCGGGTGTCCCCCCGGGGGTACGGGTTGGCCGAGTCCCTTGTCCCGGTGGCAGGACCGGCACGTCTGCCACTCCCCCTCCGCGGCGTCCGACGACAGCCCCCACATCCCGGGCGACCTGCCGCCGTGGGGCCGGTGACACGGCTCGCAGATGCTCCTGCCCGAGATTCCCCGGAGGTCATGGGGCGTCAGCGCGATCGTTTCCTTCTCCCTGTGGCAGGCGGTGCAGACGAATCCGGACGCCGCATAGGCCCGGCGAAGGCGCTTCCTGCCCGGTTTTCCGTGCGGCTCATGGCATGTCGGGCAGGAGACCGCGCCGGTGCCGATCCTCCGTCCACGCCCGTCGAACACGGGCATGTCCGCCGGGCGTCCGTCCGCGCCCCTGGAGAGCCCCGGCACGTGGGACGCCGCCTGCGGGTGGCACCCCGTGCAGAGCATGGCCCAGGGATCCGCCGCTCCGGTCCCCCCGGCCGGGGGACGCTTGCCGTGCACGGGGTGGCAGGTCCCGCATCGCGGGCCGGAGGGCGCTTTTGCGGCCGGGAAATGACCGACGGCGTCCTTCCGATCATGGCACCAGAGGCAGCTGCCGTCCGAAGCGGTGCCCGGGACGAGGAGCGCCGTGTCCGGCGATGCCCGGTGAACGGAGTGGCACGTCCGGCACACGATCTCGCCGCCCGGGCCAAGGACCAGATGCCTTGCCTTGGCCGCCGCAGCCAGCCGCCCCTTTTCCAGCCGCTCGAACACCGGATGAGCCAGGACGATCCCGGCGACCTCGCTGATCGTGTTCTGTCCGTCGTGGCACTCGAGGCACGAGTACGCCTTGTCGCTCGCCAAAAGCGCCGTCCCCGGGGCACCGTCGTGGATCCTGTGGCAGCTGAGGCAAAGGGCCTTCCCGCCCGGCGCCGCGCCGCTCGGATGGGTTCCCCTCTGCCGCGCCTTGTTCAGGTTTTCGGCCGCCTGGCGCGCGTGGCAGCCCCCGCACAGCAGGTCGGCCTTGACATTCTCCGCGCGCAGGCCCTTCCCGTTGGCCGCGGACAGCCGGTGAAACGAGTGGCATTCGGTGCACTTCGCCTCGGACGGATGCCGCTTCTTCCCGGCGGCACGGCCCTTTCCGAAATCGTGGCACCCCGCGCACCGGGAGTCCACGGCGCCCGCGCCCCCCCGCGTCGGGTGCACGGGGTGGCACTCCACGCATTCCGGGAACGTCTTGCGGGCCGACGACGCGGCTGCGGCCGACGCGACCGGATGCCCGCCCGACCTCCCCGACCCCGCGTCCGGATGGCACCCGAGGCAGAGCGCTCCCCCCGCGACCCGCAGGAGCGACCTTCCCGCCCCGCCGTGGGCCCTGTGGCACTCCGCGCATCCCCCCTCCGGGAACCCGGTGCGGTGTATCGGACCGGCGGCGCGTTCGTAGCCCCGGTGGCATTTCGTGCAGACCGCGTCTCCCCCCGTCCGGATCGGGACCCCGGTGCCCGCCAGGACGCTCCACCCTCCCTTCGCGTGGGGCGAGTGGCACGGCGAGCATCGCTTTCCGCCCGCGCGGTCCCCGGGCCGCGGCGGCGGATGCTGCGCGCCGCGCCAGAGGACGTCGCGGCTGTCCCGGACCGCCCCGTTGTGGCAGCTGTAGCAGACTCTTTCCTCGCCGAACGCCTTGAGGACCTCGGGCGACGCGAACCCGGGCGAGAAGAAGACGCTCTCCCGGATGTGGCAGAGCGAGCATCGTTCCTGGGAATAGAAATCCTCGGCACGGGCCGCCGGCGGCCGGGCGAGGAGCCCCAGCGCGGCAACGACGACGGACAGGACGATTCGGGCGCGGCTCACGGGAGAAATCCCCTACCCCGCGATTTCCCTCTTGAAGAGGATGAACGCGCCCCGCACCTCACCCGTCGGCAGCGTGAACGGAAGCGCGCCCACCATCTCCCACCCTTCCTGCCCTGCCCTGTTGATCTTCTCCATCTCCAGGCCCGTCTTCGGGAGGCCGCCGAAGATCTCGGGGCGGCGCACGAAGATTTGACCGTACTCCCATCGCTTCTGCTCCATCGAGGGCACGTCCTCCGCCTTTATTTTGGAAAGAAACCGGCCCGCTGGTCCCGCTGGTCGGCGACCCACACCCCTTCGGGTCCCTCGGCGACCCCGACCGGGTCCCCGAACACGACCGGGCGTCCCGCCGGCCCCAGGGCGCGGACGAACGTCCCGTCCTCCGCGAAGAGCTGGACGAGCCCGCTGTAGCTGTCCGTGACCCAGATCCGCCCCATCCGGTCGATGAAGATGCCGGTCGGCCTGAAGATCTTCCCCTCCCCGGCACCGAACTTCCTGAGCGTCCCGAGGTGCTGGCCGAAGGCCGAGAACCATTGGACGCGCGCGTTCATCACGTCGGTGACGAAGATGCGGCCGCCCGGATCGACGGCAACGCGGAACGGCGCGTTGAACCGCCCCGGCAGGTCGCCCTTGCCGCCCCACCCGCCTGTCCGTCCCCCGCCCCGCTTGAACACCGCGACCGTCGCGTTGGCATTGTCGGCGCAGAACACGGCGTTCCCGAACACGGCCACTCCCGTGACCCGGGCCCCTTTCCCGATCGCGTATTCGTGGCGGACGCGCCCCGCCAGATCGATCTCGACCGCGCGCCCCGAGTTCCCGTCGGCGACGAACACCGCCCCGTCCGGAGCCACCGCAACGGCCATCGGGTCGCGCAAGGCCCCTTTCCCCTGGATCTCCCGGATCACTTCGCCGCGCACCGAAAGGAGCACGATCGACCTGTTGCCCGCGTCCAGGAGAAACGCGATCCCCCGGCGGTCGACCGCCACGTCGACGGGTGCCACGAGGCTTCTTCCCTGCGCTCGCGTCAGCCAGACGGGAGCCGGCTGGGCCCCCGCGGCGTCCCGGCCCGGGCATGCGAGAAGCAGCGGCGCGGCCACCAGCAGCGCGGCTAGCGCATGGTGTCGGGAATCCACTGTTTCGCTCCCTCCTCGATCATCCGCAGCGCCACGGGGTTGGCGAACCCGCGGGGAAGATCCCGGATCCCCAGCCCCGTCAATCGGGGATATCCCTCGTCGGAATGGCACGCGCGGCATTTCAGGGCCGGGCCGAGGGAGTCGTGCGTCCGGTCCCGGTCGATCCCCGTCGGCCGCACCTCGAGCCTCCATCGGCTCCGGGGAGCGATCCCGCCGTGTTCCGCCTGTCCGGCCGGCCGCCGGCCGGGCGGCACGGCGACCCAGGACGCGCGCGACTCCTTGCCGTGGCAGACCAGGCAATCGACGAACCGGACGTGCATGTTCCGGAACGCGGCCTCCGTGCGATCCTTGGCGTGCGGAACCGCGCCGTGGCATTTCTCGGACAGGCAGTCCGGTTCCGCAAGGGCCGGGGCCGGCACCTTCCCCGCGTGGAAATACCGGCCTTCCGGCGTGCCGGGAGGATCTCCGGCGGGACGCTCCCCGGCGCCGCCGGAGACGGCCGCGAGGTATGCCCCGGTCAGGAGCACGGCGACCGCCCCGAGGGCCCATTCGACGGCCCGCCTCATCGGACCTCCCGTCCCTTCCCGCCGTCGATGCCGTCGAGAAGCTCCTTCGCCTTGTCGGCCATCGGGTTGAAGGGGTCGCTGTCGATGAACATCCGGAACTGCGCGGCCGCAAGCTCGAGGCGCCCCTCCTTCAGCCGGGCCACCCCGAGGTTGAACCGCGCCTGCGAGTAGTCCGGAAACAGCCGGAGCGCCTCCTCGAATGCCGCGCACGCCTCCGCGTAACGGCCGTTCTGGACGTGCCGGTTCCCTTCGTCGAGGAGGTCCCTCACCTGGGCGGTCTCACGCTGGATCTCGGCGGGGGGTGTCTCCGGGACGGGCACGAGAGTGCCCGCCGCCACGAGGTCCGCGATCCAGCCGGGCCTTGCCTCGGCGACCGCGAGCGGCACCGAACCGGACAACATTGCGCGGCGGAGCGGGCCGGGGGAACGCAGCCACCGGCCGGGAACGTGGACGAGAAGGACATGAACCGAAAGAGCGGCGCCGATCCCCGCGTGGACGACCCTCAACCAGGCGTGGGCCGTCGGTCCCGGAACCCCCAGCCGTCCCGGCCACCTCAGGAAGAGCCCCGTCGCGGCCAGCACCAGCGTCCAGAGCAGGATGGCGAGGTAATCCCCCTTCTCCTCCGGCGCGTACTTCCCCGTCGGGCCGTACGGCGCATGGCCCCCGCGGAGCCGCTTCCGCTCCCAGCCGACGGGGAGGAAGGCGACCCTTTCCGGCGACACGTCGTGCTTGGCGCCGACCGCCACGAGGAAGAACAGGTGGTAGAGAAGGACCGCCGCGGCCGCCAGGCCCGCGGCGACGTGCAGTCCCGGGGCCCAACTCGCCCCCATCCCGGAAAGCGCCGCGGAGAGCGCGAGAATGCCCCAGAGCAGCACGGCGGCCGCATGCTGGCCGACCTGGTGCCAGTTGAAGCGCCGGATCGCCGCGGGCGGGTTGATCCAGTTCATCCCCCGTCACCGCCCTTCGGCCCCGGCGGCGACAGCCGCCGTCCCGCGATCCATCCCAGGACCCCGAGCCCGATCACGACGGCCCCCTCGGACGCCGCCCCGCCCGGAACCGCTCCCCGGTGGCCGGCCAGCCGCGTCATGCCGGTGGTGACGGTTTTGTGGCAGCCGGGTCCGCCGCACCGCGCTTTTCCGTCCCCCGCACCGGCCGGATGCGCCGCGTGACAGGAGGCGCACAGCCCGTATCCTCCCCGTCCCGCGAGGCGCGCGTGGACCCCCCGGACCTCCGACTCCCGCTCTTTCGGGTGGCAGGCGGCGCATCGCGCCAGGATCGCACCCGTATTGCCGGGACTGTCGACCGCCCTGTGGCAAAGCCGGCACGGCGCATCCGGGGAGGCCGCCCCCCGGTGGGACTCGCTCAAGCCGCCGAACGAGGCGCGCCGGTGGCTTTCCCTCGCCTCGGCGGTCTGCCCGTGGCACTCTTCGATGCATTGCGCCGGTCCCGGCGCGGCGGCGTGCGGCGCGCGGCGCGCGTCCGCGTGGCAGTCGGAGCAGAACAGGGCGTCATGTTCGCCCCCGGCCGGCTCCCAGACCCGCAGGTCGCGCCCGCCGTCACCGCTCCCCGCGGAGCGTATTGCGAGACCGTGGCAGAAGAGGCACCCCTCCTCGTCGACCGCATGCGCGGCCCCGCCCAGGAGCAGGAGGATGGCCGCCGAAAGGGCCGCCACGGCCGCCATTCGCCTATTCGACATAGAACCTCACGTCCACGTGGATTTCGGAGGCGCCCGGCTCGAACGTCCAGCCCTCCAGCTCCCTCTTGACCTGGTCGACGAAGATGCGCTCGAGCGGCCCGTCCGTCTCGGGGCGCAGGACGCGCTGCTTGGCGATCCGCCCGTCCTCCGTCGTCCACAGCTCGATGTAGACGTTCCACCAGCCGGACGTGAACTCCGACTGCTTGACCTTGAGGTCCGGGTACGCGACCTGCCGGAAACGGCCGGAAATATTCCTCCCCTTGTCGGCGTCGCCCGCCGCGCCGCTGCCGAGCGGATACTGCGTGATCACCATCCTGACCCGCGGGTCCAGGTACCCGCCCCCGCGGCCGCTGCCGGATCCCGTCCCCCGGCCCCTCCCCTGCCCGGACCCGGAGCCGCTTCCGCGCCCCCACTCGACGGCTCCCGCGCCCGAGCCCTTCCATCCCCGCCGCGCGGCGTTCGCGCTTCGACGGGCCCATCCCTGGACATCGTCGGATCGGAGATGCGCGAGGTACTCCCCGAACTCGCTCCGCGAAGGCGCCCCGCCCGCCCCTCCCCCGTCGCCCGGCGCAGTTCCTCCGCCCCCCGCGGTCGGGCCGCCGCTCCCGGCCACCGGGGCGGCGGAATCCGCCCGGACGGACGGGCTCCCCGGGTCGATCGGCGAGGGCGGCGGCTTCGCGGGTGCCGGGGGCGCCGCGGCCCGGGGACCCTCGACGAACGTCTTGACCCGGATCCCCCGCGACGTCCCGGCGTCGCGCCGGGCCGCGCCGCCCAGCGGGATGAGAAAAAGAATCCCGTGCAGCATCGCCGCGATCCCGATGAAGAGAACCGGCTGCAGGATGGATCGCAGCCCCCGCCCCGTCACCGCCTTACCGTCCTCCTCCCCTCTCGAGGACGGGAAGGGACAGGTCGTCGACGCCGGCCTCGAGGAGCCGGTCCATCACGTCCGCGATCGCCTGGTACCTCGTCTCCCGGTCGCTCTTGAGGATCACGTTGCCGCCGGCCGATTTCCGTTTCGTCGCCACGACCTCGCCGACGCGCTCGAGTGCGACCTGCGTTCCGTCGACGAAGACGGACCCGTCCCGGCTCACGAGGACGTTGACCCCCTTGTTGGAGATGCGCCCGGCGGTCCGGGTCTCCGGCAGCTTCACCCCGATGCCGCGGTCGAAGCTCAGGACCGTCGAGAGCATGAAGAAGACGATGAGAAGGAAGAGCACGTCCACGAGGTTCGTGATCGGGATTCCCTCCTCGTCGGGCCGAACCGTCCTCTTAAACTTCAAGGTAGTCGCCCCCGATCGTGTCCAGCCGCTGCGACCTGTCGGCGACCTTCTCCTCGAGATCGCCCAGCGCATCCAGGAACTGGATCGAGCTCTTCTGCATGTCCAGCATGAATTTGCCGACGCGGTTCATGAAATAGAACGAGAGGAAGTACGCCGGGATCGCGACGATGAGCCCCGCCGCCGTGGCGACGAGGGCTTCGGCGATTCCGGCGGCCACCATCCGCGGGTTCTCCCCGCCCGCCGCGCCCATCGCCTGGAAGGAGCGGATCATTCCGGTCACCGTCCCGAAGAGGCCGATCAGGGGCGCGATCTTGGAAACGGTCGTGAGAACGAGAATGCCCTTCTCGAGCTGCGCGACCTCGAGGGCCCCGGCGTCCTCGATCGATCGCACGACCTCCTCGCGCCCCCGGCGCTGGTTCTTGAGCCCCGCCTTGATGATGCCCGCCAGGGGGCCGGATGTGGATTCGCAATACTTGTAGGCGTCGTCCAGGGCATTTCGCGAGAGGAAGCCGTTGACCACGCCCATGAATTCGCCCGCGTCCATCCGGGCCCGCCTGAGATGGACCAGGCGCTCGATCCCGATGGCGACCGTCATGACCGACAGCACGAGCAGGGGGTACATCGCGAATCCCCCCTTGAAGAACAGATCGATCATCTGACCCTCCGCGTCACGCTCAGTATCGTCCGTGGCAAGGGGCGCACACCTCCCTGAAATCGGGCACGCGCCACTTGGAGCCCGCGCCGACACCGGCCTCTCCCTTGAGCACGCCCTTCGCGTGCGGGTTGTGGCAGGTGCCGCACCTGATCTTCCCGTCCGCGCCGACCGGGAGAGACACCTTGTGAACCGCTTCGTAGTCGGTCTTCCGCTTCGCCATCGCGGGCGGCAAGGCGACGATGTGGTCGACCCCCGGGTGCGGCCCGATCGCGTGGCAGTTCGCGCAGAGGACCGCCTCCTCTCCCGTCATTTCGAGGTCGGCGGCGCGCGGTTTTCCGGGATCGGGCCTGTTCTTGTGGCAGAAGAGGCACGATCGCTCCCGGATCCTCCCGAACGCGTCCACCTGGTTGTGCGGGTTGTCCTGCGCCTTCCGGTCCTCGAGGTGGCAGCGG
>JBLMWX010000120.1:0-7292 GCA_050257455.1 Gemmatimonadota bacterium | reverse complement strand
TCGCCTTCGCCCGCGCGGCGGGGCGAGAACGCCGGAGCCTCATCGGTCGAGTCCCCTTCGGCACCAGTCGAGAGTCGCAGGCGCCTTGATCCCCCGGGCGCCTTTTTCGTTTCGACCGGTGCCTGGCGGGGACTCGAACGGGCGAGCGGTCTGACGCACTCCGAGTCGGTTGAGGATTCGCCCGTGTTGATCAGCACTGAAGTGTTGACCCGGAACATTAACACTCTCCGGTCGATCCGCGCGGGGCAGCTCACTTCAATGCTTCGAGCGCCTTGTTCGCCGCCTCCTTGGTCGCTTCCACGGCTTTTTGTGCTGCTTCCCTGGTGGCTTCGGCTGCTTTCTGCGCGGCCTCTTTCCCGGACGTGGCCGCTTTTTCGGCCGCTTCCTCCGCCTTCTTCATTGCCTCCTTGGTGGCCGCAGCCGCTCTCTTGGCCGCTGCCTCGACCTTCTGCGCCGCCTCCTTGGTTTCTGCGGTTGCCTTCTTCGACGCTTCCGCGGCTTTTCGTGCAGCCCGCTTTGCGGCCTCGTCGGCCTTGCGGGCCGCCTGTTTGGCCGCCTGGGCAGCTTTCTGAGAGCCTTCACTGACGGCCTTCTCGGCTTTCTCCAGAGCGAGCTTCGCGGCCTCCGCCGCCTTCTGCGTTGCCTCTTTGGCTTCCTCTGCCACCTTCTTCGCGCTTACCTCCGCTTTCTTCGCGGACACCCCGGCGGCCTCGGGCACCTTTGATGCGGGTTTTTCGGCGGCATACCCGCTCAGGGCGACCATCAATACCGACAGGATCAACAACACGGGTCGTTTCATCGCCTCTTCTCCTTTCACGTCGGAAACAGGGTCACTCCGCTCGAAAACTTCCGTCAGGCAACTCCCGTCGACCAGCCCCTCGCAATCGGGATCCCCGCTAGATCGTTCGTCACAGTTTGATGGCGTACGATCTTTCGGAGATTCCCTGAAATATTGAATTGAACGCTGGAGCTCCCCTGGTCCTGTGGCCATCAGAGAGACGACCAAGGTATTGTCGTGCTGATGGCTTATCGTCCGCGGACCTGCGCCGTCCTTGGTCCAATCCAATGCGATGAAATGCGGCTGTTCAAGACTCGACAAGTCCGCGGTTCGGCCCCGTCGCAAAGACCGGCTCGAGTGACGAACGAGTGGCTCGCGGCAACTCCCGTTTCGATGACGGCCGCTGCCGCGGCGACCGGCGCCTACGGCTTCCCGCCTTTCCACTTCCGGAGCTGCGCGACTTCATCCGAGAGCTGCCCCCACACCCGCTCGGCCTGGCGCCGCCTCCGCTCGTCGTGGCGCAGCGCGTACGCCCTGGCCTCGCGCTCGAGCTTGCGGAAGTGCGCCAGCCGCTCGGCGTTCAGGTCCCCGGACTCGACCGCCTGTTTCACCGCGCAGCCGGGTTCGGTCCCGTGACGGCAGTCGCGGAAGCGGCAGCTGACGGCCAGTGCGGCGACGTCCGCGAAGACCGTGTCGAGGCCGTCCTCGTCGGCGAGCTGTAGCTCGCGCATGCCCGGCGTGTCGATCAGGAGGCCCCCGCCGGGCAGGAGCACGAGCTGGCGACGGGTCGTGACGTGGCAGCCGCGGCCGTCGCGGGGCCGCACCTCGCCGGTGCGCATACGGTTCTCGCCGAGCAACGCGTTGACCAGGGTCGACTTGCCCGCCCCGGAGGAGCCGACCAGCGCGACGGTCATGCCGTCGTGGATGGATGCGCGCACCGTCTCGACGCCCTGGGAGCGCAGGGCGCTCGTCACGTGGATCGGAACACCCGCACAGCGGCTCTCCACGTCGGCGACACGGCTGGCGAGGTCGCCGCAGAGATCGGCCTTGTTGAGGATCACCGTGGGCTGCGCGCCGCTCGCCGAGATGCGGGCGAGATAGCGCTCGATCCGGCGGACATTGAAGTCGGAGTCCAGCCCGCAGACGGCGAACACCAGGTCGACGTTGGCCGCGACCACCTGGGGGAGAGCCTCGCGGCCGGCGGCGCCGCGGGTGAAGACCGTGCGCCTCGAAAGGACGCGCTCGATGATGGCCGTGTGGCCGGAATCGGGGGCGTCCTTGAGGACGACCCAGTCGCCGACACCGGGGGAAGCGGCATCTTCGAGTTCGAAGCGGAGTCGTCCGGCGAGTTGTGCGAGGCCCGAACCGCTGCCGGCCCAGACCTCGTAGGCGCCGCGATGTTCCGCAGCGATCCGGGCGGGGACGGAATCGCCACCGCCGGATGACCCGAGCTGGCGCTCGAAAAAGGGGCCGAACCCCAGGGCAGACAACTTGTTCACGATGGGGCCTCCATCTGCGTCGCCGCAGGCGCGCGTCCCGCCGCGCATGCAATATGCCCCGGCGTGCGCTTGCGGTTCGGATTCGGCGGTCCAGGGGGTTCGCCGGCGCGATCAGCGCCTGCGGCGCGGGCGCGTCCTCATCGTAACCGTCTTGTGCCCCTGGAGCAAATACCGGTAATCGAGGGTTCTCTTCCCATCGTGGTTGGAATGCGAGACCATGGTGTCTCGGACGCGGTGAATCGCTGTGCATGCCCATCTGACGGCGATCGGGGATCGATTGGAGGAAACGGGAGGCGACCGAAAGGAGACGGTGACGATGGACGCCGAGACACGTCGTTCGCTGAAGGAACTCCTGGGCCTGGAGCGGGAGCCCGCAGCGCTGCGCTGGTGCACCGGTATCCCGAAGGACCTGCCGCGGGCGGAAAGGAAGGAGCGCTTCTGCGTGAAGCTGGGCCGCGCGACGCGGGGCGAAAGCTTCTATTCGACCGCGGAGGAAGAGGAGTGCATGGGCGGCGGCAAGTACTGCGGCCTGTGCGACGACAGGAAGTTCCCGGCAGACCGGCGCAGCGGCGAGTTCCTCGTGTCCATGGGCATCTACCGTAGCGTGGCGGCGGTGCAGCGCGCGTGGCAGGGGAACATGCTGGTCGAGCCCGGCATTTTCGAGGCGCTGGCGTTCGCGCCGCTGTCGGGCGCTTCCTTCGATCCGGACGTGGTCTTCGTGTTGTGCACGGCGCGCCAGGGAATGGAGCTGCTCCACGGCAATGCCTATGACTCCGGCGCCCGCGGCATCGGAGCGGACGCCGGTCCGATCTGCAGCTCCATGGCGGCCGTCCCGTACCTGACCGGCAAGGTCACCTACGGCTTTGGCGACCTGGGCTCGCGGGCGCGGGTGGGCCTGGGCCCCGAGGGCGTGATGGTCAGCATTCCCGGCAGCGAGCTGGCGCGTATCGTGTCCAACCTGGGGGACATGCGCTCCCGGAAGGCGTTCGGGGTCTGAACCGGATTGCCCACCGTGCGCGGTCCGGCCCGGGAAACGGGGGGCGGCGACCCCGGCCGCGAATCGCGGCCGGGTCCGCCTCTTCGGCCTAGGCCGTGTTGTCCCCCGCGTACGCCGAACGAGATCGCCTCGGTGAATCGGAACCTGGGCCCGCCGTTCAGCGCGATGAACTCCTGCCCATCCAGGGCGAAGGCAACGGTCATGACGCTTCCCCCCGGCCTACCGGAGGCGGCGGCTCCCGCCTCGCCGTAGGGCGACACGGCCGGGTCAGGACGCCTTTCGCTTCTCCGAGCGCCGCCGCGCGCTCTCCTCCACGACGGCCGACATGTCCTCGACCTGGCGGATCTCGAACGGTCCGTTCCTGATGCCCGGGTGGTTCGAGATCAGCCGGATGGCGTGATCCAGGTCTCGGGCTTCCAGGACCAGGATGCCACCCAGCTGCTCCTTCGTCTTCGCGTACGGACCGGTGGACGTGACGGCCTTGCCGTTTTCCCAGCGCACGGTCCGGGTGTCCCGTGCGCCCTGGAGTCCGTCCCCGCCCGCGACGTGGCCATTCCGCCGCAGCACCTCGTCGTACGCAAAGCACGCGTCGACGAACGCGTTCCTCTCGTGCTCCGACATCGCCTCCCACTTCTTCTCGTCGTAGTACCCGAGACAATAGAACCTCATGGCTTCGTCCTCCGAATCAGGGGTTGTGACGCGGTCGATCGCCCGGCCGCGTCCGGCGACGGGTCGCCAGGCGAACCGTCTCCCGATGGGATGATCGTCCGGCTTCGCCGGTGCGCGACCCGGACGAAAAACCGGCTTCCGGAGGACGCTCGGCGGCGACCCGGTCCGCGGTCGAGGACATTCCGGCGCGCGATGCGATCCTGCTCGGGTCCGACCTCTTTCGCGCACGCGCTCTTCTCCGGGCAGCCCCCGCGCCCGATCTCCGGGGTCCGGGAATCGCGGGATCGGCAGCGGCGATCTAAGAAGGTAGCGATCCGCATCCGCCGCGCTCCCGGCAAGGGAGGGAGAGGGTCATGAGACACGCGCGCGTCATCGTCACTCGCTACGGCGGGCCCGACGCGCTGGCGTTGGTTGAGGAAGAGTGCCCCACGCCGAAACGCGGTGAAGCGCGGGTGAGAGTTCTGGCCGCCGGCGTCTCCCTGCCCGACCTGATGATGCGCGAGGGCATTCATCCCGAGACGCCCCCGTTGCCGTTCACGCCGGGGTGGGACCTGGTCGGCGTGGTGGATCGGCTCGGCGACGGTGTGTCGGCGATCGAATCGGGCCAGACGGTCGCCGCGCTGCCGATCTCCGGTGCCTACGCGGAGTTCGTCTGCCTGCCGCAACGGGAACTGGTTCCGGTGCCGGCCGGGCTGGATCCGGGCGAGGCCGTCAGCCTCGTGTTGAACTACGTCACGGCGTACCAGATGCTCCATCGTTCCGCCCGGCTCAGACCGGGCCAACGCGTGCTGATCGACGGCGCGGCAGGCGGGGTCGGCACGGCGCTGTTGCAGCTTGGGCGCCTGGCCGGGCTGGAGATGTACGGGACCTGTTCGTCGCGAGGGGCATCGGTCGTTTCGGAGATGGGAGGGATCCCGATCGATTACCGACAGCGCGACTTCGTGGACGAAGTTCGCCGCCTCACCGGCGAGGGCGTGGACGCCGCCTTCGACGGGATCGGCGGGACCCACATCTGGCGATCGCGCGGGGCGCTCCGTCCCGGCGGCAGGGTCGTGGCCTATGGCCTGACGTCCTCGCTGAGCGGGGGGCGACTGGCTTCGGGTCGTTCAGGCCGTCGTCGGCGCTTTCGGGATATCGGCGTCTTCGCGCGGTACATCGCCGGGAGTTGGCTTCTCCCGGGCCGGAAGCGGGTGGTCCCCTACAGCATCCAGTGGCTGAAACGGCTGAGACCGGCACTGTTTCGACAGGACCTGATCGCCCTGTTCGACCTGCTGAGCCGGCAGAAGATCAAGCCGCTGATCGCGCAACGGTTTCCGCTGGCCGAAGCGAGAGACGCGCACGAGATGCTCGGAAAGGGAGGCGTGAGAGGCAAGATCGTGCTCGTGCGCGACGGGACATTGCCTGGATCGGGAGCGGCTCGCGGGGCGGGCGGCCCGGGCGCGGCGGGGTCGCGGCCCCCGTCGGCGCGATTCCAATGCCTCGAGGGTTTCGGCTTCGCGCCGGCGACCCCGCTTTCGTGAGATTGGGCCGACCGGCGAAGACCTGGCTCGCCCCGCTCCGCCCAACCTCTTCCCTAAAACACGTATTTCCCGGCGTCGAGGGCCGCGGCCGCCAGTGATCTCCTCGCCGCAAGAAGTCCCGACGGATCGTACCGGCAGAACGATTCGACCTTCCCCAGCAGTCTTGCGAGTCGTTCCCCCTCTGCGACGTAAGCCGCGGCGCGTCCTGCCGCCCCGCACACCGCCGCCGAGCCCTGAAAGGCACATATCTTCACTGCCGCGGCCATCGCCTCCGCGCGGGCTTTCGGAGAATCCGCGGCGGCCTTGTCCGCGCGCAGCACCGCGCATTCGAGGGCAAAGACCGCGATCGCCGCGTCAGCGAGGGCCAGGAGGACCTCCTGCTCGTCGCGAAGCCGCTCCATGTATTTGCGCACCGCCAACCCGGCGACGGCGAGGAAGACGAACTTGAGGTTCGCGAGCAGCGCATGTTCCGCCGCGAAAGGCCCGGTCACATCCGGAGCGGCGGGAACCCCGGCCCTGAGGGTTTCGGCGGCCTTCATCACTCCGGGCATGAGATCGATCTCGCCTTTCATCGCGCGCTTCAGGACGGTCCCGGCGACGAGGAGCCGGTTGATCTCGTTCGTCCCCTCGAAGATCCGGGCGATCCTGACGTCCCGGTAGAAACGCTCCACCGGGTACTCCTGGATATAGCCGTAGCCGCCGTGGATTTGGAGGGCCTCGTCCGCGATCCGGCCCGCGGCCTCGCTGCAATAGACCTTCGCGATGGCGCATTCGACCGCGTATTCCTCGATGCCCCTGCGGTAGATCTCGTAGTAGCCCGGCGTTCCCTTCTCGATCGTCTCGAGCCTGCGGTCCAGCAGCCCCGCGACCCGGTATACGACCGACTCGGCGCGGAAGATGTCGGCGACGCCGTCGGCGATCTTCTCCCGGATGGCCCCGAAGGAAGCGATGGGGACGCCGAACTGCCTCCTGGCGTTCGCGTACCTTGCCCCTTCCGCGAAGGCGACCTTGGCGGCCCCCGTGACCACGGCCCCGAGCTTGAACCGTCCTATGTTGAGGATGTTGAACGCGATCTTGTGACCCTTTCCGATCTCGCCCAGGATGTTTTCGATGGGAACCCGGGCGTCCTCGAGAATTACGGCGGTGGTCGACGTCCCCCGGATCCCGAGTTTCCTCTCCTCCGGGCCCGCCGTGACCCCCGGGAACGTTCTTTCCACGAGGAAGGCGGTGAAACGCTCTCGATCGACCTTCGCGAACACCGTGTACAGGCCGGCGATTCCGCCGTTCGTGACGAACTGCTTCGTCCCGTTCAAGACATAATGGCGCCCGTCCGATGACAGGACGGCGGATGTCTTCGCCCCGAGAGCATCGCTCCCGGCATCGGGTTCCGTAAGACAATACGCGGTGATCAACTCCCCCTTGATGATCCTTTCGAGGTACTTGCCCTTCTGCTCCTCCGTCCCGTAGTAGACGAGAGGGATCGTGCCGAGCCCGGTCTGGATGCCGAAGGCCCCGTAGAACCCGCTGTACGCGGCGATCCTTTCCGCCACGAGCGCGCTCGTCGCCTTGTCGAGTTCCATCCCCCCGTACTCCTCCGGCACATCGACCGCGAGGAGACCCAGTTCGCCGGCCCGCTTCATCAGGGACGCCACCGGGGCAAAGTCGTGGTTCTCGATGCGTTCCGCTTCGGGCAGCACCTCGCGGGCGAGGAACTGCTCGATCGTGTCGGCCAGCCGCCGCTGTTCCTCGCTGAAGTCCTCGGGCGTGAAGGCCGAATCCGGCCGCGTTTCCACGATCAGGAACTCTCCGCCTTTCGTCGATCCTTCGCC
>JBLMWX010000119.1:0-6057 GCA_050257455.1 Gemmatimonadota bacterium | reverse complement strand
TCTCCCTGGCGCTGGCGGAGGCCCTGTCCCTGCCGGAACAGGAGAAGATCGAGGTCGGCGTGGCGGGACTCCTCCACGACGTGGGCAAGACCCAGCTCGCCCTCGACCTCATCCGCAAGCCGGGGACGCTGACCGTGGCCGAGTTCGAGGAGATCAAGAAGCACCCGGAGGAAGGGTTCGTCCTCCTGGGGAAGATGTCCCACATCCACCCCGGCACCGCGTACATGGTCCTCGAGCACCACATGAGGTTCGACCGGAAGGGGTATCCGAACCGGGGGCACGACTACCGCCGGTACCCCAATTCGCACATCGTTCCCGTGGCCGACACGTACGACGCGCTGACGACGATGCGGTCGTACCAGAAGGCGCGCAGCCCCATGGACGCCCTCGAAACGATGAGGAGACTCTCGGCCCGGTCGCTGTCCCCCGAGTACGTGGCCGTCATGGAGAAGGCGATGGGCGTCTATCCCATCGGGACGGTCGTCCGGCTGTCGACGATGGAGGTCGCGATCGTGACGGCGACGGACCCGGAACGCCGGGCGCCCTCCCGGCTCGCGGTCATCGTGGACCGGAACGGAAGGCGGCTTTCCAGGCCGGAGGCCGTCGACCTGATGCGGCTCGCGGGGAAGGCCAGTCTCGGGAGACGGTCGATCGTGGCGACGGTCAACCCGTTGCTTTATCCGCCCTCGCCGATCGAAGGATACCTGCGTTCCGCGGCGATGTGAGCCGAAGCGGGGCGCGGAGGGGAAGATGAATAAGGGCCGCCCATGTTCGCATGAGCCGCCCTTAGGGTGCGGGAGACGGGCTGCGTCGCGTTTTCACGCGGTACCGGTGCACCGGAGCAAGGTCCTGTTCACGCACCGCTCGAAGGGGCCCGCTCGACACCGTCACCCGGTGCGATTATCCTGCAATAGAGGGGCCACCCGGGGAACGCTGGCCATGGCGATGAATCCAGTTGAAAAGACACGAGATGTTCCCCGCCGCGCCGCGTCGCGCCGGCGCGCGCGGAAAACAGTTGTCCATTTGTCGCGTCGAAGTTCCCACCTTGTGCCGCGGCGGGAAGACCGGAGGGCGAGATGCCGAAGAAGATATTATCTATCATATTGATTGTATTTGCGTGTTTTGCCGCTGCGCCCGCGTCGGGCGCGGATAACGCCGCCGGGGACAACGCCGTCGGGCGCGGCGCCAAGAAGGTGGAGGGAGGGGTCAGGGCGATCGGGAAGTCGGCCGAGGAAATCGGCGGGAAGGCCGGCCGGGCCGCGGAGGGCGCCGTGAAGGATACGGGGAGCGCGCTCGGGAAAGCCTGGGACGACATCGTGAAGGGGCTGAAGAAGGCCTTCAAGTAATGATGAAGATCCGCCGATCATCCGATATGAACCGGTGGAGGGCGTGTCCTCCGCAATCTCTCGTCCCGGAGGGGAGATGCGCCGGAAGATCCTGGGAATCATCGCCTTTCTGTGCGTCGCGACGATGACCTGCCCGGCGTCGGCCGGGGATTCCGTCCGGCGCGGGGCGGAAAAGGTCGGCGGCGGGGCACGGCAGGCGGGAGAATCCGCCGGCCATTACGGCAAAAAGGCAGGGAAGGCCGTCGCGGGGGCGGCGAAGGACACCGGGAAGGCCGCCGGGAAGGCCCTGAACGAGATCGGAAAGGGGTTGAAGAAAGCGTTCCGTTAAGGGGCGCCCCGGCGCGGCGGTGGCGCGCCGATCCTCCCGGGATCGGTTCCGATTACCAGGACGCAAAACGTCTCTAAAGTGGGGTCCCCAGGCCGACGATAGACCGTTCGGGGAGCGAACGGATGGCGATCGGCGTCGGGACATGCTTTACGGAAATCGGCGGATACATCTTCGAAGGGCCGTTCGACACGCCCCTCGCTCTCGAAGATCGCCCGGGTGTCTACGTCGTTCTCGACGTCAAGGGGAGCGATCGCCGCGTCGTCGATGTCGGCGAGGCGCCGGCCGTCCTGTCGCGGGTGAAGAACCACGAGCGCAAGATCTGCTGGGTGCAACGGTGCCGCGGCACGCTCAAGGTCGCCGCGCACTACACGAGCCCGGCGCAGCCTGCCGCCGGACGGCGGATCAGGAACGAGCTGGTCGAGCGCCTGCGTCCGCCCTGCACCGGCACGGACTGAAGGCGCCGTCCCGGTCCAACGTTCCCACGCCGGCGATGGTCGTGCGAAAAGCGGTGGAATGGTGCCGAAGAGGGGAGTCGACCGCACGAGCCTCGGCGATTTCGCCATCGGCCGGCGCGGCGCGGCTTCCGGCTTTCGCGCTCCTAAAGGTCGCGCTCTTCCTCGCTGATCGCTCGGCGCCCGAAGCCGGTTCGACTCCCCTTGTCGACGACGGTCGTGGGAAGGGACAGGTGATGGTGCCGAAGAGGGGAGTCGAACCCCTACACCCTTGCGGGCACTAGACCCTGAATCTAGCGCGTCTGCCAGTTCCGCCACTTCGGCACGCCGGATGCGGAAACAAGGATTATAGCAGAGGGGCGCGTCCGGGCAAGCGGGAAAACGCCCGGGCGACGGCGGGCGGTCGCGGCGCGTGCGTTCCGCTGCGGTCACGGTATGATGGGCGGGGGACGTCGACATCGCCGGATCAACGGGGGCCGGGTGCGGGACAGGGAATTCTGGGAACGATGGCTCCGCCGGAACGGGGACGAATTTCGTCCGCGGATCGGGTCGATCCGCGACTGGTACCGCGCTGCGGGCGTCGAGAAGGGCGAACGCCGCGATTTCAAGGCCGCCCTGAAGGGTCTCGGGATGGAGGCGCGTGGGGGAAAGGGCGGCAAGTTCTCCCGGCACCGTCCGGCCGGGTCCCGCGCGGAATCGGCCCGCGGCGAAGGCAGGCGCCGGCCGCGCGCCGGGGAAGACGGTCCGCACGTCGAAGGGCGGCTGCGGTTCACCCGCGACGGGAAGGCGATCGTCGTCGCCGACTTCCCGGATGTTCCCGCGGTCCGCATTCCCGGCGGCGCGTTGTCGGACGCGCTCCCGAAGGACCGGGTCGTCGCGCGGCTCGAGAGGCGAAAAGGGGGGGCGCCTCTCCGCGGTCGGATCGTCCGGATCGTCGAGCGCGGGATCCGCGAGTTCGTGGGGCGGTACGCGCCCGTCGGTGCCCGTCCCTTCGTCAGGTTCCGCGACCGGGAGGCCGACCTTCTCATCCCCGTCGCGGCGGCCGGGACCCCTCCCCCCGATCCGGGGGACCTCGTCCTGGCCGAGATCTCGGAGTACCCGTCTGCCGGCAGGGAGGGACGGGCGGCGATCATCCGGGCGCTCGGAAAGGAGCACACCATGGAGACGATCGCCCTCGCGGTCACCGCGGCGCGGGGGATCCCGTCCGCCTTCTCGGAAGGCGCGCTTCGCGAGGCATCCCGCGTCCCCGAGGCCGTCAGGATTCCTCCCGGCGGCCCGGAGGCGGGCGGACCCGCGCGCGTCGACCAGCGGGACCTTCCGTACGTCACGATCGACGGGGAGGACGCGCGGGATTTCGACGACGCCGTCTGCCTCGTCCGTGACCGCGACCGGACGCGGCTGTACGTGGCGATCGCCGACGTGTCCCACTACGTCCCCGTGGGCGGCGACGTCGATCGCGACGCCTACGATCGGGGAACGAGCGTCTACTTTCCCGACCGGTGCATCCCGATGCTGCCGCCCCGGTACTCCGAGGGGGTGTGCAGCCTCAAGCCCGGCGTCAACCGGCTCGCGATGACGGTGGAGATCCCGCTCAACGCGCAGGGGCGGCCCGGCGCCGCTTCCTTCTACCCGTCCGTCATCCGGAGCAGGGCCCGGCTGACGTACGACCGGGTGCACGGCTTTCTCTCCGGGCCCGAGGGGCAGGAAGGGCGGTGGGGGATCCCCGGGGGGATCGGCCCGATGCTCCGGGAGATGGAAACGGTCGCCGGCCGGCTCGCGCTCGCTCGCGCCGACCGCGGCTCCCTCGACTTCGAGCTGCCGGAGGCCGCGATCGAGGTCGCGGACAACCGCCCCGTCGCGGTGTCCGCCGCGCCCCGCTGGGAAGCGCACCGGCTGATCGAGGAGTTCATGCTCCTGGCCAACACCGCGGTGGCGGAATTTCTGTCCGACCGCGGCCTCCCCTTCCTTTTCCGGATCCACGAGGAGCCGGCCGGGAAGCGCGTCGCGGAGTTCGAGGAAGCCGCCGCACGGCTCCTGCGGCGCAGCCGCGTCACGGACCGCCGGGATGCGGCCGGGCGCCTGCAGGCATGGGCCGCCGCGGCCCGCGGCAGCAGGTACGAGCGGCACCTCAACATGCTCCTCCTGCGCAGCCTGATGCTGGCGCGGTACGGCCCGGAGGCGAAGGGGCACTTCGGCCTTGCCCTGGCGCGGTACACCCATTTCACGTCGCCGATCCGGCGGTACCCGGACCTCATCGTCCACCGGGTGCTCCGGGCCGCGCTCGGCGACGCCCGCCTCGGCGCCTACCCGAGGACCCTGGCGGAAACGGCGGCGGAGGTCGGGGGCCACCTGAGCGCCCGCGAGAGAGCGGCGATGGAGGCCGAGCGGGATGTGGAGCAGCGCGCCAAGGCGCTGTTCATGGGCGCGAAGGTGGGGCAGACGTTTTCGGGGATCGTCTCGTCGGTCGTCGGGTTCGGATTCTTCGTGGAACTCGACGACTTCCTCGTCGAGGGACTGGTCCACGTGTCGACGCTGCGGGACGACGTGTATCGCTTCGACGCCGAGCGGGGCGAGTGGCGCGGCGTGGTGCGGAAGACGCGCTTTGCCCTCGGCGAGCGCGTGCGGGTCCGGGTGCGGCGGGCGGATGCGGACCGGGGCGAGGTCGACCTCCTTTTCGTTGAAAAGATCCCCGAATCCTCATAGAATGAGGGGCAATCCGGGGAGGGGCCATGGGAAGAAAAGTTCTTCTCGCTGAGGACAGCCTCACGATCCAGAAGGTGTTCGAGCTTGCGTTCCGGGGGTCGGATATCGCTCTCACCACCGTGGACAACGGCGAGGACGCCATCCGGCTGGCTGCCGAAATCGCGCCGGACCTGGTCGTCGCGGACGTCACCCTTCCCGCGAAGGACGGTTTCGAGGTGGCGACCGCGTTGAGCGGCTCCGGGCGCTCCAAGGCCGTTCCGGTCCTCGTGCTCTCCGGAACGCTTGCGCCCTTCGACGAGGAGAAGTTCAGGAAGAGCGGCGCGTCGGGGGTCCTGTTCAAGCCCTTCGAGTCGCAGGAGCTTTTCGAAAAGATCGAGACGATCCTCCGCGGCGGCGAGCCGCCGCGCGGCGCCGAGGAAGCGAAGGCGGGGGCGAAGCGCCCGGCCGCGGAGGAGACGTGGGATTTCACCGACGTGATCGAGGAGGCGGAACGCGAGGCCGCGGCGGCGCAGGAGGCCGTGAAGCCGGCCGCCGCCCCGCTCCCCCGCGGCGCGGAACTCCTGACCGGGTTGACGTCGCCGGCCCCCAAGGGGGAGGGACAGGCCTCGCTCGGCGAGTTCGACGTCTCCCTCGACGAGATCGAGGCTCCCTCCAAGGAGGTGCTGGCGGGCCCGGCCGCGCCGCTCACGGAGGTCGTGAGCTCCTTCGACGAGGCGGTGGCGGAGCGGGCGGTGCCGCCCGAAGAGGGTGCCGGGGAGCCGCCGCACATCACCGGGGATCTGTTCCAGGATGCCCCGCCGGCGGTGACCGACCTGACGGCGGCGCTCGATTCGGTCGAGGAGCTCGAGGACATCGAAGTCAGGGACGAGATGGCCCTGCTGGAGGAGGAAGTCGCGGCGCGCGCGAAAGCCGGGCCGCCCGAGGCGGCCCGGGAGCCCTCTCCGCCCCCAGAGCCGGAGATCCGGCGGCCGGCCTCGTTCCAGGCCGCGACGAAGGCCGAGCCGGCGGCGCCGGAGGCGGCGCAGCCGCCGTCCCGCGCCGCCGACGAGACGCGGCCGGGGGTGCCGCCGGCCGCGCCGGGCGAGTTCTCGGATCGGGCGCGGGAGATATTCGAGAAGGTGGCGGCGGAGGCGGTGGAAAGGGCGATGTGGGACGTCATGGAGCGCCTCTCCGGGGAGTTCTCCGCGAAGGTCCGCGAAGCGGTGGAAACCGTGGCCTGGGAGGTCAT
>JBLMWX010000118.1:0-36865 GCA_050257455.1 Gemmatimonadota bacterium | reverse complement strand
CGCCTCCGAGGAGGAGAAGGACGCTCCCGCGGATCGGGACGTCGAACCAGAGGACGCCGATCCCGGCGACGAGGAAGACGTCCGCGTACCCGATGAGGGCGAACGGGATCGTCTTGCCGAGGATGAACTCCGACGGGGTGATCGGGGAGACGAGGATCTGCTCGATCGTCCCGATCTCCTTCTCCCGGACGACGGCCATGCTCGTGAGCATCAGCGTGATGAGCATCACGATCATCGCGATCACCCCGGGCACGTAGTAGTTGCGGCTCTCCAGGTTCTCGTTGAACCAGGCGCGCGGCGCGAGGACGACCCCGCCGGATCGCGGGGGCGCCCCGCCGGGGCGGGACAGCCGCTCGAGGAAGATCCCGTCGGAGAAGGCCCCCGCGATCCGCCCCGCGTAATCGAGAACGATCCCGGCCGTGTTCGAGTCCGTGCCGTCCACGATCACCTGGAGGCGCGCCGTGCGGCCGCCCCGGATGTCCGCCCCGAAGCCGGCGTCGATGCGCAGGATCGCGCCCGCCCGGCCCCGGTCGAGGAGGGCCTGGGCGGCCGCGGCGTCCCGGGTGTGCGCGACGAACCGGAAGTACCCCGACCCGGAGAAACGGGACAGGAGCTCCCGGGACGCCGGCGTCCCGTCGAAGTCCACCACCGCCGTCGGCACGTCGCGGACGTCGGTGCTGACGGCGTAGCCGAAGACCATCACCTGGATGAGGGGCATGAGGAAGATCATGGCGCGCATCCGGGGGTCCCGGAGGACCTGGAGGAACTCCTTCACGAGCATCCGCCGGAGTCTCTCGGTCATGGCGCCTCCCCCGCCTTTTTCAGGCCAGCTTCTTCCGGAGCTTCCGGGTCGCGAGCAGGACCATCGCGGCCCCGAACGCCGACAGGAGCGCCGCCTCGGAGAGAAGGACCGGAAGCCCGACGCCCTTGAGGTAGATCCCCTTGAGGATGGAGACGAAGTACCGCGCGGGGATGACGTGGGTCGCCGCCCGGATCGGCGCCGGCATGTTCCCGATGGCGTACATGAACCCCGACAGCAGGAACGAGGGGATGAACGTGAGCACCATGGCGAGCTGGGTCGCCAGCAGCTGCGATTTCGCCAGGATGCTGATGAGCATCCCCGTCGAGAGCGCCCCCACGAGGAAGACGGCCGAGAGGACGAACAGGAGCGCCACGCTCCCGCGCAGGGGCACGCGGAAGAGGAACTCCCCCATCCCGACGGCGATGACCACGTCGAGCATCCCGAGGACGAAGTAGGGGACGAGCTTGCCCAGGATCAGCTCATGGGGGCGGACGGGGGTCGCGATCAGCTGCTCCATCGTCCCCTGCTCCCACTCCCGGGCCACGGTGAGCGACGTGAGGAGCGCCGCGATCACCATCATGATGACCGCGATGAGTCCCGGGACGATGTAGTTCTTCGACTCGAGATCCTCGTTGAACCACACGCGGGCGCGCACGTCGAGAGGGTCGGGCGGCGCCCCCGCGCCGGCCGGGCCCGCCCGCCGGACGACCAGCTCGCGCGAATGGGCCCGGGCCACCGCCTCGGCGTACCCGAGGGCGAACGTCGCCGTGTTCGCGTCGGACCCGTCGACGAGGAACTGCAGGGACGCCGGCCGGCCCCGCGCGACGGCCGGCGCGAAGTCCCTCGGGACGACGAGGGCGGCGATGACCTCCCGCGCCCCGATCGCCCGGTCGATGTCCGGGTAGCCGTCCGCCCGGACGCGGACGTCGAAGTACCGGGACGCCTCGAACCGGGCGACGAGATCGCGGCTCTCCGGCGTGCGGCTCTGGTCCCACACCGCCAGGGGGACGTCGTCCACGTCGAGCGTCAGGGCATGCCCGAACAGGACGAGCAGGAGCATCGGGATGGCGATCGCCATGCCGAGGCTGCGGGGGTCGCGCCGGACATGGAGGAACTCCTTGCGGGCGACGGCGGCGATGCGGACGAGGTTCATCGCGGCACGTCCCGGAGCGGCGCCTCCTGCCGGTCCCGCTCCTCGACGAGCGACACGAAGACGTCCTCGAGTGTCGGCGCGACCGGCTCGATCCGGCCCGGCGAAAAACCGCCGGACGCAAGGGCTTCCCGTATGGCGGGACGCGCGTCCCCCGACGGCGCGACCGTCGCGTGGATCGCGCGGCCGAACAGGGCCGCTCCGCGGACTCCCGGCACGGCGGCGAGGAGGGTGACGGCGTCCTGGGGCCGGTCGCACAGGATCTCCAGGATCTCGTTCGTCATCAGCCGGGACTTGAGTTCCCGGGGCGACCCCAGCCCCGCGAGCCGTCCCCGGTAGACGAGCCCCAGCCGGTCGCAATACTCCGCCTCGTCCATGTAGTGGGTCGTGACGAACACGGTGACGCCCCCCGCGGCCAGGCCGTGGATCAGGTCCCAGAACGTCCGCCGGCTGATCGGGTCGACCCCGGAGGTCGGCTCGTCCAGGAACAGGACGGGCGGCTCGTGGAGGATGGCGCATCCCAGGGCGAGCCGCTGCTTCCATCCGCCGGACAGCGTCGCCGCCGCCGTCTTCCGGTGGTCCGCGAGCCCCGCCATTTCGAGGACCCACTCCTTGCGCGCCCTCTTCCGGCCCGCCGGGATCCGGTAGACGCCGCTGAAGAAATCGATGTTCTCCTCCACGGTCAAGTCCTCGTAAAGGGAGAAGCGCTGGGACATGTACCCGATGTGCTGCTTGACCGCTTCCGGGTCGGATGCGATGTCGAACCCGGCAACCGTTCCCCCGCCCGACGTCGGGGAGAGGATTCCGCAGAGCATCCGGATCGTCGTCGATTTGCCCGCCCCGTTGGGGCCCAGGAACCCGAAGATCTCCCCGGCGCGGACGTCGAACGAGATCCGGTCCACGGCGGTGAAGGCGCCGAAACGCCTCGTGAGGTCCCGCACCGAGACGGACACGGCGTTCCCGCCCGCGGTCACGTCGCCCCCTCCTTCCGGCCCGACAGGACCGAGACGAAGACATCCTCCAGGGATGGCGCGGCAGGGCGGATCGGCGAGTAGGCGATCCCCGCATCGCGCAGCGCGCGCTCGGCGGCCGGAACCGTCTCGTCGGGGTCCCGGGTCCCCAGGTGGACCCGATCCCCGAAGAGTCCGACGTCCGCCCCGGGGAGGGCGCGCCGCAAGGCCGCCGCCGCCCCCCGCGCGTCTTCGGACCGCACCTCGAGGATGATCCCCGGAAAGAGGGCCTTGACCTCGTCCGGCGTCCCGAGGGAAACCAGCCGCCCCCGGTGGAGCAGCGCCAGGCGCCCGAACCGCTCCGCCTCGTCGAGGTAGGAGGTGGACATGAAGATCGTGACCTTCTCCGCCAGCAGGCGGGACAGGATCCGCCAGAAATCGCGGCGCGACACGGGATCGACCCCGTTCGTCGGCTCATCGAGGAGAAGGACCTTCGGGGTGTGGACAAGCGCGCATGCGAGGCCCAGCTTCTGCTTCATTCCGCCGGAGAGGGCCCCGGCGAGGCGCCGCCCGAAGGGCCCGAGGCCGCCGAACTCGAGGAGCTCGTCGATCCGCTCCGCCCGCCCCCGCCGGGGGACGCCGTAGAGATCGGCGTAGAACCGGATGTTCTCGGAGACGGAGAGATCGGCGTACAAGCCGAAGCGCTGGCTCATGTAGCCGATCTCTCGGTGGATCGCCCCGGCGTCGTTGCGCACGGAGTGGCCCGCCACCCATGCGTCGCCGCCCGTGGGGTCGAGGAT
The DNA here is from genome assembly GCA_050257455.1 of Gemmatimonadota bacterium. Lineage (GTDB taxonomy): Bacteria > Desulfobacterota > Deferrimicrobia > Deferrimicrobiales > Deferrimicrobiaceae > JBLMWX01. The sequence goes on along the minus strand of JBLMWX010000118.1, from coordinate 33,163 downwards.
CCCCGCGAGGAGACGCATGAGCGTCGTCTTTCCCGCCCCGTCCGGCCCCACGAGCCCGAAGATCTCGCCCGGCGCCACCGACAGGGAGACCCGGTCGACCGCGGCGACGGCGCCGAACGTCCGGCTCAGCTCAACGGTCCGGATGGCCTCCACCGGGCACCTCGTGCCTCTCCGCGGTGTCGATGACCGCGTCCACCGGCATCCCGGGTTTCAGTTCCATCGCCGGGTTGTCGATGTCCACCTTGATCCGGTAGACGAGCTTGACGCGTTCTTTCCTCGTCTCGACGCTCTTGGGCGTGAACTCGGCCTCCGGGGAAACGAAGGAGACGCGCCCCGCGTACCGCTTGCCGGGATACGTGTCGTTGGTCACCGACACCGGCTGGCCGACCTTGACCCGGGCGAGGTCGGTCTCCGCAACGTAGGCCCGGACCCACGGCTTCCGGAGATCTCCCACGGTGACGACGGGCGTTCCCGCGAAAACGTAGTCCCCCGGCTCCACGTTCCTGGACAGGACGATCCCGGCGAGGGGGGCGCGGACCGTCGCGTACGAAAGCCGCGTTCGCGCCAGGGCCGCCGCCTCTTCCGCTTCCCTCAGCCGCGCCCGCGCCCGGGCGATCGTCTCGCGCCGCGGGCCTTCGCGGACCAGGAGCAGGTCCTCCCGCGCTTCCTCGAGCCGGGCCTGTGCCACGTCGGCCGCGGCTTTCGCCGCGTCGAATTCCCGCCGGGCGACCGCTTCCCGGGCGTAGAGCGCCGCGACCCGTTCGCCGTCGCGCGCCAGCCGGACCGCTTCCGCTTCCGCGCGCGCCACCGCCGCCTCCGCCCGCGCGATCTCCTGGGGCCGGGAGCCGGCGAGAAGCTCCGCAAGGGAGGCCCGCGCCGCCGCCGCCTCGGCCTCCTTCACGCCCAGCTCGCGCTCCAGGTCCTCGGCGTCGAGGACCGCGACGACCTGCCCGTCGGCGACGGACATCCCCTCGTCCACGAGCCGCGCCCTGACCCGCCCCGGAACCTTGAAGCTCACGCCTACGTCGATCACCTCGACGTTGCCCGACAGCCGGATCGTCGCGTCGTCGCGTCCGTCCCGCAGGCGCGACCAGCCGAACAGCGCCGCCCCCGCCGCCAGGACCCCCGCCCCGAGGATGATCGCCCGTTTCCGGTTCATGGCCGCCTCCGCGTGGACGTCACGGCGCGCCTCGCCCCCGGCGCGGGCGCGGCCGCGCCGCGATCGCCTCCAGGAACCGGGCGAGGGAGCGCTCCGAGGCGCGCGCCGCGTCGAACTTGCCGGCGCTCAGGTACCAGAGCGTCGCGGCCGGCAGGACGAGCCCCAGGAAGTGGACCGCCGTGGACCCCGGATCCAGGTCCTTCCTCAGGTCCCCCAGGCGCTGTCCCTCGCGGACGATGCCCGCCACCCCGTCCAGGTAGCGCCGGATGATGTGGTACATCTCCATGCGGTGGGAGACGCCGCCTCCCTCGATTCCCTCCGCGAAGATGATGCGCGGCCCCGCGTAGCCTTCGCGGATCGCCGCGACGTGAAGGCGGAGCAGCTTCCGGAGCCGCGCCGCCGACCCCTTTTCCCGCGCGGCCCGGTCGACGTTCGCGAGGAGGCGCTCGCCCATCCGCGCGATCGCGGCCGAGAGAATCTCCTCCTTGCCCCGGAAATGGCGATAGACCGCCGACGGGACGATGCCGATCCGGCGCGCCACCGCCCCGACGCTCAACCGTGCCGTGCCGTGCCGGGAGATCACCTCGAGTGCCGCCTCGGCGATCTGGTCCCGGCGGACCGCCGTCGTCAACTTCTCGATCGCCATGACAGGTCTCCTTATGTGAATGTATATTCACATTCTCCGGCGAAAGAAGGGGAGCGTCAAGCCCCCCCGGACCCCTTCCGGCCGCCGCCGGCCTCCGCCGCGCCGCCCCCCCGGCCCGGCGTGCCGGAACGGTTACGCCGGCAGTTCGAAATCCCCCCGCGCGATCCGCGCGGCCATGTCGCCGTGGTCCGCCTCGGTGGGCGGCGGGGACACGACGTGGAGCACCGCCATGTCGGTCATCGCCCGCACGCCCCGCTTCATCTTCCTGGGGACGACGACGAGATCGCCCTCCCGGACCTTGCGCCGCGCGCCGCCCGCGACGACCTCGCCGTCGCCGGAGAGGACGTAGAGGACCACGTTGACGTCCGGCGCGTGGACCGGGATGAACTGCCCGGCGCGGAACGACGCTCTCACGACCTTCATCTCGGCACACTCGAACAGCGGTCTCGCGAGGAACCGCGCCGGGTCGAACTCCAGATTCTCCTTGGGGCGGGCAAAGACGGGGGCGGTCATCGTCGTCTCCTCCTGGCGGCCGGGCGGCTGCGGCCCGGCATCGGGTCTGCCCTTGACGATCCCACCGCGGCCCGCCGGCCGCCTTGACCGGCGTCAAGCCGGCCCGCGGGTCAGAACCATTTCCGCCTGCGGAAGTAGTAGAGCATTCCCGCCGCCAGGACGGCCATGACGGCGAGGACCGCCGGGTAGCCGTACCGCCAGCCGAGCTCCGGCATGTTGTACGGCGAGGCCGCCCGGTCGAAGTTCATCCCGTAGATGCCGACGACGAACGTCAGGGGGATGAACAGGGTGGCGATGACCGTCAGGACCTTCATGATCTCGTTCATCCGGTTCGACACCGACGACATGTACTCGTCGACGAGCCCGGAGGTCATCTCGCGGTACGTCTCCACCATATCCATCACCTGGACCGTGTGGTCGTAGCAGTCCCGGAGGAAGACCTTGGTCTCCGCCCCGACGAGGGCCGACTCCTCCCGGAGCAGCTCGTTCATGGCGTCCCGCGCCGGCCACACCGCCCGGCGCACCTGGAGGAGCTGCTGCTTCACCCGCCGGATCTCGCGGAACGTCTCCGGGACGGGGAACGCGATCACGCGCTCCTCGAGCCGCTCCACCTCGTCCCCGAGCTTCTCCAGGGTCGGGAAGAAGGCGTCGAGGACGGCGTCGCACAGCGCGTACGCGAGAAAGTCGGGGCCCAGCGCGCGGATGCGGCCCACGCCCTTGCGGAGACGCTCCCGCACCGGCTCGAAGGAGTCGCCGGGCCGCTCCTGGAACGTGACGACGAGCCGGTCCCCCAGGAACAGACTCACCTGCTCGGGCTCCTCCGGGTACCGGATCTCGCGCAGGATGACGAGGAGGTGGCCGCCGAACCGCTCCACCTTGGGGCGCTGCGGAATGTTGAGGACGTCCTCGAGGGCGAGGGGGTGAAAGCCGAACCGGTCCCCGATGGCCTTGACGACCGCCGGGTCGGAGAGGCCGGCGACGTCGAGCCAGAGGACCCCGTCGTCCGGGACGGCCAGGCCCGGGATCTCCGCGGGCGCGATCACCCGTTCCTCGCAGCGGGCGGCGTCGTAGGAAAACCGCGTGATCCGGACCGGGCCCGCGGTCGCCTCGGCGTGGGCCGCGAGGGTCCCCGGCATCGTCCCGGGGGCATGATACCTCTTCCGCCTCTGCCGCGACATCGGGGTCCTCCTCGCGCGGAGTCGCAACCTCGCCGGCCGGGGGGCGCACGGCCCCTCTTCCTTTATATCGCGGACAGAGGCGGATCGTCCAACTTCGAAGGTCACCACGACCGCAGATCCCGCCGGAGGCGGGATCGGAGGTCCCGTCGCCCCGGCCCCGGCGGCACCTGCCGACCTGCGCGCGGGCCCGTGACGCGGCGACTTGCCCCGGCCCGGCCGGGAATCCGGCCGACGCCCCGAACGCGGATGTCCTCGTCCGAAAGCGGGCGCGGCTCGAAGGAACTCCAGGCGGGGCGCGAGCTCCACGAGGCGATCGGGGACACGGAGAACGCGCGCAAGTACGCGGAGATGGCGCGGCAACTCGCGACCCGCCGCGGGCGCGCTTCCGGGCGCGCCGGCGCGGTCCGAGGCGGCCTTTCCGGATCGGCGCGCGTCACCGGAGAACGGCGGAGAGCTCCCGGATCCGGCGGTCGACCGCCCGGATCTCGGCATCGAGCGCCCTCCGGTCGGCGACGAGGTTCTGCCACTCCTTCCTGCGGGCCATGAAGAAGGTGCGCGCCGACCGTTTCCTGTCCCTGGACGCCCGGACGGCGTCCCGCTCCGAGGCGATCCGGTCGTTCAGCCGCCGGATTTCCGCCGTCAGCCGGTCGATCTCGTCGCGCGGGTCGGGGCTTCGCCCCGCGAGGGCGTTCCGCTGTTCCTGGAGCTCGTCCCGGCGGTCCGCCCAGTCCTCGATGTTCCGAAGCGACCGGTCGATGTCGCGCTCCTCCGAGTCGGTCAGCCACGCCATCCGGTCCTCCCCGTCGATCAGCGCCTTCTCGGCCTGCGCGACCCGGGCGTCGAGCGCGTCCCGCCGCTCCTCGAGTCCCGCCCTCTTCCGGAGGAGATCGTCGGTCTCGCGGCGCGCGGCCTCCCGCTTCGCCGCCTCCCACTTCTCCCGGTATTCCGCCTTCCGGTCCGCGCCTTCCACGCGGACCCTGACGTGCGCGGCATCGTCGAGCGTCACGCGGCTGACCGGCATCCCCGTCCGGATCCGGTCGTAGTCCTCCTGCGAGAGCGGCTGGCTCCAGAACCGGTCCGCGAAGATCTCGTCCGGGTAGATCGCGACGGGCCGGCCGTCCGCGTCGGCCCGGAAGTCGCTCGCCTGCGTGACCCCGTTGTCGGCCCCGACCGGGACGGACACCGCCATCGAGCCGTCGTTCTTCAGGTCGATCGCGAGATCCGCCGCGGCGCCGGACAGGGGGTCCAGCGCGGGGAGAACGGCGAGGAGGACGAGGAGCGCGCGCTTCGTGGCCATCGGGACCCCTCCGTCGAGGCCGGAATTCGATGTCCTCACGGGGCATCCATCGACTATAATGAGAAGATTGCCCGGTTCGGGACAACCCCGTTGCCCTTCGACGCAGAGAAAGGATACACCGTGGCCAGGGAAGAATTCATCCCGAAATGGATCGCCTGGGAAGTCACCGGGCGGTGCAACCTGAGCTGCATCCATTGCCGGGCCGCGTCGTCGATGACGTCCCACGACACCGACTTCTCCCTGGCGGAGGCGAAGTCGCTCATCGACGACATCACCTCCTTCTGCAGCCCCGTCCTCGTCCTCTCCGGCGGGGAGCCGCTCCTGCGGCCGGACGTCTTCGAGATCGCGAAGTACGGGACGGACAAGGGGCTGCGGATGTGCATCGCCACGAACGGCACGCTCGTGACCGACGCGGTGTGCGGGAAGATGAAGGAGAGCGGGATCCGCATGGTCTCCCTCTCCCTCGACGGCTCGACGGCGGCCGTCCACGACGACTTCCGCAAGCAGGCGGGCGCCTTCGACGCGACCCTGGCGGCGGCGGCGACCCTCAAGCGCAACGGCGTCCCCTTCCTCGTCAACTCGTCGTTCGCGAAGCGGAACCAGCACGACATCGCCGACACCTACAAGCTCGCCAAGTCGATCGGCGCCCAGGCATGGTACATGTTCATGATCGTCCCCACCGGCCGCGGGAAGGAGATCCTCGACGAGCTCATCAGCAAGGAGGATTACGAGAAGATCCTCGAGTGGCATTACCAGATGGAGAAGCAGGAGGCCGACATCCTCGTGCGGCCGACCTGCGCCCCCCACTATTACCGGGTCCGCCTCCAGAAGATGAAGGAGGAGGGGCACCGGTTCACGCCCCGGTCGCTCACCTTCTCGACCGGGGGCGGCAAGGGGTGCATCTGCGCCCAGACGATCTGCTTCATCGATTCATACGGAAACGTCCAGCCGTGCTCGTACTTCCCCGTCGTCGCCGGCAACGTCAAGAAGCAGTCGTTCCGGGAGATCTGGTCCCGCTCCGAGCTGTTCGAGTCGCTGCGGGCGTTCGAGACGTACAAGGGGCGGTGCGGCGAGTGCGAATACCTGAACGTGTGCGGCGGCTGCCGGGCCCGGGCGGACGCGGTCCTCGAGGACTACCTCGAGGAGGAGCCGTTCTGCGACTACGTCCCCCTGAAGACGCGCCGGAAGACCCGGGAGCCAAAAGTCCAGGAACGTCCCCGGACCTCGAGGGCGAGATGACCGAATACCGATTTCTCAAGGCGTGCCGGCGGGAGCCGGTGGACGTGACCCCCGTCTGGATCATGCGGCAGGCGGGGCGGTACCTGCCCGAGTACCAGCAGGTGCGGGGAAAGAATTCCTTCCTCACGCTGTGCAAGACTCCCGACCTCGCGGCCGCGGTGACGATCCAGCCGGTCGAGCGGCTGGGCGTCGACGCGGCGATCCTGTTCTCGGACATCCTCATCCCGGTCGAGGCGATGGGGGTTCCGCTCGAGTTCCACGACGGGAAGGGTCCCCTTCTCGGAAAGGCGATCAAGAGCCAGGCCGACGTGGACTCGCTCATCGTCCCGGACCCGGTCGACAAGGTCCCGTTCGTCATGGAGACGATCCGCGTCCTGCGGAAGGCGTTCGAGGGCAAGGTCCCCCTCATCGGCTTCTCCGGCGCCCCGTTCACCCTCGCCTCCTACATCGTCGAGGGCGGCACCTCCCGCAATTTCATCCGGCTGAAGACCCTCATGTACCAGGCCCCCGACGTCTACCGGGCCCTGATGACGAAGATCACGAGGACCGTCGTCGCCTACCTCAACGCGCAGATCGAGGCCGGGGCCCAGGCGGTCCAGGTGTTCGATACCTGGGCGGGGATCCTCACCCCGGGCGACTACGAGGAGTACGCCCTGCCGTACACGCGGGAGGTCGTCGACGGCCTGCGGCGCGAAGGAATCCCCGTCATCCACTTCGCCAACGACTGCGCGACGCTGCTCCCCGCGATCCGGACGCTCCCCGTCGACGTCGTCGCCGTGGACTGGCGGATCCCGCTGGACGCCGCCGCGGCGGCCGTCGGCCCGCGCTTCGCCCTGCAGGGGAACATGGACCCGACGATGCTCTTCCACCCGCCGGAGAAGATCGACGACTGCGTGCGAGACGTCCTGCTGCGCGGGGAGGAGGCAGCCTCGCACATCTTCAACCTCGGGCACGGGATCCTGCCGCCGACCAACCCGGAGCACGCGGTCGCCATGGTGGAGGCCGTGCACCGGCTCGGCCGGAAGAAGTAGCCCGCTCCGAAGGACGGCCGACGATGGACGCGACCGCACCCGCCCGGCCGACCGGCGTCGTCCTGCTGAACATGGGGGGGCCGGACTCGCTCTCCGCGGTCCGCCCGTTTCTCGCGCGGCTCTTCTCCGACCGGGAGCTCATCCGGCTGCCCGCCGCGCCGTTGACCCAGCCCGTCTTCGCTTGGATCGTGTCGGGGCTGCGGGCCCGGAAGGTCCGCCGGTACTACGAGGAGATCGGCGGCGGCTCGCCCATCGGGCGGCTGACCGAAGCCCAGCGGGCGGCCCTCGAAGCGGCGCTCCGCGCGTCCGGCGGGAATTTCCGCGTCTACATGGGAATGCGGTACTGGCACCCGCTCTCCAAGCACGCCGTGCTCGAGATGAAGGCCGACGGCGTGACCCGCGCGATCGCCCTCCCCCTCTACCCGCAATATTGCGCCGCCACCACCGGCTCGAGCTTCTCCGACCTCGCGGCGTGGATGCGCTGGGCGCACGCCCCGTTCCCCCTCGCGTTCGTGCGATCGTGGCCCGATCACCCCGGCTACATCGCGGCGCTTGCGGAGCGGATCGCGGAGACGCTGTCGCGCGTCCCGCGCCCGGCGCCGGGCGCGCCGGCGGGCCGGACGCATCTCCTGTTCAGCGCCCACGGCGTCCCGAAGTCGTTCATCGACGGCGGGGATCCGTACGCCGACGAGGTCGCGCGCACGGTCGCGGCGGTGATGCGGCGCTTCCCGGACGTTCCCCACTCCATCTCCTACCAGAGCCGCGCAGGGCGGGCGCAATGGCTTGCGCCGGACACCGCGGCCGAGGTCGCGCGGCTGGGCCGGGAGGGCGTCGCGGCGCTGGTCGTCGTCCCCGTGAGCTTCGTGTCGGACCACGTCGAGACGCTGCACGAGCTCGACATCCGGCTCGCGGCGACCGCCGCCGAGGCCGGGATCGCGGCGTTCCTGCGGGTGCCGGCGCTCAACGACGCGCCCGCGTTCATCGCGGCGCTCAGGGACATCGTGCTGTCGGCGGCGGGCGACGCGCTGCGGCCCGCGGACGCCGCCGGCGCGCCCGCCGCGGGAGGCGGAACATGCCGCGCCTAGCGATCGTCGGGGCGGGGATCTCGGGGCTGTGCACCGGGCACTACCTCGTCCGGGCGCTGTCGGCCGCGGGCCGGGCCGCCGAGATCGTGCTGTTCGAATCCGAAGGCGTTCCGGGCGGGAAGATGCGCACGGTCCGCGAGGACGGCTTCAACATGGAGTGGGGGCCCAACGGCTTTCTCACCAACAAGCCGCATGCGCTCGATCTCGTCCGGGACCTCGGGGTCGAGGGCCGGCTCGCGCGCTCCTCGGACCTGGCCCGGAAACGGTTCATCTTCTCCGGCGGGACGCTGCACCGCCTGCCCGAAACCCCCCCCGCCTTCTTCAAGTCGAACCTGCTCTCGCTCGGGGGACGCCTCCGGATCGTCGGGGAGCTCTTCGCCCCCGGCCCCCCGGAAGGGGTCGACGAATCGCTCGGCGACTTCGCCAGGCGGCGCCTGGGCCCCGAGGCGCTCGAGAAGCTCATCGACCCGATGGTGACCGGCATCTTCGCGGGCGACCCGGACCGGATGTCGCTCCGCGCCTGCTTCCCCCTCATCTACGACCTCGAGAGGAAGCACGGGGGCCTCGTGAAGGGGATGCTCGCGCTCCGGAGGGAACGGCGGCAGGCCGGCGTGAAGCGGGAGATGTCCGCGGGTCCGGGAGGCGTCCTCGTGTCGTTCGACGCCGGCGTCCAGACCCTCACCGACATCCTTGCCGAGCGTCTCGCCGAGGGCTTGCACCTCGGCGTCTCGGTCGACCGGGTCGAGCGGCGGGCGGGAAAGCTCCTCCTGGCGCTGACGGAGAACGGAAAGCGCGGGGAGATCGCCACGGACGCGGTCGTCGTCGCCACCCCCGCGTACGCCGCGGCGGCGATCCTGTCGCCCCTGGACGCGGCGCTCGGCGACGCCCTCTCCGCGATCCCCTACTCGCCCATCTCCGTCGTGGCCCTCGGGTACGACAAGGCCGGGCTCGGGAACGCGCTGGACGGCTTCGGGTTTCTCGTCCCCCGGGGAGAGCGGAGGAAGATCCTCGGCGCCCTGTGGGATTCGAGCGTCTTTCCGAACCGTGCGCCCGAGGGGAAGGCGCTGATCCGCGCGATGGTGGGAGGCGTGCGGGGTCCGGAACTGGCGGCGCTTCCGCCCCCGGAGCTGTTCGCCCTCACGCGCGCCGAGCTTGCCGCGACGATGGGCATCGCCGCCGAGCCGGTCCTATCGCGCGCCTTCTTCCACGAGAAGGGGATTCCCCAGTATCTCGTCGGCCACGGCAAGGTCCTCGACCGGATCGAGGGACGCCTCGCCGCCCAGCCCGGCATCTACCTCAACAGCAACGCCTATCGCGGGATCGCGCTGAACGACTGCGTCCTGCAGTCGCGCCTCGCCGCCGAGCGGATCGCCAAGGACCTTTCGCGGTAGACGGGGAGTCCGGGAGCCCGGTCTGCGCCGCGAAGCCCCCGCGGCCGGAGACGCCCGCTATCGGCGGGCGATGGCCTGGATCCCCAGGTACTCGCCGTAGACCGCCGCCGCGCAGGCGATCATGAAGAGCGCGAGCTTGAGCTCCGCCCGCCACTCCGGCCGCAACTCTCCCCGGAAGAGGAACGCGAAGCCCGGCGTCGGCCGGAACCGCAGGGCGCTTCGGAAAACCTCCAGCGTCCCGAAGAAGAATTTCCCCAATAAAACGTAGAGGGGCGTGTTGATCACGACGAGCACGACGGCCCACGAGACGGGATGCATCGGAGACCTCCTCCCGTCTTTTCGTCGGCCCGGCCGGATTTCTTTAAGGGACCGGGGACCCGCGGCGTCAGAGCGCCAGCGCGATCAGGACCGCCGACTCCGGGCAGACGCCCCGGAACTGGGTGGATCGGGCAAGCCCCGGGGGGGCCCCGCAGCGGGGAACGACGCGGAACCCGAGCCGGTCGAAAAGCCCTTTCCTTCCGATCGTTGTCAGGCCCCAGGCGGTCCGGCCGCCCGCGCGCCGCGCCTCGGAGATCGCCCGGGACAGGAGCGCCCCGCCGGCCCCCGCGTCCCGGGCATGCCGCGCCACCGCAAGCGACCTCAGGAGAACGTCCTCTCCATAGAGCTCCATGCCGACGCACCCGATCCGTCTTCTCCCGGCCCGCGCCACGAAGAACCGGTCGAAATGCTCCCGCACCCCGGCGACGGGGAGCCCGCACTCCTCGAGAAGCGACAGCACGAACGGCAGATCCTTCGCGACCGCGGGCCCGATCCGGAGCTCGCGCGCCGTCATGCCGGTCCCCGGTCGCCGTGCCGCCCGGCCGGCGCGGGCCGAAGCGACCGGAGCGCCAGGAAGACGCCGAACGTCGAGCCGGCCACGAAGCCGAGCGCGGTCGCCGCCACGGGACCCAGCAGCAGGCCGGCAGCCAGCCCGATCTTCCACGCATCGGACGCGCCGGGGCCGCCCGCCGGCCCGGACGACGGCGGTGCCGGCACGAGGAAGAGCAGGAGAACGGCCCCGTTGGCGACGAGGACGCCGACCGTCGACCACAGGAAGATCCGCCAGGCGAACGGGAACAGGGGCCGAAGCGGCGGCGCGACCCGGCAGGCGACCGCAAAGCCGCCGAGGAGGACGACCACGGCCGCAACGACCGCCGCGATGAAGAGGTACGGCACCCCCGCAGTCATCGATCCGCTATCCGTTCCTCATATTCTGGCGACTCCCTTGAAGAACGTGTAGCAGAACACGCCGTCCGGCTCCGTCGTGCGCCGGAGGCCGGCGATTCCCTTCTCCCACGTCCGCCCGTCGACGAGCCCGTGGGACAACGCCGTGTCGCGAACGCCCTCGATCATGGCGATGAACGTGTTCCGCGTGAATCCCTCCACGAGCCCCGGCCGGCTCGCGTCCACGTAGACCATCCGCGGCGACACGTGGACGTCCCGGAATCCGGCCTGGACCAGCACCGGGTACAACCGGCGGCCGATCTCGGCGTCCCCTCCCGCTCCCGCCTGGATCTCGACGAGGCATCGGACGACGCGGCGGGACTCGGGACAGTCGGGGTGAAGGAACGTCGACCCGTGATCCCCCTCGATGACGGTGACCGTGCCGCCGGGCTTTACGGCCGCCTTCAGCCGGAGCAGCGCGCCGACGGGATCCGGCAGGTGCTCCAGCACGAAGCAGACGAAGGCGTGATCGAAGCTCCCCGGCGCGAACGGCAGCTCGAAGAGGTCGGCCCGCAGGAACGAGACGTTTCCGAGCCCCTGTTCCGCGACGAGTGTCCTCGCGGTTGCGAGCGACCGCGACGAGACGTCAACGGACACGAGTCGGGCGCCCGGGCTCTTCGCGGCGAGGACGACCGTCTGGGCGCCGACGCCGCATCCCGCCTCGAGGACGACGCTCCCGGCCGGGTACGCCGTGTCCGCGTGGAGGATCCCCGCGAGCGTCGCCGCCTGGTCGAAGAGGCGACGGCTCTCGCGCTCCGCGTACCCATGGACATAATGCCGGCTGTCCGCGTCCATCGTCATCCCGTGATATCCCCGGCGCCGCCCCTTGTCAAGAGGGGGCGATTCGCGAACAACATCGGATGGTTATGAACTCCGCGACACGGCGGTGATCATCCGGGGCCGTTTTTCCGAAAAGACGTAAAGGAGAACATTGTCCAGGTCCTCCCGGGGGGGGACCTCAAGGACACCGCGTACGCCGATACGGCCGCGAAAGTGAGATCGGGAGAACGCCCGCCATGGCCCTCGATATCGCCTACGAGCCGACGTTCCGGGATTTTCTCTCGCTGAACCGGTGGATCGTCCGGCGCCGCTGGCGCGCGGTGCGCTGGCTTTCGGCATTCCTGTTGACGGCGTTCCTCGTCAGCCCGCTGCTGTTCCGGGATCTCGCGGCGCAAGGGTTCTTCCTGCCCTATGCCAGGTCGCTGGCGATTCTCGCCGTCCCGGCCGCGTTCCTCGGCCTTCTTCCGGCGGCCCTTTTCCTCGCCGCGCGGAACCGGTGGAACGCCGCGCCCGAGATCCGGGAGCCGCGGCGGTTCGTCTTCTCCGAGGAGGGCGTCGCCGTCACGGGACGCACCTTCTCCGGACAGGTCGCCTGGTCGCACGTCACCGGCGCCGAGTCGCACCGCGGGCTGTTCATCCTGAAGACGAACCAGAACCTCTACTACCTGCTTTCCGAGAAAGGATTCGGGGACGAGGCGGACCGGAAGGCGTTCACGTCCCTGGTCCGGAGGAAGGTGTCGCCCACGTTCGGACGAAGCTCCGTGCTGGGGCGCGTCAAGTTCCTCGAGCCGGCGCAGAGCCTCGACCGCCGTTAGCCCGTCCGGCCCCCTACACCGCCCTCGCCGCCGCCTCGAGCTCGCCTTCGAGCTTCCTGACCTTGACGCGCAGCATCCCGAGGTTGGCATCCGACCCCGCCACGACGACGAGCAGGAAGTCCTTCCCGACGGGGGCGATGACGATCGCCGCCCGGTCGAACTCGAACATCGTGATCCCGGCCCGGCCCCTGCCGAGCTCCCCGGCGATCGAGTCGGAGGCGCCAAACCCCGCCGAGGCGATCGCCGCGACGAGCTCGGGCTCCATCTTCTCGTTGAAGATGCCGTCGATCAGGAAGCCGTCGCACCCGACGAGGCACGCCGCGTCCACTCCCCCAAGCCGCGACAACCGGGACAGCAGCGCCCTCAGGTCGCCGCCGGCTGCGGCCCCGGCGGGCGGCCCGGCATCCGGCGCCGCCCCGCGTTCCTCCATCGGCGCGGTCTCCCGTTCGCCCGCCGTCGCGGCGTCGCCCTCCCCTCGTGCGGCATCCTTGTCCGGCTGCGGCCCGCGGTCCGCCGCCGGGGCGGCTTCGGGGCGCTCTCCTCCTCCCCGGGCGGCCCTCTCCCGCTCGTCCTTCATGCGGAACGCATCCAGGAGGATCTCGCTGAGCGCCGCGTCGATGTTCTTGGTGCGCTCGCCCGTGTAGTTGCCCATCTTGATTTCCGTGTCGTCCCACGTCACGATCTCGCAGGCAGCCGCCTCCCCGCTCCGGTCCTCGGTCCTCGCGTCGATGAGATCGCCGTCCTTGATCAGCAGGGTGCCGGACCTGTCGCCGGACCGGATCTTCAGCGCACACGACTTCCGTTCCATCACGATGAGCTGGAGAAGGCCCGCGAGCGTCACCCCGCAGATCCTTCCCCGCGACGCCGCCGCGATTCCCTGGAAGATCTTCAGGGCGAGATCCTTGATGTTGATCGGTTTTTCGAGGTACGAGACCGCGCCCATCGCCTTCATCCGGTCCGCGACCTCGGGAGATCCGGCCGCCGTCATTACGATCACGGGGATGCCGGGATAATGCTTCTTCATGTGGATGATGAGCTGGAAGCCGTCCATCTCGGGCATCCTGAGGTCGGTCACGACGAGGTCGACCGGCGCCTCCTTGAGGGCGGCGACCGCCTGGAGCCCGTGTTCCGCCGTCAGGATCTCCAGGTCGGAGGCGTACGCCTTGAGGGAGTTCGAGAAGGTATGGAGAAGGGTCCGTTCGTCGTCGACGATCAGGACCGTCTTGCCCGCGTGGCCCATCGAGTCCGCCTTCCCACCGATATCGTGTCCGCGTGCTTTCGCGCGGGGAACCGTTCACCCGGCTTATCGCGTGCATTCATGGAAACCTTTAATGAATTCGAGGATCCGGAGCGGCCGGGACCTGTGCTATCCTCGACGGAAAAGGGGAGGCGATGCCGAAGTTCCTGTGCCTCGCCCTGGCCGTGTCCCTGGCGGCGCCCCGGGCGCCGGATCGTCCGGCGGCTCGCCCGAGGGCGGGGTCGCCGGCGGGGCCCGGGTGGCGCGCCGGATCCGGAAAGGGAGCAGACGCATGGGACACGTCCGCAACGGGCAGGGGATCTACGGCCGGCTGCAGCGGCGGCTCGACCGATTCCCGATCGGCGCGCCGCCGGCGGAGGCGCTCTACGAGATCCTGAGGCGCCTCTTCACGGAGGAGGAGGCCGCGATCGGCTGCCGGATGCCGATCCGGTTCACGGACATCGCCGGGATCGCGCGGCGGACGGGAAGGACGCCCGACGCGCTGCGGCCCGTTCTCGACCGGATGGCCGGGAAGGGGCTGGTGATGGACTTCGAGCACCGGGGCCGGACGCAGTACATCCTCTCTCCCACCGTGCTCGGCTTCTTCGAGTTCGTCTTCATGCGCGTGCGCGACGACATCCCCCAGGGGGATGTCGCGCGGCACATGATCGCGTACGCCCACGAAGACCCCGCCTTCGCGCGCTCCGTCTTCGCCGGAAAGGTCCAGGCGGGGCGGGCCCTCGTCCACGAGACCGCCCTCGACCCGGACGACGCGACGCGGATCCTCGACTACGAGCGGGCGACGCAGGTCGTCCGGGATGCCAAGGCGCACGCCGTCTCCCTGTGCTTCTGCCGGCACATCCAGGAGCACGCCGGGAAGCCGTGCGCGAAGCCGATGGAGGTGTGCACAACGCTCAACGCCACGGCGGCGTTTCTCGTCCGCCGCGGGCTCGCCCGGAAGATCTCGCGGGAAGAGGCGCTCGACGTTTTCGCGGCGACGCGGGAGGCGGGGCTCGTGCACATCGCGGACAACGTGAAGAGGCGCCCGGCATTCGTGTGTCACTGCTGCGGCTGCTGCTGCGCGATGCTCTCGGCGATCAACAGGTTCCGGATGTTCGATGCCGTCGTCACCTCGCCGTTCGTCGCCTCGGTCGACCGCGCGGCATGCTCGGGCTGCGGGCTGTGCGCGAAGCGGTGCCCGGTCGGGGCCGTCGCGATCGAGGGAGCGGGCCGCGAGGCCCGGGCGACGGTGGACGGGCGGATCTGCCTCGGCTGCGGCGTCTGCCGGCCCGCGTGCGCGAAACAGGCGCTCCGGATGGCGCCGCGGCAGGAGCGGGTCCTCGTGCCCGAGACCGCCTGGCACCGGGTCGTGACGATGGCGATCGAGCGCGGGAGGTTCCAGAACCTCCTGTTCGACGATTTCGACCGGCTCGATCACGCCGCCCTGCGCGCCCTCACGCGGATCATCGTCGCCCTGCCGCCGGTGAAGAAGGCGCTCCTCTCGGAACAGGTGCAGTCCCGGTTCCTGAAGGCCATCGCGGGCTAGGGAGGGAGGCGCCGTGCGCAGCTACCGGAAGGAGCTCTGGTTCAACCTCCCCCGGCGGATGGGATTCGCCGACATCACCCGGGACGTGGAGGCGTGCGTCGGGGAGAGCGGCATCCGCGAAGGGCTGTGCCTGGTCAACGCCATGCACATCACCGCGTCGGTCTTCATCAACGACAACGAGGCGGGGCTGCACGAGGATTACGCGCGGTGGCTCGAACGGCTCGCGCCGCACGAGCCCGTCGACCGTTACCTCCACAACCGGACGGGCGAGGACAACGGGGACGCGCACCTGAAGCGCCAGGTGATGGGGAGGGAGGTCGTCGTCGCGGTCACGGGGGGGACACTCGACTTCGGTCCGTGGGAACGGGTCTTCTACGGCGAGTTCGACGGGCGGCGCCGGAAGCGGGTCCTGGTGAAGATCATCGGCGAGTGAGCGCCCCGGAGGCCGATCGCCGCGTCCGCATGCGGCGGGCGAACAGCGCAAGAAGAGGAGATGCAAGGACGGCGACGTCGACCGCGGACCCCGCGGATGGGGCGCGCCGCGCGGCTCCGGCGGCCATCACGCACCCCCCGCCCCCCGCCGCCGTCGCTTCCTGCCGGAAGTCGGGCGGCGCCGTCCCCGTGGGAGAGGCCATAAAGGCGTGCCGTTCGCCGGATTCCGTCAGTCCGGATCCCGCGACCTGGCCCGCGTCGTTCATGGAAACCGCCTCCGTGGTTGCCCATCCGGGAAACGCGATATACTCGTAGTCCGCGCCCTCGCGCACGAAGCTTTCGCGCGTTCCCATGACGTCGCCGAAACCGAGGACCGACGCCGTGTTGTTGACGGCCGTCGCCCGGGAGGTGTCCCACCCCGGGGGCGTCATCTGGATGAACCAGCCGTCGGAATAGACGAACCCCTTCGGAACCCCCGCGGAGGAGGAGGTCAGCGCGACGAGCCCGTTCTCGTTGATGGCGCTGGGAGAGGCCTCGGCGGCGAGCGGAGGAGTCAGGTCGAGGTACCCCTTCCGGGGATCGTAGAGGCGAGCGGCGTTGTCCTTCCTCCCGATGAACTGTCCCGCCGCATTGCCCCCGAGGATGTCGGTGAAGCCGGGCAGGATCTCCGTCACCCCGTTCCGGGCGACGTAGGCGCCGAACTCGCCGGAGCCCGCGACGGTGCCGTCCTCCCCGACGAATACGGCCGTGGAGAACGCCCAGCCGGGAGTCGGGTCGAGGTAGCTCCCGTCCTTGAGAAGGAAGGCGCGGGACACTCCGTCGATCACCGCGGTCCCCGCGACGTCCCCGGACCCGTTGACCCAGGCGGCCCTCGCGCTTGCGGCGCCGGGCGGGAGGATCTCGGTCATCGCGCCGCCGGACCACAGGAAGCCGCGTTCGCCCTTCTCCGTGACTCCGTACCCTGCGACTTCACCCCGCGCATTGATGCAGACCGCGACGGACTCCGTCCACCCGGCCGGGTGGATGTCCACGAACGCGTCATATCCGGCGAGACCGGGAGCGGAAATGAACGACATCGTGAAACAAATCAAGGCGATGCGTGCTGGCCGTCCCATCGTCCCCCTCGACGCCGACGCTCCAGCAACGGAAGGGAGCAAGAAGCGATCCGCCGGGGGGACTTCAACAAGATGCTGAAACTCATGGTGATTTTCAGATACGGCGCCGGGGCGCCCGAACGTGGCGATCGATCTTGCCCAACGCATTGCCTATTATGGATAAATAAATACCCTTTGCCCCGACGGCGAGGAGGTTCCGGGAAAGCGCCGGAATATCGGTCCGATCCTCACGCCGCCTTTTCCGACGGCGGCGCCTCGCGGCGCGGCGTGCCCGGCGTCCGGCCCTCGCCCGCTGGTGGAGCGCCCACGCCGGGGACGTCGACCGGGGAGGCCGGCCGCCCGCCCGCGATGCTGCCGAGGTATTCCCCGAGGGACACCGGCATCCTGCCGATCTCCGCCCAGTACGGACCGCTCTCGCAGACGGAGTCCGCGGTCAGGAAATCGATTTCGGCCGGCGAAACGGGGAACCCGTCGAACCGGGACAACACCCGCACCGCGGAACGCACGAGCGGCAGGGGAACGTGGGCCTTCGCGATCCGCCGGCCGAGGGCCGCGCCGACCGCGTCCACGATCGCGTCGAGGGAGAGTCGTTCCGGCCCTCCCAGATCGACGGAGCGCCCCGCCGCCGCCCGCCGGGAAACGGCGTCCGCGATCGCCGCCGCCACGTCCCCGGCGAAGACGGGCTGGAACGTGACGGCGCCGTCCCCGGGGACCGGCGCGACGGGCGATCGCCGCAGGACCCGGAGCAGCGCGTCGACGAAGCCGTCCCCGGGCCCGAAGATCGCCGACGGGCGCACGATCGTCCACAGCAGCCCGGAATTCCTGACGATCTCCTCGCCCCGTCCCTTCGAGTCGAAAAACGCGCGCGGATCCCCCGGCCGCGCCCCGAGCGCGCCGACGTGGACGTATCGGGGGATGTCCCATCGGCGCGCCGCCTTGACGAGGTTGCGCGTCGCCGTGACGTGGACGCGCTCGAACGTAACGCCTCTCCCGGGACACTCCCGGACGATGCCCGCGAGGTGGACGATCGCGCCGGTCCCCTGGACCGCGTTCTCGACCGATTCGGCGTCCGTCGCGTCTCCCGGCGTGACCCGGCAGGCGCTCCGGATGTCCCCGGGGATGCGCTCCTCGGAACCGGCCCGGACCAGCAGCCGCGGCAGGAACCCGCGGGCGACGAGCGCCCGCACGACGTGGCGCCCGAGGAACCCGGTGCCGCCGGTGACCAGGACCTCGCGGTAGTCCATGAACGCGCTGTACATATCCGTTGGATGCGGCGGCACCGACCGGAAATTCGCCCGGACGCGCGATTCCCGCGCGGCGTCGATTGCGGCCTTGCCTCGCCCCGCCCTTTATGGCATCTACAAGAATGGGGAGGCGCCCGGCCATCAACGCTCGCCCAGGAGGAGGGATCGCGATGCCGACGTACTCTTTCGAATGCCGGAAGTGCCGCAAGCGGTTCCAGGAGATTCTCACCTACCGGGAGTACCAGGAAGGGAAGAGAAAGTGTCCCAAGTGCGGGAGCCGGGACGTCGCCCAGGTCCTCGACACGTTCTACGCCAAGACGTCCCGGAAAGCGTGAGGAGGGCGGCGTTGGAGGAGTTCGCCGGAATCGACACCTGGCGCGTCTTCCGCATCATGGCCGAGTTCGTCGACGGCTACGAGTCGCTCCGCGACGTCGGGCCGGCCGTGTCGATCTTCGGGAGCGCCCGCGCGAAGCGGAGGGACTGGTCGTACAGGGCGGCGGTGAAGGTCGCCGAGACGCTGTCGCGCCACGGCTACTCGATCATCTCCGGCGGCGGGCCGGGAATCATGGAGGCGGCCAACCGCGGGGCCAAGCGGGGCAAGGGGCTCTCCATCGGGCTCAACATCCAGCTCCCCGAGGAGCAGCGGCCCAACAAGTACCAGGACAAGGCGCTCACGTTCCGGCACTTCTTCGCCCGCAAGGTGATGTTCGTCAAGTACGCGGCGGGGTACGTCATCATGCCGGGCGGATTCGGGACGCTCGACGAGTTCTTCGAATCCCTCACCCTGATCCAGACGCGGAAGATCCGCCGGTTTCCCGTCGTCCTGATGGGCGAGGAGCACTGGGCGGGGCTGATCGCCTGGATGAAGGCCTCGCTTCTCAAGAACGGGGCGATCTCGAAAACGGACCTCAACCTCTTCCACGTCACCGACGATCCCATCCACGCCGCGGCGTTCATCATCAAATGTCACAGGGACAGCATCCGCGCCGTGGACGAGCGGCGCAAGTTCAACCTTCCGCCCGAAGGGCCGCCGCCGATGTGACGGCGGCCCGGGCCCGGGAGGGGGAGAAGGCCGATGGGAAAGCGGATCGTCATGTACACGACATCGTGGTGCCCCGACTGCCGGGCGGCCAAGAAGTTCCTCCAGGCGAAGGGGCTGCCGTACGAGGAGATCGACATCGACGAGAACCCCGACGCCGCGGGGATCGTGATGAAGCTGAACGACGGCTTGAGGAAGGTCCCCACGCTGGACATCGAGGGAAGAATCGTCTCGGGCGACAAGTTCAACCCGTCCCGGTTCGAGAAGGACCTCCGGGACGCCGGCGCGCTCTAGGGATGCCCGAGAGCGTCCCCGAGCCTGTTCACCGGACGTCCAGGAAGGCGAGCACTTCGCGGTTGAACGCCTCCGCGCTTTCGGCGAAGAGGCGGTGCGGCGCTCCGGGGAGGAGCACGAGCCTTGCCCCGGGGATCCGCTCCGCGATCGTCTCCGAGTTGACCGGGGGCACGAGGCGGTCCGCCGTCCCGGCGATGACGAGCGTCGGGACGCGGATCTCCGAAAGCCGATCCGCCGCCGCGTGCCCGATCGCCGCCGCGAGCTGGGACGCGTGGCCTTCCGGGCTCGTCGGGTGCCGGAGGCGGCGCGCGACGAACGCCTCGATCTCGTCCGGATGTTCCCGCGCGAAACGCCCGGTGTAGAGGAAGGGGATCATCCGGCGCAGCTCCGCCTCGGGATCGCCGCCCGGCGACCGGACGAAGGCGGAAAGCGCCTCGGCCCGCGGCCTCGCGGCAACGGTCCCTCCCGGGCTCGTGCACGCGAGCACGAGCCGCCCCAACCGCCCCGGGTGGCGCAGCGCCACCTCCTGCGCGATCATCCCGCCGAGCGACACCCCGAGGACGTGCGCCCGGCCGATGCCGAGCGCGGCGAGGAGCGCCGCCGCGTCGTCGGCCATCGCGGCCGTGGTGTACGGCCCCGGAGGGACCTCGCTGTCGCCGGCTCCCCGGTTGTCGAAGAGCACGACCCGGAAGCGGGACGCGAACGCCGGGAGCTGGTGAAGCCACTCCCCGTGGTCGCTTCCCAGGCCGTTGACGAGCAGAAGGGGGAACCCGCTCCCGTGGATCTCGTAATACATCCGGAAGCCCGGGGCGAAGGTGGTGGGCATTGTGTAGAATGAATAGCCGATGGACGCCTTCCTCGTCAAGCGCATCGCCGCGGAGCTCTCCGCCGGGCTCCACGGGGCGCTCGTGTCGAAGGTCCACCAGCCCGCGGAGCGCGAGATCGTCCTGACGCTCTGGACGGGGCGCGGGGAGAAGCGGCTCCTCGTCTCGGCCCACCCGGAGCTTTGCCGCATCCACCTCACGACCCGGCGCGCCCCGAACCCCCCGTCTCCGCCCAGGTTCTGCCAGTTCCTCCGCCGCCACCTGGAGGGGATGCGCCTCGAGGGGATTTCGGCCGCGCCGTTCGACCGCCTCGTGCGCGCCGATTTCGTCTCCTCGCGCCCGGACGCGCTGCACGAGCGCTCCGCGCTGTACGCGGAGCTGTACGGGCGCCACGCCAATCTCGTCTACGTCGGTCCCGACGGGGTGATCCTCGAACCGCTGCGCGCCGTGTCCCCCGAGGAGAGCCGCATCCGCGAAGTCGCGGCGGGCATCCCGTACCGCCCGCTTCCCAGGCCGGAGCGGATCTTCCTCCCCGACGTCACGCCCGCCGACGCCGACCGCATCGTCGCGATGGCGTGGGAGGGACTCCCCAAGGTCCTCCAGCGGGAGATCTCGGGGCTTGGCCGGGAGCTCGCCCGCGAGGCCGCCGCGCGCGCGGAGGGAAGCGGGCCGGGGCTCTACGCGGCGCTCCGGGATCTCGTCCGCCGGTACGAGGCGGACGAATTGACGCCCGGAATCGGAACGCTCCCGTCGGGCAAGAAGCGGATCCTCCCGTTTCCGTGCGACGCAGCGGGGTTTTCGGCCTTCGTCCCCTTCCCGACCGCCAACGAGGCGGCGGACGCCTACTACGGGGAGGTGGCGGCGGCCCAGGAGATCGCGGTCCTCCGGCAGCAGCTCCGGTCCCGCCTGGCCGCGCTCCTGAAAAAAGAGCGCCACAAGCTGGAAAACGTGGGCGGCGACGCGGAGCGCCTGGAGGAGGGGCTGAAGGGCGGCGGCTTCGGGGAGACGCTCAAGGCGAACCTCGCGGCGCTGTCCAGGGGGATGACGGAATTCGAGGGAATCCCGCTCGACCCGCGGAAGACGCCGGTGGAGAACATGAACCGCTACTTCCGGCTGTTCAAGAAGGCGAAGGGGGCGACGGAGATCGTGCGGACGCGGAGGCGCGAGGTGACGGAGAGCGTCTATTACCTCGAATCGCTCGAAATCCAGGCCGCCGCGGCTGCGACGCGGGAGGAGCTGCTGGCGGTCCGGCAGGAGCTGTCGGCGTCGTATGCGCCCGGAGCGCCGGGACACCGCCGCAAGAGGCGCCCGGACGTCCCGAAGCCGGTGGCGCCCCAGGTGGAGCGGCTCGAATATGCGGGGTTCGCCATCCTCGTCGGGAAGAACAACGTCGGCAACGACCGGATCGTCCGGGAGCTCGCCGATCCCGGCGACCTGTGGCTCCACGCGCAGGGAATCCCGGGAAGCCACGTGCTCGTCAAGCGCCCGCCGGGCAAGGTGGTCCCGGACGAGGTCGTCGGCGAGGCCGCCCGGCTCGCGGTCCTGCACAGCAAGGCGAAGGGCGCCGCCAACGTCCCCGTCTTCCTGGCGGAGGCCCGTCACGTCTCCAAGTTCAAGGGCGCGAAGCCGGGCCTCGTCCGCATCGCCAGGTACCGCACCATCAACGTCCGGTGACGTTCCGCGGCCCGGCGGGCTCCCGACCGCGCCGGGCCGAGTTCTCGTTCCTCCTCATTGGCGGCCGGCACCGCGCGCCGGGGGCGGCAGTCCGCGGCGTCCGTCGGCCCCCGGTCTGCGCGCGGCCGCCGTGGCGGGCTCTTCCGATTGCGCACCCGGAACCGGGACCGCCTTCCCTCTCAGCGGTCCGCGCCGGGCTTGACGGCGAAGACCTTCATGCTCGACACCGAGCCCGCCGCCCGCGCGAGCTCGGCGGGCGCGATGCCGAAATCGGCGACCGCCGCCTTCGCGAGGGGGCCGTCCGCGGCGACTTCGACGGGAAACCCGGTCTCCCCCACGACGCGGATATCCTCGAACCCGGCCGACGACAGCGCTTCCAGATACGACTCCCGCGACGTCGCCCCCGCGATGCACCCCGTGTACGCCGCCACCGAGCTCTTCACCGCTTCGGGGAGCTCGTCCCGCAGCACGATGTCCGACACCATCAGCCGGCCGCCGGGCTTGAGGACCCGGAACGCCTCCCGGAACACCCTCGCCTTGTCGGGCGCGAGGTTGATCACGCAGTTGGAGATGACGCAGTCGACGGAGGCGTCGGCCACCGGCAGGTTCTCGATCTCGCCGAGCCGGAACTCGACGTTGCCGTACCCGCCCTTCCGCGCGTTTTCCCGCGCCTTCTCGACCATATCGGGCGTCATGTCGACGCCGATGACCCGGCCCGAAGGTCCCGCCGCGCGCGCC
This sequence comes from Gemmatimonadota bacterium, assembly GCA_050257455.1. Classification (GTDB taxonomy): domain Bacteria; phylum Desulfobacterota; class Deferrimicrobia; order Deferrimicrobiales; family Deferrimicrobiaceae; genus JBLMWX01. The sequence goes on along the minus strand of JBLMWX010000118.1, from coordinate 10,623 downwards.
GCGAGGAAGCAGTCGAACCCCGCCCCGGCGCCCAGGTCGAGGACCGTCTCCCCTTCCCGGATCGCGGCGTGGGCGAGCGGGTTGCCGCAGCCGAGCCCGAGGTTCGCGCCCTCGGGGACCGACCGCATCTCGTCGTCCGTGTACCCGATCCTCCTGCCCGCCTCCGCGGCGATTCCCTCCCGCCCCGCGCTCCCGCAACCAGCCGACGGGCCGCAGCACGACGCCCCGCTCTTCCGCGCGATCGCGCCGTACCGACCCCGCACCGCCTTCCGGATCTCCGTCTCCTTCATCCGCGTCCTCCTCGACTCCGTCTTCTCCGCGTCCTCCGCGGACGCTCCTAGCGGAGCATTTCCCCCATCAGGGGTCCGAGAACCCCCTTGACCATCCCGGTGAGCTCCTCGACCTTGATCAGGGAGAGGCAGCACACCTTTCCGTCCTTCTCCCACGTGACCAGGGCCAGCTTGTCGCCCGCCCCGATCCCCGCCCGGTCCCGGATCTCCTTCGGCAGCACCATCTGCCCCCGCTCGTCCACGGGGACGAGCGACTCGACCTTGCAGCCGCCCAGGCTCCCGGCTCCCGGAGCGCAGCAGGAGCCGCCTTTCGTCCTTGCGCCCATGTCGTCCCTCCCCCCGTTTGCATATTCTGATTATTCCGATCAATCAGTATTGTTTGATTTCTCTTACCAGGCGGCGGCCCGCCTGTCAAGACTTTTTTCGGTGGGCGGTCGCGGGACGGCGCGGGGCGCGATGCGTTGTCCCGGAGACGGGCGCGGGGGCGGGGCCCGGTGCTTCCGTCCCGGGCGGGCGTCGCCGCCGCCGGCCGCGGGGGATCGGCCCGTCAGGCGTTCGACCGGTTGGTGATCGGCATCCGGCGGTCCTTGCCCAGGGCGCGGGGGGTGATCTTGATGCCGGGCGGGGCCTGGCGCCGCTTGTACTCGCTCCGGTCGACGAGGGACACGACGCGCTTGACGGTCTCCTCGGGGAACCCCGCCGCCACCATCTCCGGGACGCTCCGGTCCTTCTCCACGTACATCCGCAGGATGGGGTCGAGGACGTCGTACTCGGGCAGGGAGTCGGAGTCCTTCTGGTCGGGTTTCAGCTCCGCGGACGGCGGCCGCGCGAGGATCCGCTCCGGGATGACGGCGCCGCCGCGCACCCCGTTGTAGTAGCGCGCAAGGCGGTAGACGCTCGTCTTGAACAGGTCCTTGATGACGGCGAAGCCGCCCGCCATGTCCCCGTACAGCGTCGCGTACCCCACGCTCATCTCGCTCTTGTTCCCGGTCGTCAGGACGAGATGGCCGAACTTGTTGGACAGCGCCATGAGGATCGTGCCCCGGATGCGCGCCTGGAGGTTCTCCTCGGTGACGTCCGGACCGCGCCCGCGGAACGTTTCCGCGAGCTCGGCCGCGAACGCGTCGCAGATCGCCCCGATCGCCAGGTCGATGCACCGGATGCCGAGGTTGTTCGCGAGCGCGCGGGCGTCCTCCACGCTCATCGGGGCGGTGTAACGCGACGACAGCGTCGCGCCGAGCACCCGGCCGGGCCCGAGCGCCTCCACGGCGATCGCCGCGACCAGGGCCGAATCGATTCCGCCCGACAGGCCGATGATCGCCCCCGGGAACCGGTTCTTCTCGACGTAGTCGCGCGTTCCCAGGACGAGGGCCCGGAAGACCTCCGCCTCGTCGGCGGGGGCCGGGGCGATCCGACCCCCTTCCGCCTTGCCCCCCACGTCGCACACGAGCAGGTCCTCCGCGAACATCTCGGCGCGCGCGATGAGCTCCCCCATCGCCGAGACGACCATGCTCCCCCCGTCGAAGACGAGCTCGTCCTGCCCGCCCACGAGGTTGCAGTAGGCGACCGGGCAGCCGCACGAGAGGGCGTGGCCGGTCACGAGCGCCCGCCGCGTCTCCCACTTGCCCGCGTGGTAGGGCGAGGAGGAGAGGTTGAGGATGAGGCGCGCCCCGGCCTTCGCCTCCCGCGGGAGGGGACCGCGGCGGACCCAGATGTCCTCGCAGACCGTGACGCCGACGAACCGGCCGGCCGCCCGGAAGAGATACGGGTCCCTCCCGCGCCGGAAATACCGGACCTCGTCGAACACCCCGTAGTTGGGGAGGTGCATCTTGCGGTAGACCCCGCGGACGCGGCCTCCCGCCGCGACTCCCGCCGCGTTGTAGATATTCCCCTTGGCGTCGCGGTCGGCGAACCCGACGACCGCGGCGATCCCCTCGATCCGCCGCGCGAGATCCCGCCACGCCTCGATGTTCTCGTCGATGAAGGAGGCGCGCAGCAGGAGGTCCTCCGCCGGGTACCCCGGCAGCGCCAGCTCCGGGAAGACGACGACCGCGGCGCCCGCGGCGGCCGCCCGCGCGGCGAAGTCGAGGACCTTGCGGGCGTTGCCTGCGATGTCCCCCACCGTCGTGTTGATCTGGGCGAGGGCGATGCGGAGCGGCCTTGTCATGCCCCCATTCTCCCGGAATCACCGCCCGGGGGGAAGAGGCGATCCGCGGATGGAAAAATGCGCCGCCCCGGGTATAGTGCCATTATGCGGCGCCCGCTTTATGGCCGGGACTACGTCCTCCTCAACGCGTCCAACTTCCTGTATTCGCTGTACGCCACCATCTTCATCTTCCTCCCCGCATTCCTGTACCGGATGAACATCCGGGAGGGGGAGATCGGGCTCATCATGGCCACGGGGACGCTCGTGTCGGTGGCGCTGAAACCCGTCAACGGCCTCTTCGTGGACCGGGGCGGCCGCACGGCGTTCCTCGTCTCCGGAGCGCTGCTCGCGTCGGCGTCCACCATCCCGTGGCTCTTCGTCACCCGGCAGGGGGCGCACCTGTTCGCCATCCGGATCTTCCAGGGGGCGGCGTACTCCTTCTTCGCGACCGCGTCCTACGCCTACATCGCCGCCGCGGCGCCCGACGACCGCCGCGCCGAGGCGCTCGGCGTGTTCGGCCTCTCCTTCTTCGTCCCGACCGCCCTGGGCGGCTGGCTCGGGGACTGGATGATCGGCGTTTCGGGGTTCCGGGGGCTCTTCCTCGCCGGAATCGCGGTCTCGTTCGCCGCGGGGCTCCTCCCCCTCGCGATGCGGGAGCCTCCCCGGAGCGCGCGGCTCTCGGCGTCGTCCCTCCTGGTCTTTCTCGCGCGCCCGTACTTCATTCCGAACTCCGCCGGCTTCCTCTTCGGGATGGCCTACGGATCGATCTTCACCTTCCTCCCGGTGTTCCTCCTGGTCGAGAAGATCGGCTCCCTCGGCATCTTCGTGCTCGTGTACGCGCTCACCGTCGTCGGGACGCGGACGCTGACCCGGACCCTGGCCGACCGGATGGCCCGGGAGCGCATCAGCCTCGTGTCGCTCGGCCTCCTGGCGGCGGGCACCCTGGCCATCCCGTTCGTGCGCGGGCCGGGGACGCTCGCGCTCGTCGCCGTCGTGACCGGCACCGGGCACGGGTTCCTGTTCCCCTCCCTGTCCGCGCTCATCCTGGACCGGGCGGGGACGGACCGGGGCGGAATGGCGATGGCGATGTTCACCGGCGCCTTCGACATGGGGCTGGTGATCGGCGCCGCCGCATTCGGCTTCGTCGCCGAGAGCCGGGGCTACACGACGATGTTCGTCGGCGCCGCGGCGGTCACCGCCGCGGGCGCGCTCTTCTTCTTCACCCAGGATCCGTCGTTCCGGAGGCCATCGCCTCCCGGACCCGGGCCATGAGGTCGGGGATGTCGGCGGCCGTCCGCCCGCGCGTCTCGACGGGGGGAAACACGGCGACGCGCACGGTCCCGGGGTTCACCGCGAGCGTGCCGGCGGCCACGATCTCCCGGGTGCCGGAAACCCGCACCGGGACGATCGGCAGCCCCGCCTGGAGGGCCATCCAGAACCCCCCCTTCTTGAACGGCTGCAGCGCACCGTCGCGGCTGCGCGTTCCCTCCGGGTAGATCATCACCGAGCTGTTCCCCGAGAGGCCCGCGAGCGCGGCGCCGAGGGTCGCGCGCGACCGCTCCGGGTCCGACCGGTCCACCATGATCTGGCCGCAGGCGAGAAGGACCCAGCCGAAGACCGGGATCTTCGCCAGCTCCTTCTTGAAGACCCAGTGGAGGGGATGGGGGATGACGAGGGCGAGGGCCGGCGAATCCACGTGGCTCACGTGATTGGACATGAACACGTACGGCCGCGCGGGGTCGATGTTCTCGAGCCCCGAGACGGCGACCCGGACCCGGAAGGCGGCCAGGACGATCCGCGAGTAGTTCCTCGAGACGAGAAGGAAGAGCCGGCCCTTGAGCCGTCTCCCCGGCAGGAGGAGCGCGAGCAGGATCCCCGGCACCCCCATCACCAGGGTGAGGAGGCCGAGGAACGCCAGCCGCAGGGCGTTGCCGGCGGTCACCGGTGCGGGGCGCCGCGCGCCGGCTTCGGGCTCCTCTTCCCCTCGGGGCAGACGGGCAGGAGCGGGCACTCCGCGTGGCGCGGATTCCCCGGGCGGCAGACCTCGCGCCCGAGGCGGATCATGTTGAGGTGGAGCGGCGCGTGCTCGCCCCGCGGCACGTGCGGCTCCAGGAGAAGGGCCGCCCGGGCGAGGGTCGCGTTCCGCGGCACGAGTCCCAGTCGTTTCGACACCCGCAGGATGTGGGTGTCCACGGGGAACGCCTCGCGGCGGAACGAGAACAGCAGGACGACGTTCGCCGTCTTGACTCCCACCCCGGGGAACGAGGTGAGGTAGTCGCGCGCCCCGGCGAGCGGCATGTCCGCGAGGAAGCCGAGGGTGTACGCGCCGCGCTCCTCCTTGAGACGCGCGAGCGCACCGAGAATCGCCTTCGCCTTGGCCCGCGCCAGCCCCCCGGCCCGGATCGCCTCCTCGACCTCGCGCGGCCGGGCGGCGGCGAGCTGCGCGAGCGTCGGGAACCTGTCCACGAGGGAGGCGAAGGCGCGGTCCCGGTTCGCGTCGGTCGTGTTCTGGGAGAGGATCGTGAGGACGAGGTTCCTGACGGGGTCCTTCTCGTGAGCGCACCGGCCCGGACGCCCGTACCGGGCGGCGAGCCGTCCCGAGACGTCCTCGAGCCGCGCGGACAGAGAGGATGGCCCCGCGGCGCCGCCCTTCCGTGTCACCCGTCGCGGAATCTCAGCCGCCCCCGTCGAGCCGGCACGCGAGGACGAGCCCGGGCGCCGTGAGCCGGACGGCCGGCTGGAGCTCCCAGTATTCGATCAGGCCGCGGGACCGAAGCCCCTTGACCGCCTCCTCGAGCTCGTGCCGCTCCATCCCGGCTTCCTCGTCGAGGCCCTTGAGGCCCGGCGTCGCCGCGGGCCCGATCTCCTTGTAGAAGACGAGCAGGCAGAGGAGCAGCTTCCGCTCGGCCTCGGTCAGCCGGTGGCCGGTCATCCGCTAACCCCCCGGCGCGGCGGGCGGCGCGGGCGGGGCGTCTCCCGGCGGCCCCTTTGCCGCCAGCTTGGCCTCGAGCTCCCGGATCCGGCGGGCCCGCCGGAACGACGCCGGGACGCCGGCGAGCCACCCGGCGAGAATCCCCGCCGCGAACGACAGGACGATGATGACGAGGAGGGACGTGTCCGCGGAGAGGGTCATGAACCGGACGGTCACGATGCCCGGGTTCTGGACGGCGAAGGCCGCCACCAGCGCCAGCACGGCGACGAGGACGACGAGGACCGCTCTCATGGCACCCCGGATTATAGCACAGCCGCCCGACCGGCCTCCCCCTGCGGCCGCGTCAGCCGGTCCGGGCTCCCCCGCCCGGCGCGTCCTTCTTCCCGGGCGCGTCGAGACGCCGGATGTCGGAGAGGATCCGCTCGCACGCGTCGGTGCCGGGGCATTCGATGTCGCACGGGTCGATGTGCGTCACCACGCGCGCGTTCCCGAGGGCGCTGCCCACCTCCTTCTCGATGTGGTCCGCCACCCGGTGGGCGTCATCGAGGAGGAACTGGCGGCACACGACGACGTGGAAGTCGACGTGCTTCTCCGACCCCGACCGGCGGGTCCTCAAGTCGTGAAAGCCGATGATCAGCGGCCGGTGCGCGTCGATGATCTTCTCGACCCGGGCCACCGTCTCCGGGGGAAGGCCCCGGTCCAGGAGATCCTGGACCGCCTCGAAGAGGAGCTTCGCCGCGACCGCCGCGATGTAGATCCCGACCGCGATGGCGACGCCCGGGTCCAGCCAGGCCCAGCCGGTCAGCCGGAACAGCGCGAGGGAGAGGAGGATGCCGGCGTTCGTGTAGACGTCCGTACGGAAATGGAGCGAGTCCGCGACGAGGGCCGAGGAGCCGGTCTCCTCCCCCGCCCGGCGGATCCGGCCCGAGACGTACCACGAGGCGACGACGCCGATGACCATGACGGCGATCCCGGCCTCCGCCGACGCGGGGACCTTCTTCGCCATGATCCGCAGGATCCCTTCGCGGATGACCCAGATCCCCGTCGCCGCGATGACCGCCCCCTGGAAGACGGTGGCCAGCGTCTCCACCTTCCCGTGGCCGTACGGGTGGGTCGTGTCCGCGGGTTCGAGCGACTTCCGGATGGAGACGAGGTTGACCGCGGACATGAAGATGTCCGCGAGGCTGTCGAACGCCGACGACAGCACGCCCAGGGAGCCGCTCAGGATCCCGACGACGAACTTGGCCGTGGCCAGCGCGACGGCGCTCGCCAGGGAAAAGCGGGCGGTCCCGAGCCGTTTCCGTTCGGCGCTCTTTCGATCTCCCGGATCCAAGGCGTTCGCGCGGGACCCCGATTTGACAGGATTTGCCGTCCGTTGCAAGAATAACACATCAAACCCGCGGGAGGGCGGCCGTGGTCCCCAAGACGAAGAAGATCTGGATGGACGGCAAGTTTGTCGACTGGGACGACGCGCGCGTGCACGTCCTGGCCCACACGCTCCATTACGGGGTCGGCGTGTTCGAGGGAATCCGGTGCTACAAGACCGACGACGGCGGCTCCGCCGTCTTCCGCCTCAAGGAGCACGTCGAGCGCCTCTTCCGGTCGGCCCACATCGCCACGCTCGAGATCCCGTTCTCCGAGGAGGACGTCTGCCAGGCGATCCGGAAGACCCTCGTCGCGAACGGGCTCGCGGAAGGGTACATCCGCCCGGTCGTGTACATCGCGGAAGGCGAGCTGGGCCTCTTCGTCCGGTCGAACCCGATCCGCCTCGCCATCGCCGTCTGGTCCTGGGGGGCGTACCTGGGGGAGGAGGGGCTCAAGAAAGGGATCCGGGCGAAGGTCTCCTCGTTCTGCCGGCACCACGTCAACGCGGCGATGAGCAAGGGGAAGATCAACGGCCAGTACGTCAACTCGGTCCTCGCCAAGTGGGAGGTGGTCAAGGCCGGCTACGACGAGGCCGTCCTGCTCGACACGGAAGGGTACGTGGCCGAGGCGTCCGGGGAGAACGTCTTCATCGTCCGGAACGGGATTCTCCTCACCCCTCCGCTCACGTCGGTCCTCCCGGGGATCACGCGCGACTCGGTCCTCACCATCGCGCGAAAGCTCGACATCCCCGTCAAGGAGACGCGCTTCACGCGGGACGAGCTCTACATCGCGGACGAGATGTTCTTCACGGGCACGGCCGCCGAGGTCACCCCGGTCCGGGAGGTCGACGACCGCCGCGTCGGGACGGGGAAGCCGGGGCCGGTGACCCGGCAGATCCAGGAGAAATTCTTCGACATCGTCCACGGCAGGGACGCGCTGTTCGCCCACTGGCTCGACCCGGCGAAGTAGGCGCCGGCCCGGCGGGGTGACGGCCCGCCGGGCGGTTCTGCTAGAATGGAGCGATGCTCCGCGTCACCGAGATCTTCGCCAGCATCCAGGGGGAGACGTCGTACGCCGGCCTCCCCTTCGCCTTCGTCCGCCTGACCGGCTGCAACCTCCGCTGCCGCTACTGCGATACGACGTACGCCTACGACGGCGGCGACGACTTCCCCGTGGAGGAGGTCGTCTCCCGGGCGAAGCTCTTCGGCATCCCCCGGGCGATGGTCACCGGGGGGGAGCCGCTGCTGCAGCCCGAGGCGGCCACGCTCGTGCGCGCCTTCCTCGACCTCGGCTGGGCGGCGCTCGTCGAGACGAACGGCACCGTGTCCCTGGCGTCCCTCGATCCGCGGGCGGTGAAGATCATGGACGTCAAGTGCCCCGGCTCGGGGGAGGCACACCGGACGCTGTGGGAGAATTTCGACTGCCTCACCCCGCGGGACGAGGTCAAGTTCGTGGTCGCGTCCGAAGAAGACTACCGGTACGCCAGGGACGTGATCGCCAAGTACCTGAACGGTCGCGATTTCAAGGTCCTGATGTCCCCGGCTTTCGGGCTCCTGGCGCCTGAGCGCCTCGCCGGGTGGATGGTCGGCGACGCCCTCGACGCGCGGTTCCAGCTCCAGCTCCACAAGCTCGTCTGGGGCCCCGACCGGAGGGGCGTGTGACGACGCCGAAGCCCCGGGGGATCGTCCTGGTCAGCGGGGGAATGGACAGCCTCGTGCTGGCGGCCTTCGCCACCCGGGAATCCGACATCGCCCTCCTCCACGTGAACTACGGGCAGCGCACCGAGGCGCGGGAGCTCGCCTGCTTCCACGCCATCGCCGACCACCTCGGCGTCCGCGACCGGCTCGCGGTCGACATCGGGTACCTTCGCGCGATCGGGGGGAGCGCCCTGACCGACCCGTCCGTCGCCGTGCCGGACGCGGACCTCGGCCGGCGCGGCGTTCCCGCCACGTATGTCCCGTTCCGGAACGCCCACCTGGTCTGCATCGCCGTCTCCTGGGCCGAGGTTTCCGGGGCGACAAACGTCTACATCGGGGCGGTCGAGGCCGATTCGTCCGGCTACCCCGACTGCCGTCCCGCCTTCTACGACGCGATGAACGAGGCGATCCGGCGGGGAACCCGGGACGGCAGCGGCATCGCGGTCAAGGCCCCGTTCATCGAGCTCCGGAAGAAGGACCTCGTCCTCTTGGGGAAATCGCTCGGCGTCCCGTTCGAGAAATCGTGGTCGTGCTACCGGGACGGGCCGAAGGCGTGCGGCCGCTGCGACTCGTGCGCGCTGCGCCTGCGGGCGTTCGCCGAGGCCGGCGTTCCCGACCCTCTCGACTACGAGGTGCGGCCGGCGCATTGACACGGCCGATGCCACCCGTGACGACGCGGCCCGATGCCAAGCGGCTTGCCCGGAGGATCTCGCAGGGGGCGTTTCTCCTGCTCTTCTTCGTCCTTCTGGTCAAGACCGACTACGGCGGGACGAACGAGCTCGCCTACCCGGTCAAGATCTTTCTCGACGCCGACCTCCTCGTCTTCCTGTCCTCCCTCGTTTCCGCGCACGCGGTCCCGTCGGCGCTGTTCCTCGCCCTCCTCTTCCTGCCCGTCACCCTCCTGTTCGGCCGGGCCTTCTGCGGCTGGGTCTGTCCGTTCGGCACGCTCCACCACGCCGTGAGCTTCGCCGGCCGGCGGCTCGTCCCGGAGCGGGGGGTCAAGACGGCGGGAGCGCGGTGGAAATTCGGCGTCCTCCTCTTCGTCTTCGGCGCCGCCCTCCTCGGCATCCAGGCGGCGGGGCTTCTCGATCCGATCTCGCTGCTCATCCGCTCGCTCTCCCTGTCGGTCATGCCGGGGATCGACTACGCGGTGCGCCTCTTCCTGGGGTGGGGGTACGCCCTGCCGTGGCGTCCCGCGTCGGACGTCTTCGACGCCGCCTACACGTTCCTCCGGGCGCACTTCCTCTCGTTCTTCCCCGCCCGCTACGAGCAGGCGCTGCTGCTCTTCGCGATCTTCCTCCTCCTTCTCGCGCTCAACCGGTCCCGGACGCGGTTCTTCTGCCGCTTCGTCTGTCCGCTCGGGGCCCTGCTGGGGCTCTTCTCCCGGGCAGGGCTCCTGCGGCTGTCGATGAGCGACCGGTGCACCGGCTGCATGCGGTGCCGCGACGTCTGCGCGGGGGGCGCGAACCCCCACGTCGCCGACGGCTGGTCGCCCTCCGAATGCGTCGCGTGCTTCAACTGCTCGGCGGAGTGCCCGGAGGGCGCCCTCGCGTGGCGATTCGCGCTGGCCCGGGGAACGCGGGACCGCGTGGACACGGGCCGCCGCGCCGCTCTTGCCGCCGCCGCCCTCGGGGCCGGCGCGGCGCTGGTGATGAAGACGTCCCCGGCCGCCGCGCGGCCGGCTCCGGAGCTCATCCGCCCGCCGGGGTCGCGGCCCGAGGACGACTTCCTCTCCCGCTGCGTCCGGTGCGGCGAGTGCATGAAGGTCTGCATCACGGGGGGCCTTCAGCCGACCCTTCTCCAGGCGGGGATCGAGGGGCTCTGGACCCCGGTGCTGGTCCCGAAGATCGGCTACTGCGAGTACAACTGCACCCTGTGCGGCCAGGTGTGCCCCACCTCGGCCATCCGGAAGCTCGACGTCCCGGAGAAGCAGAAGACGGTGATCGGCCTGGCGTTCGTGGACCCGTCGCGGTGCATCCCGTACGCCCAGGGGACGCCGTGCATCGTCTGCGAAGAGCATTGCCCCACGCCGAAGAAGGCGATCGTCTTCGAGGACCGGCCGGGAAGGGGCGGTGCCTCCGTCAAGGTCCCCGCGGTCGTCCTCGACCTGTGCGTGGGGTGCGGCATCTGCGAAACCCGCTGCCCGGTCGTCGACCGGGCCGGGATCCGCGTCACCTCGATCGGCGAGTCGCG